>CANNRR010000236.1 GCA_947508055.1 Burkholderiales bacterium
CCGGCGGCGGCCACCGTGTGGTGCGCCTGGCTGCTAAGCGCGCGCCGTCTGCAATGGCCTTTGGTGCTTCGGGCAACGCTGGGGCTGATCTGGAGTGCCATCCTGGCCGTGGGCATTTTTTCACTCTGGCTGGTGCTGGACCCGGACCCGGCTGCCGTCTGGCAGGAGTTTGTGCTGGGCGAAAACGCTGGCAAGATGAGCAACCCCCAGGGCTACTGGCACGCAGCCTTCTTTGGCGTCTACCCGATGTGGACGCAGTTGCTGGCCTACCCGGCCAACGCGGGCCTGCTGTTCTTCACGGTGCTGGGGCTGGTCTGGATGTGCCTCACCCGCGCGTTCAAACGCCAGACCTATGCGCAGCTCAGCCCCTCCGAATGGATTTTGCTAGCTTGGCTGGCAGTGTGGCTCATCGTCTTCACCATTCCCAGTCAGCGTTCGGAACGCTATGTCATTCCGGCGATGCCGGCGCTGGCTATCGTGATGGCCCTGGTGTGGGAGAAAATCCCGAGACTGGCGTTTTGGGTCACGCTGGCCATCATCACGCCCGCGCTGGTCATGCTGGCACGCATTGCATGGGTGATGGGCAGCATGCAGATCGCCAGTTCCACGCAAGTTGCTATAACTTTGATAGCTGTATGCGCTGGTTGTACGGGGGCTGCAGCCGGATTTCTCCAGAAGAGATGGCTGCGTGCAGGAACCCTGCTGGCCTGCCTGACCGTATACGCCAGTTTCAGCCTGATGGTGGAACCTTTAAGCGAACCCTCCGCGGGTTACAGCAATGCGGTCCAAAGCCAGGTGCGTGGCAAACGCATTGCCGTCCCCAATGGCTTCACGGGTCAATACGAGCGCTTCCACTTCATCCTGCCAACAGCCACTCTGGTGCCCTACGATGCCGAGGGCCGCAACACCGGCGCCTACAAGCCCGACCTGCCCCCGGACGAACGTCTGGCATATTTGCTGAGCCAGTTCGATGCCGTGGTGTGGCTTCAAGGCAGCCTGGACCAAACAGAGCCCAGTTGCGTTCCCCAATGCAAATTGCTGGGCGCGCGCTGGCATGTCAAGAGCCGACACCGCACCGGCGAGGTGACCTTGGACAACCTGTGGCAGCCGCAGGAATGGCTGTTCCGGCATGAATGGCTTGTGAAAAATATAACCAACTAGCCGCTAGCCCTCGCGATATATGCCTTGTCAGCTATTGTTTTTATAGCTATTCCAGCCATGTCTCGCCAGCCAACCCTGCGACACCAGCCACAGCCACGGGTCCAGTAGGGCATCCCACACATTGCCGGTGGGCAAACGCCAGACCACAAACACCAACGCGGAAAATGGAACGACACCGCCCATCAGCCGCTGACCGGACCACGCGAGGTGGCCCACAACCACCCAAGGCAACAGTGCGGCCAGAACCACCAGGCCCAGAGCTGCAGGACTGAAACCCCAAGCGTACAGTTGCAGCGGCAACACGGCAAAGCTGTCCAGCAGCAGTAACCAACCGACCAGTCCCCCCAACGCAGCGAGCACCACCGCCATACGGTCAGCCGCCTGCGGAACTCCCGGCCCAACCAGCGGCGTCTGGGTGCCACCGGTTAGCGGCAGGCGCCTACCCAGCAGCAGTGCACACAGCGCCACGCTACCCAAGCTGGGTGCCTGGAACGCCAACCCCAGCCAGTACGCGGCCCCGGCTGATCCGGGTACCCATGCCCACGCAGCCAGGGCCAGCGCGATCACCCACTGCCCCTGCACAGCGCGAACCCGACCGGCGAGCAGTTTGACCATTAAGCTGGTACCCAGCCACGCCAGCACCACACTCCAACCCAGATGCAGCCACACCTGCATGGCACCAGCCGTTGGCAACACGGGTGAATCCGTCGCCAAAGCCTGCGCCAGCCAGCCGCTCACTTCGGCGCTCATGGCTTGGCTCCAAAGCGCTGCCAGGCAATGCGTGTGCGACCCGCCGTGTAGCTGACCCACAGGCTGCCATCTGCCCAGGCCATGGCTGGGTAAGAAAACTCGGCGGGTGATGTGCCCTGTTCCAAGGCCTTCAAACGTACCCAATGCAAGCCATCAGCTGATCGGCTCAGGTCCAGCGCGCTGCGCGAATGCGTCGATGGGTTGTGGACCAACAGCATGCTGCCGTCACCCGCAGCGATGGCGGCCACCGCAGCATCCGGGTTGTCCAGCGCCAGGTCGGGCAAGTCTGCCCAGTGCCTGCCACCGTCCAGCGTCTGCGCAACACCAATCTTGCCGTTGGGCCGCACATCCCGCATTAACGCCAGCCACTGCTGCGGTGTCTGCGCAACCAGCGCGGGCTGCAAGTGATGGGTGCGCCACGACATGCGCGTAAGCCCCAAAAAGGCGCCTTCGCGGTCAAAGCGAAGCGCCACCGGGTACTTAAGGCCCAGCTCGAAATACACCGGCAATACCATGCCCCCATCTTCCAGTGCCAACGGCGCGTTGCGCACCAGATGACTGGTGTTCCACAACCACGACAGGGGTAGCACGCGCAGCGGCTCAAATTTCAGCTCAGCAAGGCCGCTGTCTGCGCTGCTTTGACGCAGATGCAGCACGCGCGACGCCGCCCACCCGCCCCAGCCCGTGGCCACCACAAACAGGTGCACGCGTCCGCTCCTGTCAGTCCACGCCAACGGGTTGCCCAGGCGGCGCAACCCAAAACCCAATTGTTGGCCCATGGCAAAGCGGTCGACCACCAGACGGGCGGCGCTCCACTGCTGAGCAGCGCGGTCAAACTGGGAGGCCGCAATCTGCACATTGGGCGCGCTCTCGCGGTCACCGGCAAACCAGAAGGCCGTGAGCGCAGCAGCATGATTGGCGGGCATAGACAACAGGCTGCTGGCGTGGGCAGCAACCATGCCCGCAGGCATGGGAATCGAGCCGCGATCTTTTTCAACCAGGTCGGAGGTGTTTTGCAGCGCTGATGCTGCAGGTACTACGGCACTGGCAACCGGCGGCAAGGGAGCCCGGTGCGCGACATCCAATGCAATCAAGGCACAGGCGCCCAGCACTGCGCCCAGCAAACGCCAAGGGACCGAACGGGCAGTGGGTAACGACAGAGACAAAACAAAGAAACCGTGGTTTGAAACACGGCTATCTTAGTGGCAGGTGACAGCCAAAGGGTGGTGGATTTTGGCAAAACCCCAAGTCCAGGCAAAACCCCAAGTCCAGGCAAAACCCCAAGTCCAGGCAAAACCCCAAGTCCAGAACTCTGACCGTTGATATGTCGGTACATACCACAGGAAAGCTCGCGCGCTGAGTATGTCAGCTATGGTGATCGCAAAACTGAACGATGACCTTCACTTCTCACAGACTGCAGTGCGTCTGGAGCCGTCACCGCCCCCGACCAGAGCGCGAATTTGGGGCTCAGTCACTTCAAATGCGCTTATCACACGATGCTGTAGTCCAACCAGTTCACTGACCAAACTCCGCCCGCAACCCAGCACGAACCCGAAACCGCTAAACCGGCGAAAATCTGTTCATGCGCAATCCAATCATCCTGACCGTCCAAAGCCTGGGCTTTCCCTGGCAGACCATCGACCCCTTCCTTTTTTGCGTCCACCACAACGATGCGTACCCCAAAGGCAACGCCAGCATGGGGCCAGACGCGTCGCTGGCCGGGCGCAATATGGGACAGGACTTTGGCGGGAAAGACGGATGGAGCATGTACCACGGGCAAACCATTCCCGGCTTCCCTTCGCACCCGCACCGGGGCTTTGAGACCGTCACCATCACCCGCGCGGGGTTGATCGACCACTCCGACTCGCTGGGTGCCACCGCGCGTTTTGGCGGTGGCGACGTGCAGTGGCTCACCGCTGGCAAGGGCGTGGTGCACTGCGAGATGTTTCCTCTCCTGAAAACTGACGAGCCCAACCCGGCCGAGCTGTTCCAGATCTGGCTCAACCTGCCTGCGCGCAACAAGATGGTGGAGCCGCACTTCACCATGTTCTGGCGCGAAGACATTGCCCGCGTGCGTACGCAGGATGCCCAAGGCAAGACGACTGAAGTGGCCTGCATTGCGGGCATGCTGGGCGATGCCACAGGCCTGCCACCACCACCGGACTCGTGGGCCTCACAACCCGGGTCGGACCTGGCAATCTGGACCATCAAAATGGAGCCCGGCGCACGCTGGACACTGCCCGCCGCTGCCGGACAGGGCACGCGGCGCATGCTCTACTTTTTTGAGGGCCATGCTCTCACCATTGGCGGGCAGTCGATTCCACCGGGTTCGGCTATCGAACTGGCCGCCAACCAGGCCGTTGAACTGGTGGGGGGCTCAGACACGACCGAGCTGCTGGTGCTACAGGGCCGCCCCATTGGTGAGTCCGTCGTGCAATACGGCCCCTTTGTGATGAACACCAAGGCTGAAATCCAGAAAGCATTTGAAGACTACCGCGCCACCGAATTTGGTGGCTGGCCCTGGCCTGCCACCGACCCCGTGCACCCGCGCGAGCAGGGGCGCTTTGCGCGACATGCCGACGGGCGCGTGGAGACACGCTGACCCGTCAACGCGAGATCACGCCTTGCTGAGTTTTGGTTGCGTCAACTCACCCGTGAGATAACCCACTGCTGCGCCATACTTGTCTTTGTAGTTGGCCTTGACCAACGGATCCAACGTAGCCTTGACGACGTTGTGGATGCCGCCCCAGTCACCTGGGTGCTGGAAATTGGCCATGATGTAGGTCCAGCCATTGAGTTCGTCCACTGGGTGCAAGCCCGTTGACTCGCCGCCGGATGGAATGGACATGATGCGTGACAGAACCTTGGTATCGATGTTGTAGGCCCACAGGAAGTTGTTGACGTGCTGGCCGCTGTCCTCGCCAATGAACAGGGTGCGCATTTTTTCCGAGAACTTCAGGTTATCCGGTGCCGCGATCTTGTTTGGATTTGCAATATTGCCCAAGGCGTCTGCTGTAATGTCTTCGCCCAACAGCAGGAACTTGGTTTGCACTGGAACCCATTCGCTGACGATGGCCGTGCCACTTGTGTCCTTCTGGCCACCCGTCAGGTTGTGCGCCATCACTCCACCGGCCACCAAGGCCTTCTCGATGACGATGCCATTCGCCGGGTTGTTTGCGGCATTGCCCCTGACCATGGCGGACTGCATGTTTTGCAGAGACGAATAGGCAATCTTGTCCTTGATATTGACGGTGGTGCCTTCGAGCTTGGTAAAGCCCATACTGGCACCCATCAAGTTGGCATAGCGGTGGGTTTCCAGAAACGCGGCCGCCTTTTCCATGCCGGGCTTGAGCTTGCACCACTGTGCTGCACCGTCCAGGTACATCTTGGTGTAGGTCGCGTCAACAGGGTCGGTCTTCACGGCAGTAAAGATGTCAGAAGGCCTGACGGTCTTTGCCAGTGCTTCGATCTCGGCGCTGGTTGCGCTGCCCAGTTTGATCCACGTCAGCGCCG
>CANNRR010000237.1 GCA_947508055.1 Burkholderiales bacterium
GAAATCGAAGCCAAGACGGAAGATGAGCCCCGATATCTGGTGATTGGCCTCATCGGCGAAAAGCATTGGTCAGCGGTCATTACCTACCGCGGCCCCCATATTCGATTGATTTCTGTTCGTCGCGCGCGCACTGAGGAGGTGGCACTGTATGAAAGCTAAGAGTTTTGAGAAACAGTTTGATGAAGGTGTCGACATCACCGGCGCCCTGGACTTGTCCAAGGCAAAACGTGTCTTGCAAGAACAAAGGCGCGTGAACGTTGATTTTCCGACATGGATGATTGAATCGTTGGATCGTGAAGCGACCAAACTCGGCGTTACTCGTCAATCGGTTATCAAAGTGTGGCTGGCTGAACGGCTTGAACAGACGGCATCGAATACATCATTGCATCGGATGCGCGCCGGTACCGTGGCCCGCTGAATCCACCGGTTAAGTCCGTTCCACGTCGCCTACCATCAGCGCCAGAACATTGCCCCCTGGTAAGCCCGGTCCGACTTGACCCTGCCGGTGTGCATCATCATCACCAATCGATGCCTGGCCTTGAGCTTGGCCTCCCGGCAGGCCAGCGCAACACCCGGATGCATTTCCACCTGACGCGCCGTCGATGGGCCGAGTTCCAGCAAGGCAGCCAGAATTGCCGCTTCAATTTCTTGCAGTTTGGTCATCGCTTTGAAGGAATCCTGGTTTGCACCTGTCCACCTGCATCATCTCGAAGCTCTTGATCTGGGTGCAGTCGCAGCAGTAGTCAAAGCTCAGGTTGAACACGGGCTCGCCATCGACCACCAGAATCACCCGCGGCTCACCCTTGTGGTTTTGAACAGCCGCTGCGCTCTTGAGGTATTCCACCCATTCCAAGCGATTCAGAAAGCATGGCGGTGGCGCCGGATGCAGATCGGCGACGGCGTCGTTGAGGTTGATTCTTGCCATCTCAGTCCTCCCGCAGCTCGATGAGCTTGTCCAGATAGTGACGGGCCTTGCGCAGGTCATCCAAGCCACCCTTGTCCTTCCAGCGGCTGACGTACTTCACGATGTTGCCCTCGAAGTAGCCGAGCTCGTTGGCTGCGATGTAGTCCCAAGGCTGAATCGCTTTGGACTTGTAGTGGGTACCGCCGACCTGGGTTTGATTTGCGTTTTCCATATCCGTTCCAATCAGCGAACGTGCAAAAAATTACTGTCACCACTGTCACCACTAAAAGGTGGTGACGCCAACCTTTCCCTGAAAAAACAGGTATATACCCCTCTCCCACAGCTTCTACTTAAAGAAGTAAGTGGTGACAGTGGTGACAGTGGTGACACGCCAATGAAAATCGCGTCACCACCAGGGCAAATCGAAGTGGTGACAGGTGGTGACAAAACCTCAGCACGCCGGTGTTGAGTGACGTCAGAGAACTGCATAAACCCACCTGCGAGCGTTACTTGCACGAATTTGCGTGCGCACAAATCCCAATTCCTGTAAAACTTTGCCCATTCGCATCTCCTCGCGTTTTCCAACGTGTTTGGCCTCGATGCCCAATGCCTCCTGAAGCACTTCCCCAATCTGCAAATAATTACGTGAACGTGGCGTAAGACCTGTCATGGGGTCCGTCAGGTCGAGCCACCCCTGCACAGCCTCAGACCATGGATCGGTCATCATGTGTTCCTGGTGCACGTTTCTGGCCAGGTCTTCAGCCTCCCGGTACTCCACACCCAGCAGTGCAAACAAGTCCGCCGCCTCGGCCCAGAGTTGCAGGCGGTCACGCCGGATGCCATCGGTATCTATGCACTCACCCACCTTCACTGGCAGCCAGCGCCGGTTACCGGTCCGGTCGGCCAGAAACTCTTCCTCGTTGGTGGTGCCGACAAACACCAGGCGTCGTGGAAACTTGGTTGCGAATTCCCGGTACTTCGGGATCCAGTTCTCATGGGTCCGTGTGATGAAGGCCTTGATCGATTCAAGCTCCTTGGTGTGCAGGCCGCGTAACTCACCGATCTCGGCCACCAGGCGGCCGCGCATCTTGCGCGCCAGGTCATCATCCTTCTCATCAAAGCTGAGCTCGGTGAAGAACGCCTCATCGGGCACCATGTCCTTGACCGCAGTGCTTTTGCGCGCACCCTGCGCACCCATCAGGATTGGCACCATGTCGGCTTTGACGCCAGGCTGCATCACACGACCGGCCATCGCCGTCCACAGGTAGCGCGATACCGCTCTGGCATAGGGCGAATCCGGCACACCAAAATAGGTGCTGAGAAACATCTCCACTCGACTAACTCCGTCCCAGTGCTGCTGGTTAAGCCATTCAATGGCCGAATCAAACGGGTTGTCCATGGCCACCAGCAAGACCGTGTCGCGAATCAGTTCACGTGCCACCGGTTTGAATTTCTTCTTCTCCAGCGTTATTCGCAATCGCGTGTAGTCGGCGTCCGTCAGGGGCAGCCACTGGGCATTGGCCGGGATGCCAATCTCACTGCGCTTGCTGGGGGCCGCGTACATGATCTCGTCGCGGAACTGATCAAAGCGGATATGCATGCCGCAGTACAAGGGATAGCGCAGAGCCTTGGTCACGTTATCGACCGTTGCAAGGTAGCCGCCCCTGCCCTTGCGAAGGATTGGTCCAGCGTTCTGCACTTCCAGCATCTCTGCCGTATCCAGAACGACCGGCTCAAAGGTGTCAGCGGGCTCGACATAACCGACTGCCGCAAAGAAGTCACCATCCGCCTTGCCTTGGCAATGCCCATGCAAACACTTGAAGTGGCCGCGCGCGTAACCCTTCGTGCCGGCCCTGAACCACATAGTGGAGCTGTCGCCAGCCTCACCGGTGGTGTGATCTGCACTCCAGGGGCAAGCAACCACGAGGGAACCATCGCGGTCCGTGCCCAGGATCAAGCCTTCTGCTTCCAGAAAGTCTGCTACCGGGTCCGGCGCCAGCACGTTGTCACCCTTCTTGCGCGCGCTGATCTCAGACCCCGTGGGCTCACCTGTGGCGTAGATCATGATCAGTTCGGCCCAGATCTCCTCGAACTCGACCAGGGATATCTCGGGTATCTCATAGGGCAGACCACCGGCCCAGTCGTAGTGCACGCCGCTGGGATGGGTGCCGATGGCCACAAACTGATTGCCAGTGCCCAGGAACTCGATCACGCCACCCTGAACTGGAATCGTTCGTTTGGCGATCTCGCCACTGAGCCTGAAGGCCAGCAGGGTCTTTCCGCTGTTGGGGCGCTGGCGCGTTGGCAACTGGCGCATCAGGAAGTTGCTGATGAAATCCACCAGCGCCTTGGATGCCTGCGGATCGGGAACATCGATATCGAAAGCCCTGACCTCGCGCGTTTGCAAACAGATGCCGTAGTCACTCTGGGCGGCCCACAGGCTGATTTCCTCAAACATTGCCTGCTTGGCTGTCCAGTCGGTGATGCCGACCACCTTGCCGGCTTTGTTGTAACGGCTTGGCGTCTTGCCAATATCCTTGATCTTGGACTGCGCAGAAATTTGGGCGGTTGGGTTGGAGACCACCGGCAGCAGATCGGCGCCAAGGCCGAGCACCAAGTCGAAATGGTCCCAATCAGATGTGCTGGCGCCCCACACAGTTGCAGAAGATGGCATGGAGTGCGTCTACTTCTTGTTTCGAGATTTTGGCGCGGCGCCTCAAGCGCAAGCCAACTCTCACTTCTGTGGTATCTGCGAATGTTGCAGGTAGCACTTCATGCTCAAGGGCGCTTGGACCAGACTTTGAGTCGCCTTCCCCTGCAGACTGGAACGGGCAACGGCCGCATCGACCCGGTCAGCAATCCTAGGGGGCAGGTCGTCCGGCCACTGATTTACCGCTTGGTAAGAGATGCCGATTGCTTTGGCAGCAGCGGTGGTGTTTCCGCCTAGCAATTCGATGGCTTTTGATTTGTGCATGCTACATTGAACCATCGTTTCCAATTTTTCCTCTGTTAAGTTTGATTAATATTCAACTATAGTTGATTATTTCTAAAATAATTGCTATAGTTTCAATCATGATTGAATACAAAGACAGACTGATTGAGGCCATGACCGCTGCCGGCATTCGCACAGCTGCGTTGGCCAGAGCCATTGGCGTGTCTTACCAGGGCGTTAAAAAGGTCGTCAGCGGCAAGAGTGCTTCTTTCGGGCTTGCCAACAACCAGCGAGCGGCGCAGGTGCTGGGCGTCAATGCGAACTGGTTGGCCGCTGGCAACGGGCCCATGCGTGCCGATGGAGCCCTGAGTAGCGCACAGGGGCAGTCGAGCATGGCAACGACCATCCTGTTGACCAGCAACCCAGAGTTCCCGGCCATTCGCAGGGTCAGGCTCAAACTCTCGGCTGGCGCCAGCGGTTTTGGCGTGGACTACGTATTGGATGACGCGGCGCCCATCGTCTTTCAGAAGGAATGGTTTGTCAGACGTGGCTACCAGCCCGACAAGCTGCTGGCCGTAAAGGTTGCCAATGACAGCATGGAGCCGGGCCTGCATGACGGTGACACGGTGGTCATCAACGTGGGCGACACCAACCTCAAGGACGGTGAGGTCTACGCCATGAACTACGAAGGCGAACTGGTCATCAAGCGCCTGGCGCGCGATGCCGGGCAGTGGTGGCTGTGTTCAGACAACCCCGATCAACGTCGCTACCAGCGCAAAGTCTGCAGCGAAGATGTGTTCTGCGTTGGGCGAATCGTGCACAAGCAAAGCGAGAGGATCTAGACAGAATTCGACCCAACCGAAGGAGCACTCAACACAGGATTGAATTGAAACCTTAAAGCGTTCAAGCAAGCCGCTGACAAACCCGCCCTCGTGCGGGTTTTTTGTTGTCGGAACTTGAATTACGTATTCGAATAAGTATTTATTATGAACCATAGTTGAACAAATTGACAAACTCTCGTTGATTTAGTTTATTAACTCAGGTTCAATACTTTAGACACTGCAATGAAGCGCAAATGAAGCAAAAGAATCACGTTCTCGCCACCACTCCCGCCTTCAGGAGCCAACTGCCACACCACCGCCATGTACCTCGCCTACATCGGCGCTGCCGTCGTCATCGCGCTGGACCTGCTGGTCTGGCGTCCTTTTTAGCCACCCCCGAAAGTTCACTTATGACATTTGAAGCCATCCCCGGCCTGTTGGCCGATCTGCTGCAAGAGCAGCGCTGCACCCGTGAGGCCATCACCAGTCTGGCCGAGGCCATTGCCGGCATTCGTGCCAATAGTGTGGACATTTTGTCCACAAAGCCAGTAGCGACGCAGGCAACTACTGCCCCCACTGCCGAAGCCCCGGTGCCGAGTGCAGCAGTGGTGCCGACTGCCGAATCCGCATCTGAGTCACCAAACTATCAAACCGTCGCGACCGTGATCACGCAGTTGTCCAAGCTCAAGACCCGCAACTTTGCCATGGA
>CANNRR010000238.1 GCA_947508055.1 Burkholderiales bacterium
GACCATGCAGTTGGTCTTTTTGATGTGCGCCGTGAGCTTACGAAGCGCCTGGCTCATCAAACGGGCTTGCAAACCGGGCAGCGAGTCGCCCATTTCGCCTTCCAATTCGGCCTTCGGTGTGAGGGCTGCCACCGAGTCGACCACGATCAAGTCAACCGCGCCGGAGCGCACCAGGCTGTCGACAATTTCCAGCGCCTGCTCGCCAGTGTCGGGCTGGCTGATCAGCAGGTCTTGCAGGTTGACGCCGAGCTTCTGCGCGTACTGGATGTCCAGCGCGTGCTCGGCGTCGATGAAGGCGCACTGCCCGCCGGTTTTTTGCATTTCGGCAATCACTTGCAGGGTCAGCGTGGTTTTACCGGACGACTCAGGCCCGTAAATCTCGACGACGCGCCCGCGTGGCAATCCGCCTACGCCCAAGGCGATATCCAGCCCGAGCGAGCCGGTGGAGACGACCTGAATGTCCTCGATCACCTCACCTTCACCCAGGCGCATGATGGTGCCCTTGCCAAATTGCTTTTCAATCTGCGCCAGAGCTACTTGCAGGGCCTTGGCTTTTTCGCTATTGGCGGCGACGGGCTTGACGGGTGCGTCCATGGGAATCTCCTTAAAAAATCAACATTTTTGAAACTTTGCAGCTCATGGCTTTAACCACAGGCTGGATGCTTGAACAGTAGTTTATCGCGACTCTTTGGAATTAGTAAATACATTTTTTAGTCAGTTTGCATTACTATTTACCTCCATGTCTGCACTACCCCTTTCCGACACCACAGGCTGGCGTCAAGCCCACATTGGTCACTGGTTGCGCCTGGCGCTGGAGCAGTTCGATGCGCGGGTTATGACCCTGATGGCGCAGCACCCGGCCGTGCCACTGGGTCTTTCCAACCTGGTGGCAAGGGGGCAGGTCGGCGCAGCGCACATCCACATCACCCGCCATCTGGCGCAAACCGGCTCCCGATTGACCGATTTGGCGTCGCGCGCCGGCATGTCCAAACAAGCCATGGGCACGTTGGTTGACCAATGCGAGGCTTGGGGCATGGTACGTCGTGAGTCAGACCCCGCTGATGGGCGGGCACGCCAGGTCCGGTTCACCGATACCGGACTTGCGTGGCTCGGCGCCTACCGGGATGCTGTTGCACAAGCCGAATCCGAGTTGCGCCAGGCCATTGGTGACGAAGTGTCCACCGTGATCGCCATCGGGCTGGAAGCTTACGGCGGGCAGTAGGGTTGAACCCTGTCCATTGGCACACCCGGCACGCCTAGAATGACGACAAATATTGATCGCTGTGGTCCGTGGCGGGCCGTAGTGCTTACAAACAGGAGCAAGTATGCGGATATTGATCGCCGAAGACGACCAGGTTTTGGCCGATGGCTTGTTGCGTGCACTGCGCGGTGCCGGCGCGGCAGTGGACCATGTGGCAAGTGGCTCCGAAGCCGATGCCGCTTTGATGACCAACACCGAATTCGATCTGCTGATTCTCGATCTGGGGCTGCCAAAGATGCATGGCCTGGAAGTGCTCAAGAAGCTGCGTGGACGCGGGTCTTCATTGCCCGTACTTATCCTGACGGCGGCTGATGCCGTCGACGAACGCGTCAAGGGCTTGGATTATGGCGCCGACGATTACATGGCCAAGCCCTTCAGCCTGCAAGAACTTGAGGCCCGCGTGCGCGCCTTGGTTCGTCGCGGCATGGGGGCCTCCAGCAGCACCATCAAGCACGGCCCGCTGATTTATGACCAGGCCGGACGCGTGGCTACGATTGACGGCAAGATGGTGGAGTTGTCTGCCCGCGAGTTGGGTTTGCTCGAAGTGCTTCTGCAGCGTGCGGGCCGTCTGGTCAGCAAAGACCAATTGGTCGAGCGTCTGTGCGAGTGGGGCGAAGAGGTGAGCAACAACGCCATTGAGGTCTACATCCACCGACTGCGCAAGAAAATTGAAAAAGGCCCCATCCGCATTGCCACCGTTCGGGGACTGGGCTATTGCTTGGAAAAAATCCCCGGATAACCGTTAGCCGCGCGTGAAGATCTTCCAGCGCGAGCAACGCAGCCTGTTCGGGGAAATCCTGGACTGGATGCTGACGCCGCTGCTGCTGCTGTGGCCGGTGAGTCTGGTGCTGACTTGGCTGGTAGCGCAAAGCATTGCCGGCAAGCCCTTTGACCGGGCTCTGGAGTACAACGTGGGTGCGTTGGCCCAACTGGTCACTGTCAACCACAACAAGGCGCAATTCATACTACCCCTGCCGGCGCGCGAACTGTTGCGCGCAGATGACTCCGACACGGTGTACTACCAAGTGCTCGGAACGGGCGGCGAGTATTTGAGCGGCGAGAAGGCCCTGCCACAACCCCCAGAAGACGAAAAGCTCGCTCCCGGCGAAGTGCGTATGCGCGAAGACGAGTTCCGGGGCGTGGGGATCAAGGTCGCCTACACCTGGGTCAAGCTCGATGTACCCAACAGCAAGCCGGCATTGGTTCAGGTCGCCGAGACCATGGACAAGCGCTCCGTGCTGGCAACCGAGATTGTCAAAGGCGTCATGCTGCCGCAGTTTGTGATCCTGCCGCTGGCCGTGCTACTCGTCTGGCTGGCGCTGGTGCAGGCCATCAAGCCCCTCAACCACCTGGAAGAACGCATTCGTGCGCGCAGCCCAGACGACCTCAGCCCGCTGGACGCACAGGCCGTTCCGATCGAGGTCGCGCCACTGGTGTCATCGGTCAACGACCTGCTCATGCGACTGAAAGACTCCATAGCGACCCAGAAACGCTTTCTAGCCGATGCCGCGCACCAACTTAAAACCCCATTGGCAGGCCTGCGCATGCAGGCAGATCTGGCGCAACGCGAAGGCGCTAATGCGGAAGACCTGAAGCAATCGTTACGCCAGATAGGCCGCTCCAGCATCCGGGCCACCCACACCGTCAACCAGCTCCTGGCCTTGGCACGCGCAGAAAGCAGTGGCACGGTGATGAGCCAGCAGCCCTGCAATCTCGTGAAGTTGACCATGGATGTCATCCGGGACTGCGTCCCGCGCGCCATGGACAAACACATTGACGTTGGTTACGAAGGGGCTGAGCCGGGTGGCGAAGACGTCACCCTCATGGGCAACCCGACGCTTCTGAAGGAAATGGTGCGCAACCTGATGGACAACGCCATCAACTACACCCCTTCCACAGCGGACAAACCGGGCATGATCACCGCTCGCATTCTCAAAGACCCGTTCAGCAAGGTGCTTGTTCTACAGGTGGAAGATTCCGGTCCAGGCATACCTGCGTCCGAGCGGGAGCTGGTGTTTCAACCCTTTTACCGGGTACTGGGAACCGAGGCCGATGGCTCGGGGCTGGGCCTGCCCATCGTGCTGGAAATTGCACGCCAGCACCATGCCAGTATCACACTGGAAGACAGCCGCCCCGGTCAGTCACCACCCGGCACATGCTTTACCGTGCGGTTCGCGCACTCGGATTGACGCATTCGCGGCAAACCTAATTGCAGTTGCGCAGAGACTTTCCGGCCAGTGCCGCCTTGATGTCATTCAGGCGGCCCTTCAGTTCGTTGGTCAGTGCGGGTAGCTTGAGCTGTGTTTGCTGACCCTGCGGATGCTCCAGAACGACTCTGGCGGTGCGAATGCCGCGCAGGTTTAGCGTCGCCAATTCAGCAGTGGCTGCGGCCTGGTCGTCAAAATTGCCTAGTGACAGCCCAATTTCCAGAGCCGGATTGGTCAAATTCTGGGGAGCCAACCGCATGGCAGCCAGTTCTTCCCGTTTTTTGGTCAACCCCTCTGCGCTCGCAAATTTGCCCATATACACAATCCAGCGTGCCGGCACTGTGACCGATTCCAATTGCCAGCTACCGGGCGCAAGTGCCGCTTCCAGTGCCTGGCGCAACACACCCGCCTGAGCATCATCAAATGGACCGGCCAGAAGACATTCCTTGGGAACCAGATCGGCTTGCACCTGCCCCTCAACGCGTTTAAATTCCTGCGGCGTGAGCACACGCAACGCCTCGGACTTGATCTGCTGCCCCATTCGCTGGGGTTCTTGTTGTTGCACTGGCGCAAATCCGGCCGCTCGCAGCAAGCCAGCACTCCAGGCGAAGTAAACGCCATTTACAAGAATCAATAACAGTACAAACAGTCTCAGCATGGTTTCAGGATGCACTTTCAGGTGATACGGGTCGCACACTGACCTCCGCGCTGGTTATCTTCGTCAACCCGTTTTCAGTATGCACTAACAAGGCACCATCGGTATCCACACCGCGCCCAACACCAGTCAGGCCACTGCTGCACTGTACGGCTTGACCATATAAAAGGTCGCGCGCATGAAAAGCCGCACGCAGTGGGCCAAAGCCTTGTGTTTCAAACCGCTGAATCGCCCGCACCATCGGCTCCACCACACGCGCCAGAGTCGCAGGTGCGGTCGTGCCGGGCAACAACTCGGACAAGGATGCAGGCGGGGTGCTGAGCCCTTGTCCATCCCGCGGCGCGATGTTGATACCAACACCAATGACCGCATAGCGCATATTTCCGAAGCTGGCAGTCTCGATCAAAATGCCCGCCATCTTGCGCGAATGCAACCAGGCGTCATTGGGCCACTTCAATTGCAGGTCTGGGTGCAGACTCTCCACAATGGACAAACCCACCGCCAACGACAGGCCAGACCAATCCTTGGGCGCAAGCACCAACCCCAGCGAGAACATCAACGAGGGCAGCGCCGCATCGACGAAACCGCCTGCCGGGCTTGCGCAATCGCCGCTGAACCACTGGCGTCCCAAGCGACCACGGCCCGCCGTTTGGCGTTCCGCCACCAACAGTATCGGATCGATTTGTCCGGCACGGGCACGTCGCATCAGTTCGGTGTTAGTGGAGTCAATCTCAGGCAGCACTTCCACCGTGAACCTCGGCAAAAGTGGCGATACAGCCTCCCAAATCGCTTCAGCAGGCCAAATCATTCCGCCATTCCGGTTCTAGCAGCGTGCAGTGACGCCTACCAGAAACGCCGCGGAACCGGCTATGCCGGGCCACTGGCGTTGCCCCCTTGAGGGGGAGGCGGCGACAGCCGACACAGGGGTGCTTCATTTTCTTGGGGAAAGCAAAGTTCCCCGGCACGTCTTGGCACCGCACCAGCAGGGATGCTCGGCTTTGAGCTTCTTGGTGTATCGCTCCTCAAGGATCAGACCGTAGTCGTAGTTGAGTTCTTCACCGGGCGCAATATCACGCAACGCCTTAATGAAAATTCGGCCGTCGACCTCATCGGCCTCGCAGTTGCCGTCGCATGAATGGTTGATCCAGCGCGATGAGTTACCACCGACCCTGGCGTCGATCACATGGGTTTCGTCGATGTGAAAATAAAACGTGTGGTTGGGGTCATTGGGGTC
>CANNRR010000239.1 GCA_947508055.1 Burkholderiales bacterium
CCAGCCCGAGTGGGAGGCAGTTCTGTCCGCGCTTGAGGTGCTTGACCACGCGTTGAAAGGCGCCCGTGCAACGCCGTTGGCCATTGAACCGCTGGCCGGCTTGGCACAGGCCATGGGCGCATTGCGGCAAGTCTGGGATAGTTTGCAAGCGGTGCCGGCGGACCTCGCCGGACCGGTCTTGCCCCACGACATGCACGTGCAATGGGATGTGGTTACGCATCGGGTGGAGAACTCGCGCAATGGTTATAACCAGATATTGGCCCAGTACAACGAAGCGTTGGCACAGTTCCCGGCACGGTGGATCGTTGGTCTGATGGGGTTCAAGCCGGGTGGCCTGCTGTAAGGAAGATATGAAAGTTGGCGAAGAAGCCGTCCCCTTGTGGCGGCAATTGAACGCCACTGCCGCAGTGGTTATGGCGGTGAGCGAGGGTGTTTCAGGAACCGCGGCCATCGAAAGCATCCCATCCGAACTGCGGGCAGGGGTGCAGGCGCTTGCATTTCATGTGTGGCGCAACCTCGGGCGGGCGCAGGCGCTGCGAACCAAATTGGCAAGCAAACTGCCCCCGCCGCCAGTCGACGCGCTGCTGTGTGTGGCTTTGGCTCTGGCCTGGCAAGGCACCGATGCGCCCTACGACATGTATACGTTGGTCAATCAGACGGTTGAGGCCGCTAAACGCGGCGTCTCGACCAAGGCGCAAGCCAATTTTTTAAATGCGTGTTTGAGACGATTTTTGCGGGAACACGACGCTCTGGTGGCCGGTACAGACACTGATCCGGTTGCGTTATGGAACCATCCGCTTTGGTGGATCAAGCGGTTGCAAAAAGACCATCCACAGCATTGGCGCGCCATCCTTCAGGCCGCCAATTGCCACGCGCCGATGACTTTGCGCGTCAATATACGAAAAACCAATCTGACAGATTACCTGTCGCTTCTAGCCACTTCTGGAGTTGTGGCCCGAGCGACCGTGGCTGGCGCCCTTGTGCTGGAGCGCCCTGTCGCGGTACAGAAGTTGCCAGGGTTTGTCGAAGGATTGATCTCTGTACAGGACGCAGCCGCCCAAATGGCGGCCCCGCTCCTGCTGGACGGGTTGGCACAAAGAGAAGACCTACGCATTCTTGACGCTTGCGCTGCTCCGGGCGGCAAGACCGGACACTTGCTGGAGTTAACGCATAGTCCGGTTCTTGCACTCGAAATTGATGCCCGTCGTACCACACGTATTCATGAGAACCTTGTCAGGCTCGGGCTTTCGGCCAGCGTCTTGACCGCTGATGCAGCGCGCCCGCAAGACTGGTGGGACGGACAACTATTTGATGCCATTTTGTTGGACGCACCCTGCACGGCCTCGGGCATTGTGCGTCGACATCCTGATGTGCGGTGGTTGCGACGCGAGTCCGATATCGCCCAATTGGCTGAATTGCAGAAAAAAATGATTCAGTCACTCTGGAAGTTGCTACGGCCGGGTGGACGCATGGTGTATTGCACTTGTTCCTTGTTTCTCGCCGAGGGCAGTGGCCAAGTGCAAACGTTTCTAACACACAACACCGACGCCATTTTGCTGCCCTCTGTGGGGCATTTAATTCCCAAAAACGACGCATTTTGCGAGGGCGTCCCGGACAATCAAGCTTGTGAATACGATGGCTTTTATTACGCGTTGTTGCAAAAACGTATGGTTTGAACGCGCCAGGAATACGCTTGCCGCCCTGTTGCTGGTGTTGTTTGCGAGTTTTGGGCACGCACAGAATGTTACGGAGATTGTGCAGTTTCAGGTTGAGCGCCTTGACGAAGAAGTTGTGATCTCGGCCCAGATGGCGTTTGAACTTCCTGTCACAGTGGAAGATGCCTTGTTGAAGGGCATTCCACTTTTCTTCGTGATTGAAGCTGACGTGATGCGCGAGCGCTGGTATTGGTATGACAAAAAGATCAGTTCTGTCGAGCGCCACATGCGCTTGGCCTATCAGCCGTTGACCCGGCGCTGGCGTCTCAACGTTACCGCTGGTCCAGGACGCGACACGGGTGTGGGCCTGGCGTTGAACCAGAACTTTGACACCTTGCCCGAAGTGCTGTCTGCGATCAAGCGGATTTCCAGATGGAAGATAGCAGACGTAACCGAACTCGACACCAATCAAAAGTACAAAGTCGATTTTCGTTTTCGCCTGGACTTGACTCAGTTGCCTCGTCCTTTTCAGATCGGCGCCCTAGGGCAGTCTGATTGGGACATAGCGGTTACGTCGAGCTCCGTGCTGGCGATTTCCGCGCCAAAATGAATCGGAATATCGGCATGGGGCAGTTGGATCGAACGATGCAGAAGTCGCGTGGGATGCGGTTGACCCTTGCTGGCGGAGCATTAGCGATGGTGGTCATCGGACTGGGATTGCTCTACCTGTTGATGGAAGCCACGAACAACCGGGAAATGTACGAGCGTAATTACGCACGCCTGTTTGTTGTTAACGTTGTTGTGGCTTCTGCTCTCTTTGGATCGATCATCTGGGTGGGCTATCGCCTTGTTGTGCGATTGCGGGAAGGGCGTTTCGGAAGTCGGTTGCTGGTCAAGCTGGCTACCATCTTTGCGCTGGTCGGTTTGGCGCCAGGTATGCTGATCTACGTGGTGTCTTACCAATTTGTTTCACGGTCCATTGAAACATGGTTCGACGTAAAGGTTGAGGGAGCTTTGGAGGCGGGCTTGAATCTGGGGCGCGTAACACTCGACACTTTGTCCAATGACTTGGCCGGCAAAACAAAGACATCCGCTGCGCAAATTGCAGAAACGGCTGGGCCGGCTGTTGGTCTGCTGCTGGACCGACTGGTGGAGCAGTTGGGAGCGACTGATGCCACATTGTGGAGTGCAGCGGGGAAATTGCTCGCCAGCGCCGGGCAGTCCCGCTTCCAGTTGGCGCCCGATAGGCCTGCTCCGGCGCAGTTTCGCACGGCCAAGGCGGAGCGATCGTTGTCGTGGATTGAGGGTTTGGACGAAGCGGAGCCGGCCAATTTGGACGGCGCACGTATCAAGGTGCTGGTACCAATTTCGAGTTCGGCCCTGGGACTTACTCCTGAGCTCCAATTTATCATGGTCACCCGGGCGCTGCCCCCCAACCTGGTTGCGAATGCACTGGCAGTAGATCGTGCGAACCGTGAGTATCAGGAACGCGCATTGGGTCGGGAAGGACTAAAGCGCATGTATATCGGAACGCTTACCTTGAGCCTGTTCCTCGCGGTGTTTGGCGCTGTTTTGTTGGCTGTCATTCTGGGGGATCAGATTGCCCGCCCTTTGCTGATGCTGGCAGAGGGCGTCAGTCAAGTGGCCGCTGGCGACCTGACGCCTAAGCTTGCGATGCAAGGTAATGATGAACTGGTGGGACTGACGCGTGCCTTCGCGTCCATGACGGAACAGGTGGCCGACGCCCGACAAGCGGTTCAGTTGAGCATGGAACAGGTCGATGCGGCGCGAGCTAACCTCCAAACCATTTTGGACAACCTGACCGCTGGAGTTATCGTAATGGACGCACAAGGTTCCATCCGGTCTTCCAATCCAGGTGCGGACCGGATTCTTAACGTTTCACTAGCAAGTTACATAGGAAAATCCCTGGCTGACATTGAAGGGCTGGGCATATTCGCAGGAGCGGTGCAGTCACAGTTCGATGATTTCTTGAGCCAAAGCGCCGAGCAGGAATTGGACCATTGGCAGCGCTCTTTTGAACTCGGCATTAATGCGACAGCCGCTCAAGGGCCATTTGACCGTACGTTGACCCTGGTTGCCCGAGGTGCCGAGTTGCCTGGTGACGCGCGCCTGTTGGTGTTCGACGATATATCGGACATCGTTTCTGCGCAGCGCGCGCAGGCTTGGGGTGAAGTGGCCCGACGACTGGCGCATGAAATCAAGAATCCGTTAACACCCATTCAGTTGTCCGCCGAGCGCCTTGAAATGAAATTGACAGGCAAATTGACCGCCACCGATCAGGCGATATTGACCAAGTCTGTCAAAACGATCGTTGATCAAGTTGATGCTATGAAACGCTTGGTAAACGATTTCCGGGACTACGCGCGTTTGCCCGCCGCCGAGTTGAAACCTCTGGACTTGAATGCACTGGTCACCGATGTACTGCACCTCTATGAGCACGAACGCCTGACGGTCGCGGTGCGTTTGGAACTGGACCCCAAATGTCCAATGGTCATGGGGGACGCTCAGCAGTTGCGTCAAGTGATTCATAACCTGCTTCAAAATGCCCAGGATGCTAGCGAGTCAGTTACTGCGACCGAAAGGGCCGATCGGAGCGTGGTGATACGAACGCAGAATCAAAAAGCTGCTAAGCGGGTCCGTTTGAGCGTGCTGGACTGTGGAGGCGGATTTCCGGATAGCATATTGAAGCGGGCCTTTGAGCCCTACGTTACGACCAAGGCCAAAGGCACCGGGTTGGGGCTGGCCGTAGTCAAAAAAATTGCAGACGAGCATGCCTCGCGAATCGACATCGTCAACCGCGTTGTGGATGGCTCAGTGGTAGGCGCTCAAGTATCGCTATCATTGGCTGTAGACAGTACACTTCGGCTGGACGACGAACCGCTGGTATCAAAGGGATAACGCAAACAACATGGCAAACATTCTGGTTGTGGATGACGAGCATGGCATACGGGATCTGCTATGGGAGATCCTCAATGATGAAGGTCACAATGTCGAGCTCGCGGAGAACGCTGCGCAAGCGCGCGCGGCCCGCTTGCGGGAGCGTCCTGACCTCGTTTTGCTGGATATTTGGATGCCAGACACGGACGGAGTGACGTTGCTCAAGGAGTGGTCGACCACCGGCTTGCTTACCATGCCAGTCATCATGATGAGTGGGCACGCCACCATTGATACTGCAGTTGAAGCTACCAAAATTGGTGCGCTGGCGTTTCTGGAAAAGCCGATCACGCTGCAAAAACTGCTAAAAGCAGTGGAGCAAGGCTTGGTGCGCAGCAATTTGCACCGGTCCATGGCGTCCGCAGCGCCCAAGCCGCTTGCACCTGCCTCTGAGACAATGGGCTTTGCGGCACCCTTGGTCAGCGCTCCCACTGAACTCGGTTTGCAGGCCACGCAAAAATTTGTACTCGACAAACCGTTGCGCGAGGCACGCGACGAATTTGAAAAAGCTTACTTCGAATATCACCTGGCGAGAGAAAACGGATCGATGACCCGTGTGGCGGAAAAGACGGGACTTGAGCGCACCCACCTGTATCGTAAACTCAAACAGCTAGGGGTGGACCTGACCCGAGGTAAACGCAACGGGCATTGAAGCGCTGAGGATTAAAATCAACCAATCTTCCTGCTATAATTTCAGGCTCAGGCCCGGTAGCTCAGTCGGTAGAGCAGAGGATTGAAAA
>CANNRR010000240.1 GCA_947508055.1 Burkholderiales bacterium
CGAACCAGGTATTGAATGCCATGCGAATCAGAAATCAGCAGGGTGCCGCCGGTACCGATGCGGCGGATGTCTTCGTCACCGCGCAGCACAAACTCGGTATCGCCCCGGTCGGTCTTCACGGTCCAGGTACATGGAGTCGAGAAACTGGCCACGGCGACGATCTGGCTGATCACGGGCATGAATTCACGGGTGGCCAATTCGTTGCGGATCAGAGTCTGTGCAGGCTCCGGAACATCTGCGAGTTCTTCGATCCAGGCCACCTCTTCACCGTCCAAATTGACCAGCGAAATGCCTACATCGGGCGACTGGATCGGAAAAGCCCGAATCGGCACGACGCCTTCAAAGCGCTGGTTCTCGGCCGTTGTCCAGTTCAGCTTGCCAAAGGCATCGCGCTGAAGCGCAAAGGCGGTGGTTGTCGTCACACTAAGGTCGTTCATCGTGCTGAGTCCATATCAACATCCATATTACGGGACTGTGCCTGGTACAGGTTGAAGTAGGCACCCTCTTTGGCCATCAGCGCATCGTGCGTGCCTTCCTCCACCACGCGGCCGCGGTCCAGCACCACCAACCGGTCAGCGCGGTGCAGCGTCGACAGGCGGTGCGCAATGGCAATAGTGGTGCGGCCCTTCACCAAATTCTCCAGCGCCTTCTGGATTTCTTTTTCGGTCTCGGAGTCCACCGACGAGGTGGCCTCATCCAGAATCAGTATGCGCGGATCGATTAGCAGCGCACGGGCAATGGAAATACGCTGGCGCTCACCGCCCGACAGGCCCTGGCCACGTTCACCCACCATGGAGTCGTAGCCCTGGGGCAGCCGCAAGATGAACTCGTGCGCATGGGCCGCTCGGGCCGCAGCAATGATCTCTGAGCGGGTAGCGTCCGGTTTGCCATAGGCCAGGTTTTCTGCAATCGTGCCAAAGAAGAGAAACGGCTCCTGTAGCACCAGGCCAATGTTCTGTCGGTAATCTGAAATGGCGTAAGAGCGAATATCCACGCCATCGACCTTGATGGAGCCCTCGGAGACATCGTAAAAGCGGCAGATCAGGTTGACCAGTGTGCTCTTTCCCGAGCCGCTGTGCCCGACCAGGCCAATCATCTCGCCGGGTGCAATGGACAGGTTGATGCCCCGGTTGACCTCGCGGTTGCCATAGCGAAAACCGACATTACCGACTTCAATACGCCCCTGCACCTTGCCCATGGGTACCGGTTGCGCCGGCTCGGGCACGCTGGAGACGTGGTCCAGAATGTCAAAGATGCGCTTGGCCGCCGAGGCCGATTTTTGTGTGACCGAGACAATGCGACTCATGGAATCGAGCCGCCCGTAAAAGCGGCCAATGTACGCAATGGCCGCCAGCAACATACCCACGGTAATCTCGCCCTGGCCCACCTGGTAGATGCCAAAGCCCCATACCACCAGCAAGCCCATCTCGGTCAGTAGCGAAACGCTGGGTGAAAACAGAGACCAGATTTTGTTGATGCGGTCGTTGACCAGCAGGTTGTGGCGGTTGGCTTCGCGAAAGCGCTTGGCCTCGCGCTGCTCCTGCGCAAACGCCTTGACCACCCGAATACCGGGAATGGTGTCGGCCAGCACGTTGGTCACCTCACCCCACACGCGGTCAATCTTCTCGAAACCGGTACGCAGGCGGTAGCGGACAAAATGAATCATCCAGCCAATGAAGGGTAATGGCACCAGGGTGACCAGGGCCAGGTACGGGTCCATTGTGAACAGGATGACGGCCGTCATTACGATCATCACCACGTCGCTGGCAAAGTCAGTCAGGTGCAGCGACAGGTACACGGCAATGCGGTCACTCTCGCTACCAACCCTGGAGAGCAAGTCGCCCGTGCGCTTGCCGCCAAAATATTCCAGCGACAGGCGCAGCAGGTGCTCGTAGGTGGTGGTGCGCAAGTCTGCCGCGATGCGTTCGGAGGCGAGTGCCAGAATATAGGTCTTGGCCCAGCTCAAAACCCAGGCCAGCAGGCCCGATGCCAGCAAGCCGGAGAGGTAAAAAGCAATGGTACTCAGTTCCACATGCTGGCCGCTCTGCAACGGAATCATCACCTTATCGACCAGCGGGATGGTCAGGTAAGGCGGCACCTGACTGGCCGCAGTGCCCAACAGCATGAGAAAAAAGCCCAACAAGAGCTGTCCGCGGTAGGGCTTGGCAAAATGCCACAGGCGAAACAGCGTCCAGGTGGAAGGCGGTGTGTGGACCACCTTGGTGCAAATGGGGCATACGTCCTGATCGGGCTCCAGTGGGGCCTTGCAGTTCGGGCAGACGTTGTTCAGCGCCTGCGCCAGGGGTTTTCCGGTCACATGACTGTCCAAGTGGGACTGGAATTGGTCCACCAGCCGAATGGCGTACAGGTTTTGCGCCAGCGTAAAGCGCCAGGTTGCCAATAGACCGTTGTTGTCGACCAAGTCCAAATGCCCCACGCCAGCGTGGTCGTGATGGCGAAGGTCCAGACCGCTTCGGTAAGGCCAGTGCTGCCACTGGGCTTGCTCGCTGGCACAGCTGAAAATGCGCTGGTCCGTCACCACGATGAGGCCACGCAAAAAATTCAAATGAGCATCGAGGTCAACCTCGAGCGTTGCCAGCACGTTCTCCTGAGGGTGGAGTTGTGACGCCACCGCACCGCGCCAAACGGCGCTCAGTTCGACTGGTAAAGCGCTCTCAATTAATACGTCAGGGGTCATGTGGTGCAGCAAATAGATGAATTTCCGGAGGCCAGGTGCCAGGTGCGTACCGATCGTGGCTTGCGCCATACTTTACGATACTAGCTTGGAGCAACAGCGCTTGCCCGCCGAATACGGTTACGTGAGCGAGAATACACAACGCGGTCAGCGCCACATTGGTGGACGATCCAACCCAAAACAGCCATGACGGACCCAAAAAAGATCGACATTCTCAGGGTGACACACCTGCGCGGACCCAACATCTGGACCTATAGACCGGTGATTGAGGCGTGGGTAGACATTGGCACACTGGAGGACCACCCCTCCAACACCATCCCCGGTTTTTATGAGCGGCTGATAGCCTTTCTGCCCAGCCTGGTGGAGCACCACTGCAGCCCGGGCGTGCGGGGTGGCTTTTTGCAGCGGGTGCGTGAAGGCACTTACGCCGCGCACATTGTGGAGCACACCACACTGGAACTTCAAAACCTGGCTGGCATGCGCACTGGCTTTGGCAAGGCCCGCCAGACGTCCACACGGGGGGTTTACAAAATCGCATTTCGTACCCGCCAGGAGCAGGTCGGGCGCGAGGCTTTGGTTGCAGCGCGTGACTTGGTGGTGGCGGCCATCAATGGCACGCCCTATGACATAACGACCATGGTGAACCATCTGCGAGACCAGGTCGACGACTTATGCCTTGGCCCTAGCACGGCCCACATTGTGGACGCCGCCACGGCGCGCAAAATTCCGTCCATCCGATTGACCGAAGGTAACCTGGTACAACTGGGCTACGGCATCAACCAGCGCCGCATCTGGACGGCAGAGACCGACCAGACCAGCGCGATTGCCGAAGAAATTGCCAGTGACAAGGATCTGACCAAGTCACTTCTCAAAGCCTGCGGCGTGCCGGTTCCCGAGGGCGAACTGGTGAAATCGGCCGCGCAGGCCTGGGAAGTCGCACAAGAAATTGGTGTGCCGGTCGTCCTGAAACCCTATGACGGCAACCACGGCCGTGGAGTCTCGTTGGACCTGCGCACACAAAGTGACGTGGAAGCGGCCTACGCCCTGGCCTTCCGCAAAGGTGGCGGCAGCAGTGTCATTGTTGAAAAATTCATCCCCGGTAACGAACACCGCATGCTGGTGGTCGGCAAGCACATGGTTGCCGCCGCGCGTGGTGAAGCGATTTGGGTGGTTGGCAATGGTGTGGACCACATCGACCAGTTGACCGATGACCAGATCAACTCCGACCCCCGTCGCGGCACGGGTGAAGACTTCCCGCTCAACGCCATGCTTCCGAGCAAGTCCGGAGAGATCATTCTCGAACTGGAGCGTGCTGGCTTGACGCCAGAGTCAATCCCCTCCAAAGACCAGCGTGTGTTGATTCAGCGCAACGGCAATGTTGCCTTCGATGTGACCGACCTGGTACACCCCAGCGTGGCAGCGGCAGCGGCCTTGGCAGCACGCGTGGTCGGCCTGGATATTGCCGGTGTGGACATGGTGCTCGAAGACGTCACCAAACCGATGCAATCCCAACGCGCGGTAGTCATTGAGGTCAACGCCAGCCCCGGCTTGCTGGCCCACATCAAACCCGCAGATGGCGTGGGCCGACCGGTTGGCAAAGCCATCATCGAGCACCTGTTCAAGCTGGACCGTGACGGACGCATTCCGATTGTGGGCATTACCGGCACACAAAAGACCGGCCGCATTGCCCGCCTGATCGCTTGGCTGGCCCACATCAGCGGCAAGCACGTCGGACTGGCCTGCAGCGAGGGCTTGTACCTGGATGGGCGACAGGTGGAGTCTAAAGACTGTGCAAACTGGGAAGCGGGCCAGCGCCTGCTGATCAACCGTTCCGTACAGGCCGCAGTGTTTGAAAACGGCAGCAAAGCCATCCTGGCCGAAGGCCTGGCCTACGACAAGTGCTTGGTTGGCGTGGTTACCGATGTAGGCTGGCAAGCATCGTTGGAGGCCTTTGACATTCTGGATGCCGAGCAGACCTTCAAGGTCGCGCGAACCCAGGTCGATGTCATTTTGCCCATCGGCACGGCAGTACTCAATGCCGCGGACCCGCAAGTGGTGGAGTTGGCCGAGCTATGCGATGGGAAAGTCATTTTTTACGGCATGGACCCCAATCAAAATGTCATGTCAGAGCACCGCACCGCAGGTGAGCAGGTGGTGTTTGTGCGCGACGACCAGATCGTGCTGGCCCACGGTCTCAAGGAAATTGCCTTGCTACCGCTGGCCTCCCTCAAACCCGCCAAGGCTTCGCAGCCCGAGATGGTGATGGCAGCGGTTGCAGCAGCATGGGCGCTCAACATTCCACCCGAATTGATTGGTGCCGGTCTGCGTACGTTTGAGTCCAATCCCAGAAAAACCCCCTACTGACTGCACACCATGGAAGTAACCCGTATCCGAGCCCTGCGTGGACCCAACCTGTGGAGCCACCACACAGCCATACAGTCCATCGTATCCTGCAGTGGAGTTGAATGCTCGATTGGCACCATTGACGGATTTGAATCCCGGCTGCGCTCCCGATTCCCTGAGATTGGCCCGTTTCAGCCCACTGGCCATAACGACTCGATTCCCATGGTCCATGTACTCGAACTCGCCGCCCTGGGGTTGCAAGCGCAGGCTGGATGCCCTGTCACATTCAGTTGCAGCACGCCCACAGTGGA
>CANNRR010000241.1 GCA_947508055.1 Burkholderiales bacterium
CCCACCGCCTTGGAGCCAAACACGTTGTCCTCGCGGTTGTACACATGCACCAGCGCACCGGCCTGGTTGAACAGCGTGGCGGTGAAGCTGATGCCGAACTTGACCGGCGTGATGGCGATGCCGCGCTTGATGATGGGGTTGCTGGTGTTTCATGCCAAAACAGCCTCTCGCCCCCGTCGGTACTGCGCAGACTGCTCCAGTTTAGATAGCAGCGGTGCCAGGATGTTGTCCTCCACGCGCATGCCGTAGTGCGTGGTGTCGCGCCTCTGGCCGGCTCCGCACGTAAATGAGGCCGAACGCGCACGAGACCCTACTCGTCATATTCCCTCGTCACATTCCCTTGATGTCAGTAGCCGATTTGAAGATAATGAAGTTTTATGCATTTACTCAAATCACCATGACCGATGCAACTCCAGAACCCACACAGCGCTTGAATGTCGATTTACCAAAATCGCAGTATTTTGCACTCAAGTCCTACGCGCTGCACCACGAGACCACGGTATCGCAACTGGTGCGTGATTCGCTGCGCGGCATTGTGGAATACGACACCTGGTTCAAAGCCAGGGTGCAATCCGCTCAGGAGGATCCACGCCCTGCCATCAGCGCAGAAGATTGGGATGCCATCCGCGCCAAAAAACTGGCGCAACGCAAAGCGCTGGCAGACAAGGCATGAAGGTACTGCGCAAGCCGCAGTATTGGGAAAGCCTCCAAGCTATCGAAGACTACATCGCTCATGACAACCCCGCTGCGGCCATCGATATGTGGCTCAGCATTGACGACCAGGTCAGCAAGCTGACAGACCCAAACTTCCCCCGCAGACGTGGCCGCGTGCCGGGTACTCTGGAACTGGTGGCGCATCCGAACTACGTAGTGGTTTTTGAGCAGACGCTGGATACTGTATTGGTGCTTGAGGTGCTGCATGTGGCGATGCAGTACCCGTGAGACAAACAGAGTCAATCTATTGAATGCGTCTCCGCGCTACAGGTGGCCTTGCGGTCAATTCAATGGCAGATAGTCATTTTGGTAATTTATTGGGACTGACTTCCGGTCTGGGGCGTTTGCAGTCGTAGGATTTGGCGCCGTGGATGACTCTGATGGTTAAGGGTTGTAGGACGCCTGACAGCCGACATTCGTCGGCTTATACCCAAACAGCGTGTATGCCCGAGTCAGGGGGCAATAGCCAAGTGGGCTCGCCTGACGACATGGTTCAGTATTTATAGTGAGCCGATCTGTAGTGGTCGCCGCCGGCCGATATGGTGCTGGCGATGGCATTTTCACCAAACCATTTTTTGCGATTGCTACACGCAGTAACTGGAGTGCATGAACTTCAATTTACCAATAAGATCGCTGCTTAACGTTTCAGCAGCCGTCCATCGCAGTCTATGTCTCTATTTCCCAGCATGAATCACCGCGGAGTGTGGATCACCACACTCATGGCTGCCTCCATTTTGATGATCACCATGGGCACACGGCAGTCCATGGGCTTGTACGTTAGCCCGTTAAATACCGCCACGGGCTTGGGCATGGTGACCATCAGCTTGGCCATGGCCATTGGTCAATTTGTGTGGGGCGTCGTTCAGCCTATTGCCGGTGCATTTGCCGATAAATACGGTCCCCGTCCTGTCCTGCTGTATGGCTTGTTCATATTGGTGATTGGCTCTGCATTGACTCCTTTTGTTAACAGTAGCTTGGGGCTTATTTTGACCTTGGGTGTCTTGACGGCCATGGGCTCGGGCGCCTGTAGCTTTTCGGTTTTGCTGGGTGCTGCTGCCCAACGCATGCCTGCTGAATCGCGTGGCATGGCATCTGGCATCATTAACGCTGGTGGCTCCTTTGGTCAGTTTGTTTTTGCCCCCATCATTCAGAAACTCATTCAATGGTTGGGCTGGATGGGCTCCATGTGGTCCATGGCGGTACTTACTTTGCTGGCGATTCCGCTGCTCAATCGCTTAACCAGTGATACCCATGCTCCGGCGAAAGCACCCGATCCGGAAGGTGGGCTGAAGAAAGCTGTGCGGGACGCCATGTCCAATCCAAGCTACTTGTTGCTGCATTTGGGTTTCTTTACCTGTGGATTTCACATTGCTTTTCTGGTCACACATTTGCCCACTGAAGTTGGCTTGTGTGGGCTAACACCTGCTGTGGCGAGTTGGTCATTGGCCCTCATTGGATTGGCCAACATTTTGGGTAGCTTGTATGCCGGCTCATGTGTGAATGTGTACCGCAGCAAATACGTGCTGGCCTGCATGTATGGCTCTCGCGCTGTACTTATCGCCTTGTATTTGGCCGCTCCCAAAACGGAGTGGACCTTCTATGCTTTTGCCGTGGGCCTGGGTTTCACGTGGTTGGCCACGGTGCCACCTACAGCGGCCATTGTGGGCAAGCTCTTCGGCGTGCGCTACTTGGCAACATTGTTCGGTCTGACCCTGCTCTCACACCAGATAGGTGGTTTTTTTGGTGCTTATTTGGGAGGCTTGGCCTTTGAGTCGCAGGGCAACTACCAGTGGATGTGGTGGGCAGACATTGCCCTGTCTGGCATGGCCGCACTAATTAACTTGCCAATCAAAGAAGCACCGATTGCAAGACTCAAAACCGCTTGAAGCAGTAAGCCGCACTTGATGATAGGAGCAGGAAGACTATGACCGTGCTTTCAAACGGAACAATCAATATCGATTTCACCGACGATGGAGCGGGTCAAGCGGTAATCCTGATTCATAGCTCCGTGAGTGGAAACCGACAGTGGCGTTCACTCATTGAGGCACTTAAAGATCGCTATCGAGTTATCGCCGTCAATCTCTACGGATATGGCGAGACGACGCCCTGGCCAGGGACTTCGCCACAGACCCTGTACGCCCAGGCACAACTTATCGCAGCGTTTTGCGAAGAGATTGACGCCCCCGTTCATTTGGTCGGGCATTCTTTTGGGGGCTCGGTTGCTCTGAAAGCAGCCATGCTGCTAGGCACGCAGATTGAAAGCTTGACTCTTCTTGAACCCAATCCGTTTTACTTGCTCAAGCAAGGCGGTCGAACACATGCATTTCTGGAGGCAAGGGCGCTGCGCGATCATGTGAAATGCTACGGCGCATTGGGCGATTGGCGCAAGGTTGCAGAACGTTTTGCTGACTATTGGAATGGCGACAGATCGTGGAGCACGATGCCAGAAAAGCGGCGTTCAGCCTTCGCTGAGGCATTTGCGCCCAATTTTTACGAGTGGGATGCTGTCATGGACGAGGAAACCACGATCGAAGAATTGAAGTCGCTGACGGTGAGGACGATGGTAGTGAGCGACAAGGAAACCCGCCTCCCCATTAGAGCAATTGTCGACCTATTCACCACGGCATGCCCTCACTGGTTGTTTCGCACCATTGCTGAGGGCGGTCACATGGCTCCGCTTACTCGTCCAGAGCTCATCAATCCGATCGTTCGTGCGTTTCTTGACGAAGGGTCTGCATAATTTTGGCTCGTCACAAGACAACCCGCGCCACTCTCATGCCGCCATCCGGCGGATCTCATACGCTTGCAGGTGCGAATAGGCTAGGCTGAGCCACGGGGCACTAATTCCGATTTGCCGAGCACGATCAACCATGTCGCCAAGAATGTGATCGGCTTCGGTGTGCCCACCGCGCTCGACGTCGCGCAACATAGATGCGGTAAGCGGTGAACCGCGCTCGGTCAGTAGCTTGCGAAAAGTAGCTATTTGGCTCTCTGCCAACGGGTGACCGCTGGCTTCTGCAATTCCGGCGCATTCATCTAGCATTCCGGTAATGAAGCTTTCACCCGCCACCGTACTCATGATGTCGCCAATGCTGGCGCGCAGGGTACAGGTCGAGCCGGCAAGTGTGGTTAGAAAAACGATCTTGTCCCACATGGTTTGCTCGATATTGTCGGAAAGTGAAAAATCAATTCCGGATGAGGAAAGAAGCTGGGCAATAGGTTGGAGCCACTTTAAAAGTGACGTGGATAGCGAACCGCAGATCAGGCGATGCATCTGGTTGAGGTGTTTGATTTCGCCCCCCGGTGCCAGCATGATAGATATCATGGCAACTCCGCCGAGAATCCGCTCCTTACCGAAGCGGGCCGCCAGGGTGTCTAGATGCTTAACCCCGTTCAAGAGCGGCAATATTACGCTCTGCTCGCCGACGGCCGGGGCGATGGATTCCATAGCCGAATCCAGGTCGTAAGCCTTGCAGGACAGCATTACTACATCAAAATGACTCTTCAACTCGTCCTTTGTGATTACCTTCGGAATGATTAGCATGTCGCCCAATGGGCTGGAAACCTTCAGCCCGCTTTCGCGCAACTGAGCTTCTCTGGCCGGACGGACCAAAAAGGTCACATCACCGCCTGCAATATGAATCTTGGCTCCGAAATAGCCACCGGTTCCACCAGCTCCCAGTACAAGAATGCGCATCGCTCACCCTTCATTTCTTGGAAAAAATATAGAAATGCGATATCGGATTTTAGTGCCGCTTGCGCATCGGCGCGGCGTCGGTACACAACCGAGGCGCCACTTAGGCTGCCAGATAAATGCTCTTGTCCAGCCTAGTGTACGGGCGAATCGACTTGCCAGTGTCAACGGGGTCGGAACCCCTCTTGATCTCCACCCGCATCGACGCTCATCTCGAAGAGCCACACACACGGAAATAGTTGCATGGCGTGTCCGAGGTCATCTTTCTAGCTCTTGATATGAGATTGAACGTCAGCATTTTTCTGCTCAGGAGCCGCCCAACTCGCCGCTTTGTGTGACCGCATTGGGCTCGAACAGGAAGTGGCGAGTGACCGGTCCCTAAAAACGCTTTCAAGCCGCTTCAAGGCTCCAGATACCTGCCATTCAACTATGACTGCAGATGGACCAGACTTGACCGTCAATCGAGTTCAACGAGCACCCGCTATCGCGGCATACCCGACATACAGAAGTGCCGCGTGGAAGTCAGCAATGCGTCTCTACCTGCCAAGACCCGCCAGCGCCCGCAACACATTCTCCGCCGTAGCCGGTGCCGTCAACTGGACCGGCCTGCCATCTCCCACCGACGCAATCGCATCGCGCAATGCCTCGTACACGCTGATGGCCAGCATGAAAGGTGGCTCGCCTACCGCCTTTGAGCCAAACACGTTGTCCTCGCGGTTCGGCTCGGACCACAACGCCACCTTGAAGTGCTCAGGCACATCCCCTGCCGTGGGAATCTTGTAGGTGCTGGGGGCGTGGGTGGTCAAGAGGCCTTTGTCGTTCCACACCAGTTGCTCGGTGGTGAGCCAACCCATGCCCTGCACGAAGCCGCCTTCAATCTGCCCGATATCGATGGCCGGGTTGATGGAGCGACCCACATCGTGCAGTATGTCCAC
>CANNRR010000242.1 GCA_947508055.1 Burkholderiales bacterium
CAAAATCCCGGATAAGGTCCAGGCGATCCTGATTTCCTCCGATTTCCTTCGCCATAAGATGCCAAGCATCTTGGAAGGCATGATCTCTTGCGGCAATCACGGGCGCGACCTCATTGCGGAAATCAGGATCGCGCCGTGCAGCGAGCAACAGCTCAATTTGGGCAATTTGGCTGTTGGTTGAGGTGAAGCGAAAACTGGCATCCACAATGGCCAGCATGCGCTCACTGGGTGTGAGGGACGGGTGCGCTGCCTCCCGGTAGATTTGAGTCATTTCGTCGTAAATGAAACCGATCACAGCCGTCATCAACATATGCTTATTTTCATAGTGGTAAATGAGAGCAGCGCGGGACAAACCAACGCGATCCGCGATATTGGACATCGTGGTGCCGGCATACCCGTGCTCAGCAAGACTGGCAATGGTTGATTGCAGGATATTTGCCTGCGTTTCAAAAGTCATGGCCGCGTTTGTGCGGCGAACCTTGGCAGGAGAGCTTGGCTTTGACAATTTATGCAACCTCTTTTATTGCTAGCGAGTCTATCGAACCGGTGTCACTTCGAGCGCGCTTCAAAGCGGGGTGTAGAGCTTCGAGTTGCGCGTTTCCCAATGGATAAAACCAAAGTGTTATGACCACCAGTGCCTTGCTAAAGGCCGGGATCCAACTCATGATTATCTTCAATCCCTCGATGGCTTGAGGCGTTTGAGCTACGTTGGCTTGATACCCAAAGTACGCCAATAACATGCCTGCGATGGCCCCTCCCAGACCCAAACCAAATTTATGTGCGAAGGCAATTGAACTGGTGGTCAGTCCCACCATGCGGCGACCGGATCGCAGCTCTGCATCGTCTGCTATGTCGGCCACCATGGACCAAAGAATCGGTACCGTGATCCCATTAAAGACTTGTATGAAGAAGCCCATGCCGTAGATCTGCAGACTACTTTGTGGATCCAAATAGTAGAAAGTCCAGTACAAAGAACCCGCTATGGATGCGGCACAGAGCATCACGCGTCTCTTACAAAAACGCCTTGTCAGTTGCACTGAAAGCAATATGCCGATCAGCAAGCCAACCCCCAGAATCAGGAAGTACAAAGACGCTTTTGAGGCGTCGCCGACCACATATTTGAAGTAGTAAACGACGCCGCCGCTGGTAATGGAAAGCGCCGTGTATACGCTGATGCCCATCAACGCCATCATCCACCAGGCCCGACCTTTCAGTAGAACGCCCAGGTCTTGTCGCACCATTTTTGGTTGTTCCACCGGTTTCACGTTTTCTCGTGTTAATGCAAAGCAGACCCAATACAGGAAACAGGCTAGCAAGGCCATCAGCGTCATGGTGATCTGGTAGCCACTTTGCTTATTTCCGTTGCCAAACCAGTCGACCATCTTGAGCGTCAGTGTCCCCGCCAGAATTGTGGCGAGGATTGCCAGGAACATCCGAAAAGCCGCCAATGTGTTGCGGTCACGCGGATCATCAGACATCAGGGCTGGCATGGCTGAATAGGGAATATTAACCAGGCTGTAGCTGAGCATTAGCAGGATGTAGGTGCCGTATGCGTAGGCCAATTTATAGCTGTCGCTCCCACTGGGAACAGTAAAGGCCGCGATGGCGCATACGGTCAAGACCGGTGGTCCAAACAGGAGGTAGGGGCGGCACTGCCCCCAACGTGTCTGAGTGCGATCTATCACGGTGCCCAAATATCCATCCCAAACAGCATCCACAGAACGTGCGACAAACAAAAGTGTGCCAACTGCGGCGGCGGGTAGTCCATAGATGTCCGTGTAATAGAACATCAAGAACGCGCTCACCGTCGCAAAGATCAAATTGCTGGCGAAGTCGCCCAGGCCGTAGGCAAGTTTCTCGCGGATTGGCAGTTTCGCAGTCGAGTTCAAATGAATCCTGCCAGTTGTCGGTTGCTTAGAAGCGCACGGTGGCTCTCAAGCCAAAAGTGCGTGGCTCGTTTAAGTAAACCTGACTACCGGTCAATGAGCTGTACGAAAACCCGGTCATGGCAGTCCTGTTTCCCAAATTCTTTACGAATCCCTGCACAGACCATTTGTCATTCGCGGCGGTATAGGTAGCGTTAATGTCGGCATAAGTGAATGCGTCTTGGGTATATTGAACCGGGATGGCCACCGCGAAGTTGGTCAAAACATACGATGCGGAATAGCGCGCTCCTATGTAGGCAGTCAGCCCTGCACCGTTGGACAGGTTCCAATCATGTGTATAGCCAAGAACCAGGGTTGACTTAGGTGCTCTGTCGAGTGACTTGCCTGCGTAATCAATGGCCTCAGGCCGTCCGGTAACCACGGGGAACACGAAACTATCATACTTGGCGTCCAGCAGGCCCAATGCAAAGTTTACGGTGCCATTGTTTGAAACGGCCCACTTACCTTCCAATTCGAGCCCGGTATTTGTGGCGCGGGCAGCGTTCATGGTGACCGTCCCGGCGCGACCCGTCGCTGGACTGATATTGACATAAGTGATCTGTAAATCCTTGTAGTCATAGGAAAATATTGTTGCATTCAGGCGGAGACGTTTGTTCAGAAAACGTCCCTTCACGCCAGCTTCCAGCGATGTCAACAACTCTGGGCGGTAGTTGTTCACACCTGGATAACCACTGCCATCAAAAAATCCACCCGCCTTGTATCCGGTTGCCACGCTTGCGTAGGTCATTACGTTCGGGTTCAGGTCGTAATCTGCACCAAGCTTCCAACTTGATTGCGAGTAGTTAACCAGGTCGTTGCTTGTGCCGAAAACTGGGCTCGCGGCCGCAGTAGTGGTTTGACCAATACGGGACTTTTCGTCCTTGGTATCTCGAACACCTGCTGTTAAACGCAAGGCGGGGGTCAGGCTATAAGTGGCCTGTCCAAAGAGAGCCTTTGAGTTTGACCGGACAGGGCCTTGAATGAATCGATAACCAGGATTGGCAGCACCCGCAGGGTTGTACCCGCCAACCAAGTAGTCCACGTTCCCACTCTCGTCAAAGGAATACAGCCCGCCGACCCAGGTCAAGGCACTCTTTGTGTTGGATGCAAGGCGCAACTCGTGCGAGGTTTGGGAGAAACTAGAGATCGTGCTTGAGGTGATGACTCCTGTGGAGCTTAAGTCGTTGCGATCAAGAGTGCGCCGGGCGCCCAGGTAGGTCAACTCCCCGATGCCGAGGTTGCTTACGAACTCTGCTGCCAAGCCGTTCGTTCTAACGTCCCGTGAACCCTCGTTCTTGTTGCCAAGTGCCGTGCGTTGGGCATCCCCAGTGTTGTTCAAGAAGGTTGCTATGGGAATGGAGCCCGGACCAGCGCCTTTGTCAGCACTGGAATCAGCTGTCATCAACAGCCGGGTGTCGGCGCTAATCTTTAACAGGCCGTGTATTCGCGCCGATCGATTGTCAGCATCATCGCGATTCATGCTGAAGTTGTTGGGCGCACCCGCAGTAATCAAATATCCGTCACGCACGCTTGACGAGACGACAGCACGCACTGCGAGTTGATCGTTGATGGGCGCGTTAAGCATGCCCTCGAAGTGCTTGCTGTTGTAATTCCCCAGACCCAAGTTTGCCTCAGCAGCGAACTTGTTAGTGGGTTTGTTGGTGATCAGGTTGATGGCGCCAGCCGTGGCATTGCGCCCATAGAGAGTACCTTGTGGGCCACGCAAGACTTCGACCCGCTCCAGATCGTAGAAGGTGGCGCCTGCGGCTTGAGATCGCGCCAAGTAAACGCCATCGATATGGAAAGCTGCCGCCGGATCGCCTATTTCCGATGTGTTGGTACTAACGATTCCGCGTATGGAGATGTCCGTTGAACCCTGTTGGCCGCCGCTAATTTGGATATTGGGCATCAGCGTAGTGAGGTTCACAGCGGTGGCGGCGCCGGCGGTGCGCAAGTCTTCGCCGGTGACTGCGGTAATCGATATCGCTGTTTTGGACGATGGTTGGGCCACTTTTTGCGCTGTCACGACTACATCCGCCAATCGGTCGAGCTCGACTCCAGTCGCTTGTGTCTGGGCGGCAACGCCGCCAGCGGCGCCACACAGCATTGCAGTGATGGCGATGGTCAATTGTGTCCGTTGAAGGTTGGTGCCTTGGGTCATGTGGTTTCTCCAGGAATGATTTGAACTCGATATACATACTGTCGCAGAAGTAAGTAACATCAACAACTAGGCTAAACCCTATGACAATAATTTATTCTCTAAGAAGGTCATGTTTCTACGTTTTCACTCACAACTAGTGGTTGTTTCTAATGATTTACATACATAATGCAGTCTTCAACATTACAATGGCGTACGACAGTAAGTATCATGCCCCTACAACCTCTTCACATCGAAGGCGGTCACTTTGTCGATGCTTACGGCCGCCAAGTCATTCTGCGTGGCGTTAACTTGGGTGGCGACTCCAAGGTGCCATTTCCCGATGGTGGGACCCAATACCCTAGCGACTTTGCCAATCACCGAGAAGTCTCCTTTGTAGGGCGACCCTTCCCTTTAGCAGAGGCAGACGAGCACTTGGCGCGCATCCGACACTGGGGCTTCAATTGCTTGCGCCTGATCACCACCTGGGAGGCAGTTGAACATGCCGGCCCCGATCAATATGACGTCGCCTACCTCGACTATTTTGAGGCCGTATGTCGCAAGGCAGGCGAACACGGTCTCTACGTTTTCATAGATTTTCACCAGGATGTCTGGTCACGCATGAGCGGTGGAGATGGTGCGCCTGGTTGGACGTTTGAGGCGGTCGGCCTTGACTTCAGGAAGTTTGAGCCTGCGGGCGCCGCGCATGTGATGCAACATCGCTTTGACTACACCAAGGCCAGCAATCTTCAGGATAGTTACCCGCCAATGAGTTGGTCCAGCAACTATCGAATGCCCGTCAACGGGATCATGTGGACTCTGTTCTGGGGTGGCGCCACGATTACCCCCGACTTCCAGATCGACGGCATCAATGTGCAGGCATACCTGCAGAGTCACTTGCTGGGCGCCATGAATGCGGTTGCCGTTCGGGTAAAGACCATGCCGCACGTGATCGGATTTGACACTCTGAATGAGCCCGGAATCGGCTGGTTGGGACAGGGACTGAGCCCGCTCATCAAAGATGGAATTGTGCAATCCCCCAGCCCTGCATTGCCAGGTTTGGTTTGGTCCGTGCTTGACGGGTTGGCAGTGGCTGCTGGTCTCACAATCGTGCTGCCTGTGTTGACAAGGGATCGAGTCTCGGGAGTTTTGGACACGTCTGCCCGGCAGACGGTCAACCCGCTCGGTTTGTCAATCTGGCGCGAGGGCGCCTCATGCCCGTTTGCCCAAGCTGGCGTCTATCGTATTGAAGGCGGTCAGGCAGTAGCATTGCGCGAAGA
>CANNRR010000243.1 GCA_947508055.1 Burkholderiales bacterium
AGCGAGCGCAAAGGAGCACAGGCCAAACTGCTGCTCGCTGCCAGCGTCTTTGGCCATGCCGGCGAAGGCATCATCATCACCGATACCAAAGGCACCATAGTCGACGTCAACGATGCATTTACCCGCATCACCGGCTACTCACGGGAAGAAGCCATTGGACAGAACCCGCGCATCCTCAGCTCTGGGAGACTGGACCAGGGTTTCTATGCTGCCATGTGGAATGCTTTGATCGAACAGGGCCATTGGAGCGGCGAAATCTGGAACCGGCGCAAGAACGGCGAGGTGTACGCCGAACTGATCACCATCAGTGCGGTGCGCGATGGGCAAGGCAGCACACAGCATTACGTGGCGCTGTTCTCCGACATCACCGCCATCAAGGCGCACCAAAGCCAACTGGAACACATTGCCCACTTTGATGCGCTGACCAACCTGCCCAACCGCGTGCTGCTGGCCGACCGGCTGCAACAAGCCATGGCGCAGGCGCAACGCAGACAACAACTGGTGGCTGTGGTCTTCCTCGACCTCGATGGTTTCAAGGAGGTCAACGACCTCCATGGGCATGAGAGCGGCGACCAGGTACTCATTACTTTGGCGCAGCGCATGAAGGAGGCGCTGCGCGAGGGTGACACCCTGGCCCGCATAGGTGGCGACGAGTTTGTGGCTGTGCTGATCGATCTGGAAGACCCCTCGGCGGGCGTACCGCTGCTCAACCGCCTGCTGATGGCGGCCGCACTGCCGGTGCCAGTGGGCGACCTCACTCTGCAGGTTTCGGCCAGTTTGGGTGTCACCTTTTACCCGCAGGCGCAAAACGTCGAGGCCGATCAACTTTTACGCCAAGCCGACCAGGCCATGTACCAGGCCAAGCTGGCGGGAAAGAAGCGCTACTGGGTGTTCGATGCCGCGCAAGACGACAGCCTGCGCAGCCACCATGAAAGCCTGGAGCGCATCCGACTGGCGCTGGAAAACAACGAGTTTGTGCTGCACTACCAACCCAAGGTCAACATGCACACGGGCCAGGTGGTGGGGGCCGAGGCGTTGATCCGCTGGCAACACCCGGAAAAAGGCCTGCTGACCCCGGCCGCATTCCTACCGGTGATTGAAGACCACCCGCTGGCGGTGGACGTGGGAGATTGGGTGATCAACGCGGCCTTGAGCCAAATGGAGCTGTGGCACGCCGCCGGACTTGATCTGCCAGTCAGCGTCAATATCGGTGCACGCCAGTTGCAGCAAGCCAACTTTGTCGACCGCCTGCAAGCCATTCTGGCCAATCACCCGCTAGTCAGTCCGACCAGTCTCGAGTTGGAGGTGCTGGAGACCAGCGCACTGGCGGATATGGCGCAGGTGTCGCAGGTGATCGAGGCCTGCGCCCAGATCGGCGTGAAGTTTGCACTGGACGACTTTGGCACCGGTTATTCGTCACTCACCTACCTTAAACGCCTGCGTGTGGCGTTGCTCAAGATTGACCAGAGCTTTGTGCGCGACATGCTGGACGACCCCGATGATATGGCGATCCTGCAGGGTGTCATCGGGCTGGCTGCCGCGTTCAAACGCGAGGTGATTGCAGAGGGGGTGGAGACCGTGGCGCATGGCACTGCGCTGCTGCATCTGGGCTGCGAGCTGGCACAGGGTTACGGCATCGCCCGGCCCATGCCACCAGAGCAGATGCCGGCCTGGGCGGCGAGCTGGCAGCCTTATGCGGCTTGGTGTGAGCTGCCATGGTTTGGTGAAAAGCAAGACCCTGAGTGGTAAGCGCGACATTGCGCCCGTGATAGCATCCCGGCGGAGTAGCAGCCATCATTTGCGGCAAAATGGCCGATAGCCCCCGTAGTCATTGCGCAAGAAGCTACCAAAAATATAGCAAACCAGGAACCAGCATGAGCACCGCCATCAGCACTTTTACCTCGTCGGACGAACTATCGGTCGAACAACGCGGCGCCATTTTGTGGCTGACCATTACCCGCGAAGCGCGGCGCAATGCCATGAGCCACGGCGTACTGGCCGGCATGGCGCAGGCGATTGGCGCGGCGCAAACGCAGCGTGACATTCGTGCCATCGTCATCACCGGTGCCGGCAGCAAGGCATTCTGCGCGGGCGCGGACCTTCAATCGGCCAAGGCTTTCACCACCGACTACTCGGAGCCCCACGGCCACTTGGCACAACTGCTGCGCGTGGCAAAGGCCAGCACCGTTCCGCTGATCGCGCGGGTCAATGGTGCCTGCATGGCCGGCGGCATGGGTCTTTTGTGCATGTGCGACATGGCCGTAGCCGACAGTCGCGCCGTGTTTGGCTTGCCAGAAGTCAAAGTGGGCGTATTTCCGGCGCAGGTGCTCAGCGTATTGCAGCACCTGATTCCCCGGCGCAAACTAGCCGAAATGTGCCTGACAGGGGAACCCATCACGTCAGCGCAGGCGTTTGAATACAACCTGGTGAACTATGTCGACGATGATGTCGACGCCAAACTGCAGTGGCTGCTGGACCGGCTGCTGGACAAGTCACCAGCGGCCATTCGTCGCGGCCTGTACACCATGAAAAAAATCGAGACCATGTCGTTCGAAGAAAGTATGTCGTTTACCGAGAGCCAGATTGCGCTGTTCACCCTGACCGAAGACGCCAGGGAGGGCCAGAAGGCCTTTCAGGAAAAACGCAAACCGGTCTGGTCCGGTCAGTGAGCGTAATTTTTTTGCACCGCCACTGGTTTAGGATCGGGCATGAGCGAAACCACGTTTGACTACATCATCATCGGCGCCGGCACGGCCGGCTGCCTGCTGGCCAACCGCCTGAGCGCCGACGCATCCAAGCGCGTGTTGCTGATCGAAGCCGGTCGCAAGGACGACTACCACTGGATTCACATCCCCGTGGGCTACCTCTACTGCATCGGCAACCCGCGCACCGATTGGCTCTACAACACCGAGCCCGACGCCGGATTGAACGGCCGCTCGCTGCGCTACCCGCGTGGCAAGACGCTGGGAGGGTGCAGCAGCATCAACGGCATGATCTACATGCGCGGCCAGGCCCGCGACTACGACCAGTGGGGCAAGTTGCTGGGCGATGCGACCTGGGGCTGGGAAGATTGCCTGCCCTACTTCAAGCTGCATGAAGACCACTACAAAGGCGCCAATGAGGCACACGGTGCACGTGGCACAGAGCCCACCCTGATGCAAAAAGACGGCAGCCTGTACCGCAAATTGCTGCGCCACCACAACGCCGGTGGCGAGTGGCGCATAGAAAAGCAGCGCCTGCGCTGGGATGTGCTCGATGCCTTCGCACAGGCCGCAGTGCAGGCCGGCATTCCGGCCACGGATGACTTCAACCGAGGTGACAACGAAGGTGTGGGCTACTTTGAGGTGAACCAGAAAGCCGGCTGGCGCTGGAACACGGCCAAGGCGTTTCTGCGCCCTACCTGTTACGCACGCCCCAACTTTGAGTTGTGGAACAGCGCACAAGTTGCCAAACTGCTATTTCAACCCGCCACAGACTCGACGCCGCTGCGCTGCACCGGAGCGCAGGTGTGGGACGGCCACAGCATGGTGAACGCCACAGCCCGCAGCGAGGTGATTTTGTGCGCAGGTGCCATTGGGTCACCGCAAATCATGCAGCTCTCGGGGCTAGGTGATGCCAGCAAGTTACAAGCGCTTGGACTACACGTCGAAAAAGACCTGCCAGGCGTGGGCGCCAACCTGCAAGACCATTTGCAGATACGCGCCGTGTTCAAAGTGCAAAACACCACGACGCTCAACACGCAGGCCAACTCACTGCTGGGCAAAGCAAAAATTGGTTTGGAGTACGCGTTCAAGCGCACCGGCCCGATGAGCATGGCACCCAGCCAGTTGGGGGCGTTTACCCGTAGCGACCCGGCGCAGCCCTACCCCAATCTGGAATACCATGTGCAGCCCTTGAGCCTGGAAGCGTTTGGGCAGCCACTGCATACCTTCAACGCCATGACGGCCAGCGTGTGTAACCTGAACCCCACCAGTCGGGGCACCGTACACATACGCACCGCCGAATTTGAAGACGCCCCGGCCATTGCGCCCAACTACCTGAGCACCGAGGTGGACCGCAAAATCGCCGCCGACTCACTGCGACTGACGCGCCACATCATGGCCCAGTCTGCGCTGCAAAAATACCAACCGCAGGAGTTCAAACCCGGCACCGAGTTCCAGTCGGATGCAGAACTGGCCAGGTTGGCCGGCGACATTGCCACCACCATCTTCCACCCGGTGGGGACAACCAAAATGGGCCGCGCCGACGATTGCCTGGCCGTCGTCGACTCACGACTCAAGGTACATGGCGTGCAAGGTCTGCGGGTGGTGGACGCGGGCGTTATGCCGCTCATCACCAGCGGCAACACCAACTCGCCCACGCTGATGATTGCCGAGAAGGCAGCGCAATGGATCATGGAAGACGCCTTGTTACAAACGAAGGGTTAATCCCGATGTGCGACCACCCTACCATTGGTACAGTCACGTCACTCTAAAGGTTAACGGCAACTGCAAGGTACCAGACGGAAGAAGGCACCGAGGAGACGACGGCAAGCAACAATTAACAATTTCCACATCCACCTTGAGATGCGGCTCACAAAAGCACTGACCCAGTCGGTGCTTTTTTTTGCCCGCTTCATGCGCCCGGTCCGTTGCAAACAGGCACAATCACTTGCACAGCAAGAATTTCCAGGGAGGACTCAGAAAATTGGACGCGATCAAATCCCCCGCGGTCGAAGTCATTGACCATATTTCCATCGCTCGTCAACCGATTGTGGATGAGGACAAGAACATCTTTGCCTATGAGTTGTTCAATCGCTCTCAGACTGGATCAAAGCACACGGTTGCCAGTGACATTTCACTGGCGCTCAATGCAATCGCAAACAGCGGCGCGCCGTTCTCTATTACCAACTCAGACCTGTTCGTGCATGCATTGCATGATGGTTTAACGGGCTCCCACTGGGACTTCCTTGACCCGAAAAAGGTTGTTGCTTCGGTTGCGCCAGTTGAAAACCACGATACGAATCACATTGAAAGCGTGGCGATTGCGTTAGGCAACTTGCGCGCAAGAGGCTTCAGACTTTCATTCCACCACGTCGTTGTAGCCCCCATTTACAAAACCTGGCAGCCTCTTGCCGACTTTGTGAAAGTGGATCTTGCTTCCGTCTCAACCAGCCAATTGGGACCCTTGGTCGCCGCGATTCAGGCACGCACATCCGCATCCCCAATCGCCATGAAAGTCGAATCGAATGAGCAATTCACTCACCTCAAGTCTTTGGGCGTAAAACTATTTCAGGGCTACTGGTTTTCGG
>CANNRR010000244.1 GCA_947508055.1 Burkholderiales bacterium
AACACTCAAACATCGATATTGCCCGCCCGTAGCGCGTTGGTTTCAATGAAGTCTCGGCGGGGCTCTACTTCGTCACCCATGAGCATGGTGAATACACGGTCTGCCTCAATCGTGTCATCAATTTGTACTTTGAGCAAGCGCCGCACGGTTGGATCCATGGTGGTCTCCCACAGTTGAGCGGGGTTCATTTCACCTAGTCCTTTGTAGCGCTGGCGCGATGTTGCGTGCTCGGCCTGCGCAATCAGCCAAGCCATTGCTTCACGAAAATCAGTCACTTTTTCTTCTTTTTGACGCTCGCCTTCGCCACGCATTACCTTGGCCCCTTCGCCGAGCAGGCCTTTGAATGTGTTGGCGGCCTCCGCGAGCGCCGCATAGTCGGCACCATGCACGAAGTCCTGTGTAAGCACGCTGCTTTTGACGTTGCCATGATGGCGGCGGCTGATGCGCAAGATGGGCTTGTCAGTGCGCACATCGAATTCACCCGTCACTTCAGCGTCGGGCAGTTTGGCTTGCAGGGCGGCGGCGGATACCTGTGCATCTGCAACGGTATCCAGGCTCAGGGCAACGCCATCGGCCACTGAACGCAGCGCTTCGGCATCCATGAAATTTCTCAACCGGGCGATAACGGCTTGGGCCACTTGATGCTTGCGCGCCAATTCGGCCAGCGTGTCGCCACTGAGGGTGGTGCCATCAGCGCCACCAGTATGCACAGACGCGTTCACGAGCGCAATACGCAATAAAAAGCTGTCCAGTGCACTGGCATCTTTCAGGTACAGCTCTTCCTTGCCCGCCTTCACTTTGTACAGCGGCGGTTGGGCAATGTAGATATGACCACGCTCAACCAGTTCAGGCATCTGACGGTAGAAAAATGTAAGTAACAGGGTGCGAATATGGGCGCCATCAACGTCGGCGTCGGTCATGATGATGATGCGGTGGTAACGCAGTTTGGCAACGTTGAAGTCATCACTGCCGGTGCTGCCTTCGGCTTTGCCAATACCGGTACCCAAGGCAGTGATCAGGGTCAGGATTTCATTGCTGGTCAGCAGTTTCTCGTAACGGGCTTTTTCAACATTCAAAATCTTGCCGCGCAAGGGCAAAATTGCCTGAAATTTCCGGTCCCTGCCCTGCTTGGCTGAACCCCCGGCGGAGTCGCCCTCGACGATGTAGATTTCACACAGCGCCGGGTCCTTCTCCTGGCAATCGGCCAATTTGCCCGGTAAACCCATGCCATCAAGCACGCCTTTGCGGCGCGTCATGTCACGTGCCTTGCGGGCGGCCTCGCGGGCGCGGGCAGCCTCAATGATTTTGCCGACGATGATCTTGGCGTCCGCCGGGCGCTCCTGCAAGTAGTCGTACAGCAGTTTGCTTACGATGTCTTCTACCGGGCCGCGTACCTCGCTGCTTACCAGTTTGTCCTTGGTCTGGCTACTGAACTTGGGCTCGGGAACTTTCACGCTGAGCACGCAGGTTAGCCCTTCGCGCATGTCATCGCCGGTCACTTCCACCTTGGCTTTCTTGGCCAATTCAGTGTCGTCAATGTACTTGTTGATGACCCGCGTCATGGCAGCACGCAACCCGGTCAGGTGGGTCCCACCGTCACGCTGCGGAATGTTATTGGTGAAACAAAGTACCTGCTCGTTGTAGCCGCTGTTCCACTGCATGGCCACCTCGACGCCTATGTTGGTGTTCTGGTCGCTTTGCCGATCGCCCATGGCGTGGAAAATGTTTGGGTTGAGGATGGTCTTGCCTTTGTTGATGAAATTCACAAAACCGCGCACGCCACCGGCACCAGAAAAGTCGTCTTCCTTGCCACTGCGTTCGTCCTTAAGGCGGATGCGCACGCCATTGTTCAGGAAGCTCAATTCGCGCAGGCGTTTGCTCAGGATCTCATAATGGAAGTCATTGTTCTGCGCAAAGATGTCGGTATCAGGCAAAAAGTGAACCTCAGTGCCCCGTTTTTCGGTTTCGCCAATCACCCTCATGGGCGAAACCTCCACCCCGTTCACCAATTCTGTGAGGCGATTTTGCACAAAGCCTCTGCTGAACTCCATGACATGCACTTTGCCGTCGCGCCGTATGGTCATGCGCAGCATTTTGCTCAGCGCGTTGACGCAACTCACGCCCACACCATGCAGGCCACCAGAGACCTTGTAGCTGTTCTGATTGAACTTGCCGCCCGCATGCAATTCGGTGAGGGCAATTTCTGCGGCCGAGCGCTTGGGTTCGTGCTTGTCGTCCATTTTGATGCCAGTCGGAATACCGCGGCCGTTATCAACCACGCTGACCGAGTTGTCGGAATGAATGGTGACTAGAATGTCATCACAGTGGCCAGCTAGCGACTCGTCGATCGAATTGTCGACCACCTCGAAAACAAGATGGTGCAGACCGGTGCCATCTGAGGTATCGCCGATGTACATGCCGGGCCGCTTGCGCACGGCTTCCAGGCCTTCCAGTATCTGAATTGATCCTTCTCCGTAGGCTTCAGACGCGCCCACCTGGTGCGCGTCGATCGTCGGTTGAAAGTTGGAACTGTCCGCGGCCCCCTCTCCTGTGTGAACGGTACTGTCACCGCTTTCCGGATTCTGGGCTGGCTTATGGTCGTCGGTCATGGCTTCTCTCTGGTCAGTTGAGGACGGCGCTTTAGCCCGTCCTTCCAAGTCACAATGCAGTTAAGAACACAGCCGGCTCGATGTGCGCGGCTGCGATCTGTCCTGCTAGGCGTCAATAATTTCTCAAACTCTTGAATGACCAAACCCGCAATGAACTTCTTGTTCATCACGGGTCCGGGTTTTGCATTGCTACAAATTGGGCGGCTAAATTCGCATCGGCATCACTACGTATTTGAAGGTGGCATTGTCGGGGATGGTGAACAGGGCTGAGCTATTGCCATCGGAGAGCTCGAGCCTCACCATGTCCTGACTCATGTTGGTGAGCGCATCAATGAGATAGGTGACGTTAAACCCGATTTCGATACTGTCGCCGCCGTAGTCAATATCGAGTTCGTCCACTGCCTCCTCCTGCTCGGCATTGTTGGACGCCACGCGCAGGGTGCCTGGGTCAATATTCAGACGAACCCCCTTGAATTTGTCACTGGTCAAAATCGCGGTGCGCTGCAGAGTCGATAGCAATGCGCTACGACCCAATGTGATGCTGTTTTTATGATTTTTCGGGATGACGCGGTTGTAGTCAGGGAACTTACCTTCCACCAGTTTCGTAACGAATTCCATGCCATCGAATGTGAACTTGGCCTGGTTGTTGGCAAACTGCATTTCAATCGCGCCCTGCGTTTCAGAAAGTAGACGCTGCAATTCAATCACTGTCTTGCGCGGCAATATCACTTCTTGTTTTGGCACGTCAACGTCCAGCGTGGCAGAAGCGAACGCCAGGCGATGGCCATCTGTGGCCACCAGGCTCAACTGCTTGCCTTCAGCTACAAACAGAATGCCATTCAGGTAATAGCGAATGTCGTGCACTGCCATCGCAAACGACACCTGGCCCAGGAGGTCTTTCAGTGTTTTTTGTGGAACGCTGAAAACTGGCCCGAAGTTGGCTGCTTCCTGTACCAGCGGAAAGTCTTCCGCGGCCATTGTTTGCAGCGTGAACTTGCTTTTCCCCCCTTTAAGAATGAGCTTGGCGGCGCTCGATTCCAGCGACACGACCTGTTCGACCGGCATGGTGCGCAGAATATCGATCAGCTTGCGCGCCCCCACTGTCGTGGTGAACTCGCCGGCATCCCCTTCCAGTTCTGCGGCCGTGCGAATTTGGATCTCAAGATCACTGGTGGTGAACTGCAGCGATGAGCCGGTTTTGCGAATCAAAACGTTGGCCAGAATGGGCAGCGTGTGCCGGCGCTCGACGATGCCAGCAACCGATTGCAGCACGGCTAATATTTTGTCTTGTGTAGCCTTCAGGACGATCATGTCAACCTCTTGTTCAATATCTTGGACTCAAATTAATAACGGGCGGCGGGGCACAGTACTTGCAACGACGCTATTTTCCCATTTTTATTCCGGCCATCAGCCTTTGAGTGTTTGTTCCAGCACGTGAAGTTGCTGGTTCAATTCGGTCATTTGCTGGCGCTCACCGCCAATTTTTCGAACTGCATGCAGCACGGTGGTGTGGTCGCGCCCACCAAACAATTCACCAATTTCGGGGAGGCTTTTTTGTGTCAATTCCTTGGCGAGATACATGGCAATCTGGCGCGGCCGCGCAATACTGGCGGGCCGCTTCTTGGAATACATGTCGGCGATCTTGATCTTGTAATAATCGGCCACCGTTTTTTGGATGTTTTCCACTGAAATCTGGCGGTTTTGAATGGATAGCAGGTCGCGCAGGGCTTCTCGCGCCAGCAGAATTGAAATTTCCTTCTGGTTAAAACGGGAATAAGCCAAAATCTTTCGCAAAGCACCTTCCAGTTCGCGCACATTCGAGCGCACATTCTTCGCCACAAAGAACGCGACTTCTTCTGGCATCTCGATACCCTCAACACGCGCTTTGTTGATAAGAATGGCGACCCGCATTTCCAGTTCGGGTGGCTCGATCGCGACTGTCAGGCCGGAATCAAATCGGGACACGAGACGCTCGTGAATGTCTGTCAGCCCCTTCGGGTAGGTGTCGCTGGTCATCACAATGTGCGACTTTTTTGCCAGCAGAGCCTCGAACGCATTAAAAAATTCCTCTTGCGTGCGTTCCTTGTTGGCAAAAAACTGTACGTCATCAATTAGCAGCAGGTCCAATGAATGGTAGCGTTCCTTGAATTCGTCAAATGTCTTGCGCTGATACGCTTTAACCACGTCAGAAACAAATTGTTCTGCATGGATGTAGAGAACTTTGGCGTTTGGCCTGTCAGCCAGCAGACGGTTGCCCACGGCATGCATCAAGTGGGTTTTGCCAAGGCCGACGCCACCATAGATAAATAAGGGGTTGTACAGGTGGCCTGGCATGCCAGCGACATGCATCGCCGCTGCGCGCGCCATTCGATTGGCGGTGCCTTCAATTAGAGTCTCAAAAGTAAGGGCTGTATTGAGCCGATTCTTTAGACCATTTGCGGTTCGTTCCTCGCCCAGTTCAGTCGCCTCTTCCATGGGGATTGGTTCGACGGAGCGCTGCGGCAGGTGGCTTCTGGAAACAAGCTCCCGCGGAGCAAGTGCTAACTCAACTTGAACAGGTTGACCTGAAAACTTCTCCAGAAGGCTTGAAATTCGGGCACTGTATTGCGCCCGTATCCAATCCAGCTTGAACCGGTTTGCAACAAAAATGGTTACTTTTGACAAGTCGAC
>CANNRR010000245.1 GCA_947508055.1 Burkholderiales bacterium
CCAATTCCCAGGCCACCGCTCTTGGTGCTGAAAAACGGACGAAACAAGGCACTGCGCACATCGTCTTGGATGCCGGGGCCGCTGTCAGTGATCTGCAGCCTGAGCTGGCTGGCACTGTTCGTCCAACTCACCGCAATGTCGCCGCCTTCTGGCATGACATCTGTGGCATTGGCCAGGATGCTGATCAGGATTTGGCGCAGCATGGCGGTGTGGGCCTGTATGGCAGGCGCATCTTCTGCGGGCACCGTCCATCGAATACCCCGGCGGCTCATCTCGGACGCCATCTCCTGCAAACATTCCTGGATCACCCCGGACGGCCACACCACTTCAGACTGCAGCTTGGGCGCCTGGGATACGCGCACCAGTTCGGTGATCCAGCGGTCAGCACGGTCCACCGAGGCGGTGATGTCCGTGCAGTGCTCCGCAAAATCTGGCGCCTGTGCATCACCGGCCTGCAGCATTTCTGCCGACACACGAATGGATGCCAGCGGGTTTCGCAGGTTGTGCGCAACGGCCCGCGCCAGTTCGACCGCTGTGGACAAGGTCTGACTCTCCGCCAGACGGGCTTGCTGGTCCCGCATAACGCGGTCGGCCCGGGCAACCGTCCAATAGAGCGCACCAAACAATCCCGCCGCACTGAAGGCACAAGCAAGCCACAACTGCAACAGCGCATCACGAATCGACGCATTCAGCTGGACCGGCACTTTGTACAACTCCATCACGCCCAGCACCTGTTGGGTTTTCGGCTCCAGGATCGGAATGTAGCTCTCCACGTAGTAGCTCATGCGCTGCGCCAGACCAACGTGTTCACCCTTGCGGGGGTCGCCCGAATCGAGTCGGCCGCTGTGCACCACCAGTTTTCCGGCCAGTGCTTCATCCAGTTCATCATTGGCCGGGTAGCGCCGACCAATCAGGGCCAAGTCAGTCGACCAGATGACGGTGCCGTCGGTCTGGTAGGCATTGGCACGAACCGGATCGCTCATGGCTGAGACGTGCTCCATCGAGCCCAAAAAGCGCGCCTTCAAGACCGCGTCATCCGGGTGTGCCAGGTACAGGCCCGAATTGTCCGTGGCCAGCAGGTTTTGAATGAAATCCATGCTGACTTCGCCTTCGCGCTGCAGCATGCGCTGGGTGAGCATGTGCGACATGAGCCAGCCCAGGCCCATTGCAATGATGGCGATGACCCCGAGACTGGTCAGGGCGAAGCGTCGACGCAAGTTCAGCGGTGAGGTAGCAGCCTGGCTGGCCATTGATTGAGGTTCAAAAGTGTGAAGCCCCGTTTTTACCAGCTAAATTGGTTCAGCAGGGATCGAACCAAAGATTGAGGCCGGACTTGGCGGATCGAAGGCGCAAGCGCGGTAGCACAGTCGTCTGCCGCAAAATGCAACGAAGCCGCCGCTGTAACTTCTTCAACCTCGTCACCGAATTGGGTTCCAACGTAGGCCCGCATAAACCACTTGAGGGGATTGTCTGTAATGACGGGGATATGCGACCAGTGCGGACCAAACCACTCAACCAGCATGTCTTCAATGGCAAACCATTCAACCGAAACAATGGGGCCCGCATGGGACCAGTCGTTTGCCGGGTTATAGGTATGCGGGTGCCAGAACCCACTGTCCGGGTCATGACCTTTGGTTGGGTCAGCGTCTTGGACCGAGAGATGAAGCCCAGCCGACTTGGCCACCCAGAAGTTGAGCAAACGCCCATCAAGTCGTTTCACGTTCATGATTGCCTATCTCCAGTGTTCACCGGCCAACACCAGCAGTTTCCGTGCCATGCCATTTTCCTCCGCATGCGATCGATTTGAAAGGGTTTTCCTGTTGTCCCACACGGCCGCGACCATGCCGCGGGTCATATACCCCACCCAATTGGGGCAAATACCCCGAAGCGCGACTCCCAATTTGACCGAAAATTCCACTCATGCCCGAGCCAATCATCCATATTGAAGAAGATCAAATCGACTTCTCCGCCATCCGTGCACAGGGTTCGGGCGGGCAAAACGTGAACAAGGTGTCCAGCGCCATTCATCTGCGCTATTCGATCCCCGATTCGTCGTTGCCCGAAGAAATCAAGCAGCGGCTGCTGGCGCTGAGCGACCAGCGCATCACCGCTGAGGGGGTTGTCGTGATCAAGGCGCAAACCACGCGCAGTCAGGAGCAAAACCGGCTGGATGCAATCGAACGGCTACAGGCCCTGGTGGACAGTGTGGCAGTGCCCCCCAAGCCGCGTAAGGCGACCAAACCAACGCGCAGTTCCAAACTCAAGCGACTGGACAGCAAGGCCACCCGCGGCGAAGTTAAAAAGCTGAGAGGGCGGGTTTCTGGCGGTGACCACTGAAACCTGATTCCATAAATTGCTCTACTTTTGATAGCTGCATGCGCACTTTTTACGAGCTCTATCGGTTGATTTCACCAATGATCTACTGGCCTGATGGGTCAACAAACAGCCCGCCCTCGGGCGGGTTGCGTGGCGCAACGCCCAGATGCCGGTACGCCGCCAGCGTGGCAATGCGACCGCGTGGTGTGCGCTGCAGGTAGCCCTGCTGGATGAGGTAGGGCTCAATCACATCCTCGATGGTCTCGCGCTCTTCGCCGATGCTGGCGGCGATGTTGTCCAGCCCCACGGGGCCGCCGTCAAAGCGCAGGATCACGGCCTCCAGCAGCTTGCGGTCCATGATGTCAAAGCCCTGCGGGTCCACATCCAGCATGGCCAGGGCGCGGTTGGCAATGTCCAACGAAATGTGCCCTATGCCCTTGACGTCGGCATAGTCCCGCACGCGTCGCAACAGGCGGTTGGCAATGCGCGGCGTACCACGTGAACGCCGGGCTATCTCGAAACCACCTTCGGCGTCCATGGGCGCTTTGAGCAACCCGGCACTGCGCTTGACAATACGCCCCAGTTCCTCCGGTGTGTAAAACTCCAAGCGCGCCACGATACCAAAGCGGTCACGCAGCGGGTTGGTCAGCATACCCGCACGTGTGGTGGCACCCACCAGCGTGAAAGGTTGCAAGTCGAGCTTGATGGAGCGCGCAGCCGGGCCTTCGCCGATCATGATATCGATCTTGTAGTCTTCCAGTGCGGGGTACAGAATTTCCTCGACCACAGGAGAGAGACGGTGGATTTCGTCGATGAACAGTACGTCGTTCTTTTCCAGATTGGTCAGGAGCGCCGCCAGGTCCTTGGGCTTTTCCAGCACCGGGCCACTGGTCTGGCGCAGATTGACGCCAAGCTCGGCGGCAACAATGTGGCTGAGCGTGGTCTTGCCCAGGCCGGGCGGGCCAAACAGCAGCACATGGTCCAGCGCCTCACCACGCATTTTAGCGGCGCTGATGAATATCTCCAATTGCTCCCGGATTTTGGCTTGGCCCACGTATTCATCCAACAGCTTGGGGCGCAGGGCGCGCTCAACGGCCTCTTCCTGGGGCGAAGTGGGTGCAGCCGACACCATGCGTTTGTCGGGCGGGGTGGAAAAGTCGTCGGTCTGGATGCTCACGGTGGGGACTGTTGATGCAGGTGGGTGATGGACGCCCACTATAGCGTGCAGCAGCACCTCCAGAATGCCCCTCATTCAAGTTGATGCCCCTTTTGGCCGATACGATGGACATGCCCGATTCGCTTTTTGTTCAATTGGGTGTTTCTATTGCGCACACACCTGAGGCACGCCAAGCCATGAACTACTACCCTGCTTTCCGTTCAAGCCCCGTGCTTCGCCCGTTAGTCTGCGCATTGGGTTTGGCACTTGGCGCGAGCGCGTGGGCCGCCGACCATGGCTCAGCGCACGCTAATCCAGCTGCCAGCGCCCCTGCCAAAGCAACGTCGGCTCCTGCCAAGGTGGCATCAACGCCTGCCAAAGCAGCCACGCAGGAAGTGCCCGAGACCGCTGTTTCCAAAAAGACGGTGCCTGTTGACGGTCTTCCTACCGGCAGTGGGAACCCCATGGCCGAAAAGATTCGCGCAGCCATGGCCGGCACCGTGGTAGCCAGCAAGAAAATGACCGTCACGGTAGAGGACAAGAGTCCCTTGCCAACCCGCCCGGCCGAGGCCAGTCACGCTGCATCGCCAACGGCACGGGCATTGGCCAGTCAGCGCTACAACCAAGCTCGTGCCGCAGCAGTGGCAGGCCACTCGGCGGGAAGCACCCCCACAACATCTCACGCCGGCGGCAATACCCACGGTGACGAAGTACATTGGGCCTACGAAGGCGACACGGGTCCGCAGGCTTGGGGCAAACTCAAGCCTGAGTTCAATGTGTGCGCCATTGGCAAGCGCCAGTCGCCCATCAACATCGAAGACAGCAGCACCTTGCAGGGGCCAGCCGAACCGATTCAGTTTGCCTACCAACCCAGCAACGCCTCGGTGGTAAACAACGGGCACACCATCCAGGTGGACGTTCAGGGGGACAGCGCCATCACGGCGCGCGGCTCCAACTACCACTTGCTGCAGCTCCATTTCCACACGCCGTCGGAAGAACAAATCAACTTCAAACGCTTCCCCATGGTGGCGCACCTGGTTCACAAAAGCAACGAGGGGCAACTTGCGGTCGTGGCTGTGCTGCTGCAAGAGGGCGACGCTAACCCAATGATTGACAAAGTCTGGACCTATATGCCGCTGGATAATGGAGACCGTGTGCGCATGCCGCAAGGCCTGCTCGATGTCAACGAACTACTGCCCAAAGACCAACGCTACTACCAGTTCATGGGATCCCTCACCACGCCGCCGTGCACGGAAGGCGTGCTGTGGATGGTGTTGAAGCAGCCCATCACGATCAGCAAGGCGCAATACAAACTGTTTACCCAGCTCTACCCCAGCAATGCGCGACCGGTGCAACCAGTGAATGGCCGACCGGTGCGAGAGGCGCAGTAATTTGCTATATTTTTGGTAGCTTATTACGCACATTCTGCGTGGGCTAGAACCTCATTTTGCTTGAGTCATTCGCAGCTCGTGTGCGTGCCGCACTCGCCACCGGTTAGCGCGTGGCACAGGGACCTGCAACCGAGTCGGGTCGGATGGTCAATGTCGCAAACAGACGCAAAGCGGGTACTCGCGGGATCAACCCGTAGGTCGGGTCAGTGCCCAAAGCGGCAGTAGAGTTTTCAACCCAAATTTTCCATTAGCCTGTGCGGGGCGGATGATGGGAGGCGAATTTGACCGGCAAATCGAACTGCGTGGCCTCATCCCAAAGCCCCTTGATCCACTGCCTTTGTTGCATGGCCATAGCCAAATTCAGTATCGGCTTTCTGCCCTCGGTAGTGGTGTAGGCAGGCTTGGCAA
>CANNRR010000246.1 GCA_947508055.1 Burkholderiales bacterium
CAGCGCGGTGGCGCCGGCGGCTTTCAGAATGCCCCGCACTTCATGCGCCAGACGTTCGCGCAAGTCCACGTCCAGATTGGAGAAAGGCTCGTCGAGCAGCAGCAGTTGAGGCCTGGGTGCCAGCGCGCGAGCCAACGCCACGCGTTGCTGTTGACCACCGGAGAGTTCGTGCGGATAGCGATTCTGGGCACCGCGCAGGCCCACCCATTCGAGTACCTCGGTAACCCGTGCGTCGCGTTCGGCTGCAGGCCAATCGTGGATGCCAAAGGCCACGTTGCGGCCCACATCAAGATGGGGGAAGAGGGCATAATCCTGAAACACCATGCCGATTCGGCGTTTCTCGGCAGGAAGGTGCATGTTGGCACCACTGACCGTAAGCCCGCCCAGCTTGACTTCGCCGCTGCAGGCCTTTTCCAGTCCCGCCACGGCGCGCAACAGCGTGGTCTTGCCGCAGCCAGACGGCCCAATCAGGACGCCAATGTCGCCCGCCCGCAAACCGAAGGAAACGTTTTGCACCGCGGCCTGGCCTTGGCCGGGATAACGGACTTGTAGCTGGGACACTTGCAGAAACATGGGGTATTTTAGATGATTACAATTCTCATTTAGACCGGGCCATTGGCCGTCGGCCATCATGCCCCACTCCTCATTTTCTTCGTCCCTGTCGCGCTGGGTGCTGCTGCTGGTGATCGCAGCGCTGATGTTGCCGGTGCTGGCGGTGTTGGCATCATGGTTGCCGGTGGGGGATTCTGGCGCTCTGGCAGCGACCATCCTGCAGGAAATGGCCAGTACCGTGTTGCCCGATTACGTGGGGACCACCCTGTTACTGTGCTTTTTGGTCACCGTGGGGGTGTCTCTGGTGGGGCTGTCTACTGCGGTGGCGGTGACACTATTGGAGTTTCCCGGTCGGCGTGTGTTTGAGTGGGCCTTGTTGCTCCCTCTGGCGATGCCGGCGTATGTGGTGGCTTACGCCTATACCGACTTTCTTCAATTTGGCGGTCCATTGCAAACGGGTCTGCGCAGTGCACTTGGCGCACAAGGCCGCATGTTTCCCGAGGTGCGCAATGTAGCGGGTGCAGCCTGGGTCTTTACCTTCACCCTTTACCCCTACGTTTACCTGCTCGCGCGAACGGCGCTGGGTGAGCGCACCGTGCACTTGATGGAGGCTGCGCGTTTGATGGGGGCGCCGATTGGTCGGCGTATGCGCGAAGTTGCGCTGCCGCTGGCGCGACCCGCTGTGGCCGCTGGTGTTGCCCTGGCATTGATGGAAACCTTGGCTGACTTTGGCGTATCCAGCTACTTTGGTATCCAGACCTTCACCGCCGGCATCTACAAGGCCTGGCTGACTATGGACAACCGCATCGCCGCGGCGCAGTTGGCGACGTTGTTGCTGGTCTTGGTCGCAATCCTGTTGGGCCTGGAGCGCCGTGCGCAGTACCGCATGCGTTTTGCCGTCACCAAAGGTGCCCGTTCCGGTTCTACAGATGCCCAGGCCGTGGCCCTGAACGGGCGGCAACGTGGCGTTGTTTGGCTTGTGTGCAGCGTGCCGATTTTGATGGGTTTTGTGTTGCCGGTGCTCTTCATGCTGCGGCCTTTGACGACAGACTGGGCGACGCTGCCGTGGTCCCGTTTTGGCGAGTGGGCACTCAACAGCGTGCGGCTGGGTGCCGTCACCGCGGCGCTGGCGGTGGGCGTGGGACTGGTGCTGGCGTTCAGCGTGCGGCGCAGCAGTCACTGGGCGGCGCGGACTGCGGTGCAGTTGGCGAGCCTGGGCTACGCCATTCCGGGTGCTGTGGTGGTTGTAGGCTTGTTGTTGCCGGTGGGGTGGTTGCAAGCATGGGCGCCTGACTGGCAAGTGGGTTACTGGGTCACCGCGACGGCAGTGGGAATCGTGTGGGCGTATCTGGTGCGCTTTTGTGCCGTGGCACTACAGGCGCTGCAAAGCGGCTATGCCCGTCTGTCCGTCAGCCTGGACGAGTCGGCCAGCATGCTCGGGGCATCGGGACTGCAAACGCTGGTGCGCGTGCACTGGCCCTTGTTGCGTCGCTCGGTCGCCGTCGCCGGTTTGTTGGTGTTTGTGGATGTGATGAAAGAGCTTCCCGCCACCCTGGTGCTGCGTCCCTTCAATAGCGACACCCTGGCGGTGGTGGCCTACCAGTTGGCACGGGACGAGCGGTTGGGGGAGGCTGCCCTGCCATGCCTGGCGTTGGTGCTGGTGGGTTTGATTCCGGTGATGTTGCTTAGCCGCACGTTGCGGGTGGCTGATCGGTAGCCAAAATTCTTGGGCGCGGTCGGTGGGCCATTTGTTTGTGAGGCCTTGAACTGTTGCAATCGTGCGCAACAGAAATTTGACTTAACGCAATGAAAGTCCTCAAACTCCATGTAAGGGTTTGCCCTATGCTGCATTGCAACGTAAAGTTTGACCCAGCCTTGGATCAGACACTTTGTGTGCGCAATCGAGATGATTCAGCCCTTTTCATTTCACCCAGGAATAATCCATGTCAGAAACTTTAGAAGCCAAAAAGGCGCCCTATGTCATTGAGTGGCGAGATGGATTCAAGATCGGGGTCGCTCAAGTGGACCAAGAGCACCGCCACCTTTTTACGCTGGTGCGGGCGCTCAATCTGGCTTCTGTGGAGCAGACCGTCGACGAGTTATTGGACTATGTCGTGACGCATTTCTCACACGAGCAGGAACTGATGGAAAAATGCGCTTACCCGGCGTTCGAGCAGCATTTGAAGTTGCATGAAGAATTTGCTGCGCAGGCGGCAGATTTCCTGGGCAGTGGCATCGAATGGTCAGAGGACCGCGTGCAGGAGTTGCGTCGATTTTTGAATAAGTGGTTGATCGGCCACATCATGACGCACGACTTGCGTTTCGGAAAATGGCACGCAAGCCACAGCGGGGTCAGCACACCGCGTGCGCAGGTGGTTCAAAAAACGCCCGCTTCGATCGGTTTTTTTGCCCGACTATTTGGCGCAAGGAAATAGTCAGCGCATTCAGGGCATGACTTCAACGTATTCATAAACCTCGCAGTCCATGACCTGCTTGCGTACCGGCAAAGTTGCTCGCTCGAACCAAGCTTGCGGGCTGCGTTTGTCAATTTCTCGGCCCATAAAGCGGATCAGCTCACAAATCGGCTCGACCACATTGGCGCGGTAGCGCAGGTCGTTCTTTACATAGCCCAGATACATATTCTTCATGCAGTTGCCGCGGCACCAGGCGTAGGCTTCGCAGTTGTGGCACGGCATCGCCGGGTCTTGTTGCAGTGGACTTTTTTGCAGCCAGTTGGTCTTGACGTCACCCATCTTCATGGACGGGGCGTACATCATGTCCGGGCACGGGTAGATCTCGCCGTTGGGCATGACGTTTAACAAGTGGGTGGAAACGCGGCACTGGGTGGCACCGGCGTACAGTTCCAGTGCGCGGGTGGGGAACAGCTTGTTGCGCACCATGCCCATCAGTGGAATCAGTGGGTACAGCACGTCAGTGCGCGAGAAAAATTTGTCGATCAACTGCACCAGCACGGCTTTGCGCTTGTGAACCGAGTCGCCCGCGTACATCTCGTCGGCCACAAACTGCCAGTACAAGTAGTCGAATGGTGTGTCGCCGCTAACCAACTGGTCCAGCTCTTCAAAACAGGTGTCGGGGTTGCCCCAAGTGACGCGCGCCGTGATGGTGCCGCCAATGTGGCCTCGAACTTCCTTGAGGTTCTTGATCACCTGCCGATAGATGCCCTTGCCACGATAACCGTCAGTGGTGGACTCGCCGCCGTCAATCGAGGCCAGCACGTTGGAGAGACGGTTTAACGCCCACTCGGGTAAATTGTCGATCAGCGTGGCATTGGTCTGTAGCTGGAAACGGAACTTGGGAAAGCGCTGCATGACTTCTAGCATCAGCTTTTTGTTCAAGGTTGGCTCGCCGCCGTAAAAAGTTACGTAAACCTCTTTTTCCTGCAGATGCTTGTCCACAAAGGAAACGAGCTGCTCAATGTCGTATTCAACATGAACTTGGGAGCCCAACACGTCGCCCACACCCAGAGAGCAATAGCTGCACTTCAGGTTGCATTTGAGTGTGGTCAGCAACTGAAGTTCGACCCGCCCGCCGATGATGGCGTGGACGTCCGACGCGGGAGTGACGGACGGTGCTGTGGACGGATAAAAGTGGACAGGGCTATGGGTGTGCATGGCGTGGCGCAAATACTGCAGGCGTACTGCATTTGGGTTGGACTGAGCGTACCGGTGTATTGGTTTACTGGCACCGGCGGCGGCAGATGATAAGCGGCGCACTTTCATAAAGCAGTATGTCTTGTGCAAGTTTTCGCGCGATAAACAGTGCTGTCTGCAATTTGCTTGATCCAATCGAGGTGCTGACCCGGATGGTCTGAATTTTAAAGATGCACATTATATGGATCATATAATCACCTTTATTTTTACCAAAAGGAAAATCCATGTCGGAAACCATCACCATGCCGCTGGATCTTCGTGGTGCCGCGCCTGATGCTGCGCAACAGTTGGTGATCAGCAAAGCCAAGTCACTGCAGCAAGGGAAGTCGTTTCAACTGTTGGCTGACCACGATCCGATGGACCATCTCTTGTTGCTCGCGGGACTGGGCGCGGATTTTGCGTGGGCCTATCAGGAGTCAGGGCCTGCAACCTGGCGAGTGCAGATTAGCAAACGCACGGTTGAAACCAGCAACTGCTGTTCCGGCGGGGCTTGCTGCGGCTAATTCCGCCTGAATAGCGCGATCGGGCTAAGCGCCAATGCAATACCCGGTTTGATGGTATGTTCTTTTACCCATTGGGAGGGCGTGAGACAAAAAAATGCCGGGTGCAACTATAGCCATGGCGGGTTTCGAGGGGAGATGAGACCGTCTGAAGCCATAAGTGGTCCCGCTGACAGGAATCGAACCTGTATCTAGCACTTAGGAGGCCGCAATTAATTGATAAAAAACTGTTTAAATACAATAAGTTATAAGACTATAGCCATATAAATCCCACTAAAATCCCACCAAACTTATATGGGTGGCAGTATGGCACAGATTCGAAGACGCAAACTCAAAGATGGCAGTGTGACTTACGAAGTCAGGGTGCATCGTGCCGGGCATCCGGCTTTGTCAAAGTCCTTTCGGGTCGAGGGTGAAGCGCGAGACTGGCTTCACGCCACAGAGCATTCAATCGGCAAAGGCGAGCGCGTCTCACCAAAGAAAAGCAAGGTGCTGCTCAAAACCTTGCTGGTTGATTTCGAGG
>CANNRR010000247.1 GCA_947508055.1 Burkholderiales bacterium
GGCCGATTTTTGTGTGACCGAGACAATGCGACTCATGGAATCGAGCCGCCCGTAAAAGCGGCCAATGTACGCAATGGCCGCCAGCAACATACCCACGGTAATCTCGCCCTGGCCCACCTGGTAGATGCCAAAGCCCCACACCACCAGCAAGCCCATCTCGGTCAGCAACGAAACGCTGGGCGAGAACAGCGACCAGATTTTGTTGATGCGGTCGTTGACCAGCAGGTTGTGGCGGTTGGCATCGCGAAAGCGCTTGGCCTCACGCTGCTCCTGGGCAAAGGCCTTGACCACCCGAATGCCGGGAATGGTGTCGGCCAACACGTTGGTCACCTCGCCCCAAACGCGGTCAATCTTCTCGAAACCGGTGCGCAGGCGGTAGCGCACAAAATGGATCATCCAGCCTATAAAGGGCAAAGGCACCAGAGTGACCAGGGCCAGGTACGGGTCCATGGTGAACAGAATGACAGCCGTCATCACGATCATGACCACATCGCTGGCGAAGTCGGTCAGGTGCAGCGACAGATACACGGCGATGCGGTCACTCTCGCTGCCCACCCGCGAAAGCAAATCGCCCGTGCGCTTGCCGCCAAAATACTCCAGCGACAGACGCAGCAAATGCTCATATGTGGTGGTTCGCAAGTCTGCCGCTATGCGCTCGGAGGCGAGCGCCAGAATATAGGTCTTGGCCCAGCTCAAAACCCACGCCAACAGGCCCGATGCCAACAAGCCCGAGAGGTAAAAAACGATGGTTCTTATCTCCACATGCTGGCCGCTCTGCAACGGAATCATGACCTTGTCAACCAGTGGAATGGTCAAGTATGGAGGTACCTGACTGGCTGCCGTGCCCAGCAGCATCAGCACAAAGCCCAACAAAAGTTGCCCACGATAGGGTTTGGCAAATTGCCACAGACGAAACAGCGTCCAGGTAGAAGGCGGTGTGTGGACCACCTTGGTACAAATGGGGCATTCATCCTGATCGGGTTCCAGCGGGGCCTTGCAACTCGGGCAGACGTTGTTCGGAGTCTGTGCAAGGGGTTTGCCGGTGACTTGGGCTTCCAAATGGGATTGAAACTGGTCAACCAGCCGAATGGCGTGCAGATTTTGCGCCAAGGTAAAACGCCAGGTAGCCAACAGACCGGTGGTATCGACCAGGTCCAAATGCCCCACGCCAGCGTGGTCGTGATGGCGAAGGTCCAGCCCGCTTCGATAAGTCCAGTGCTGCCAATGGGCCTGCTCGCTGGCGCAACTAAGAATGCGCTGGTCGGTCACCACGATAAGGCCACGCAAGAAATTCAAATGGGCATCAAGGTCAACCTCCAGCGCTGCCAGAACGTTCTCTTGAGGGTGAAGTTGTGACGCAACCGAACCACTCCAATCCGCGCTCAAGTCGACTGGTAAAGCGCTCTCAATTAAAACGTCAGGGGTCATGTGGTGCAGCAAATAGGTGAATTTCCGGAGGCCAGGTGCCGGGCGCATACCGATAGCGGCATGCGCCATACTTTACGATACTAGCTTGGAGCAACAACGCGCACCCGCCGAATGGGGTTGGGTGAGCGAGAATACACAACGCGGTCAGCGCCACATTGGTGGACGACCCAACCCAAAACAACCATGACGGACCCAAAAAAGATCGACATTCTCAGGGTGACACACCTGCGCGGACCCAACATCTGGACCTATAGGCCGGTGATCGAGGCGTGGGTAGATATCGGCACACTGGAGGACCACCCTTCCAACACCATCCCCGGGTTTTACGAGCGACTGATAGCGTTCTTGCCCAGCATGGTGGAACACCATTGCAGCCCGGGCGTGCGGGGTGGCTTTTTGCAGCGGGTGCGAGAAGGTACATACGCCGCGCACATTGTGGAGCACACCACACTGGAGCTTCAAAACCTGGCTGGCATGCGCACCGGCTTTGGTAAAGCCCGACAGACCTCCACACGCGGGGTTTACAAAATCGCATTTCGAACCCGGCAAGAGCAGGTCGGGCGCGAGGCTTTGGTTGCAGCGCGTGACCTGGTGGTGGCGGCCATCAATGGCACTCCGTATGACGTAGCCGCCATCGTCAACCATCTGCGCGATCAGGTCGACGACTTGTGCCTTGGCCCGAGCACGGCCCACATTGTGGACGCTGCCACGGCACGCAAAATTCCATCCATCCGGTTGACAGAGGGTAACTTGGTACAGCTGGGCTACGGCATAAACCAACGCCGTATCTGGACGGCAGAGACCGACCAGACGAGCGCTATTGCCGAAGAAATTGCCAGCGACAAGGACCTGACCAAGTCACTGCTCAAAGCCTGCGGCGTGCCGGTTCCCGAAGGCGAATTGGTGAAGTCAGCCGAACAGGCTTGGGAGGCAGCGCTGGAGATCGGTGTGCCAGTAGTCCTGAAGCCCTACGACGGCAACCACGGGCGCGGGGTTTCACTGGACCTGCGCACACAAAGTGATGTGGAAGCGGCCTACGCCCTGGCCTTTCGCAAGGGTGGAGGCAGCAGCGTCATCGTTGAAAAATTCATCCCCGGCAACGAGCACCGTATGCTGGTGGTGGGTAAGCACATGGTCGCCGCCGCCCGCGGTGAAGCGATTTGGGTGGTTGGCAATGGTGTGGACCACATCGACCAATTGACCGATGACCAGATCAACTCCGACCCGCGTCGCGGAACAGGTGAAGATTTTCCACTCAACGCCATGCTGCCCAGCAAGTCCGGCGAGATCATTCTGGAACTCGAACGCGCAGGGTTGACGGCTGAGTCCATTCCCGCCAAGGACCAGCGTGTGCTGATCCAGCGCAACGGCAATGTCGCCTTCGATGTAACCGACCTGGTGCACCCCAGCGTGGCTGCCGCTGCCGCATTGGCGGCGCGGGTAGTTGGCCTGGATATTGCCGGTGTGGACATGGTCCTCGAAGATGTCACCAAACCCATGCGATCCCAACGCGCGGTAGTCATTGAGGTCAACGCCAGCCCCGGTTTGCTGGCACACATCAAACCCGCAGATGGCGTGGGCCGTCCGGTAGGTAGGGCCATCATCGAGCACCTGTTCAATCTGGACCGCGATGGACGCATTCCAATTATTGGCATTACCGGAACGCAAAAAACCGGCCGCATTGCTCGTCTGATTGCTTGGCTGGCCCACATCAGTGGCAAGCATGTCGGTCTGGCCTGCAGCGAGGGCTTGTACCTCGATGGGCGTCAGGTGGAGTCTAAAGACTGTGCAAACTGGGAAGCGGGGCAGCGCCTGTTGATCAACCGTTCCGTCCAGGCCGCCGTGTTTGAAAACGGTAGCCAAGCCATCCTGGCGGAGGGCCTGGCCTACGATAAATGCTTGGTAGGCGTGGTTACCGATGTCGGCTGGCAAGCCACGTTGGAGGCCTTTGACATTCTGGATGCCGAGCAGACCTTCAAGGTCGCGCGGACCCAGGTCGATGTCATTTTGCCCACCGGCACGGCAGTCCTCAATGCCGCCGACCCGCAAGTGGTGGAGTTGGCCGAGCTGTGCGATGGAAAGGTCATTTTTTACGGCATGGACCCCAATCAAAATGTCATGTCAGAACACCGCGCGGCGGGTGAGCAGGTGGTGTTCGTGCGCGACGACCAGATCGTACTGGCCCACGGTCTCAAGGAAATTGCCTTGCTGCCGCTGGCCTCGCTCAAACCCGCCAAGGCTTCGCAGCCCGAGATGGTGATGGCGGCGGTTGCCGCCGCTTGGGCGCTCAACATTCCACCGGAATTGATTGGGGCCGGACTGCGCACGTTTGAGTCCAATCCCAGAAAAACACCCTACTGACTGCACACTATGGAAGTAACCCGTATCCGAGCCCTGCGTGGACCTAATTTGTGGAGCCACCACACGGCCATACAGTCCATCGTATCCTGCAGCGGAGTTGAATGCTCGATCGGTGTCATTGACGGATTCGAATCGCGTCTGCGGTCCCGATTCCCCGAGATCGGCCCGTTTCAGCCCACTGGCCATGACGACTCGATTCCCATGGTCCATGTACTCGAACTCGCTGCTCTGGGCTTACAAGCGCAGGCTGGATGCCCTGTCACATTCAGTTGCAGCACGCCCACAGTGGACACCGATGTTTACCAGCTGGTCGTGGAATACAGCGAAGAAGCGGTTGGACGACTGGCAATGGACTTGGCGCAAGTACTGTGCAAGGCCGCATTGGACGACACTCCCTTTGATCTGGCGGACGCGCTGGCGCAGTTGCGTGACCTGGACGAAGACGTCCGCCTGGGGCCCAGCACCGGTTGTATCGTTGACGCTGCGGCTGCGCGCAATATTCCCTTCAGCCGCATGACCGAAGGCAGCATGGTGCGCTTTGGCTGGGGCAGCAAGCAGCGCCGCATTCAAGCAGCTGAAATAGACAGCACCAGCGCCATTTCGGAAGCCATTGCGCAGGACAAAGAACTGACCAAAAAACTGTTGGCAGCCGCCGGGGTTCCCGTGCCTGGCGGGCGCGCAGTGACCGACGCAGAAGACGCTTGGGTGGCCGCCTGCGAAATTGGCCTGCCCGTCGTGGTCAAGCCCAAGGACGGCAACCAAGGCAAGGGTGTGACGGTCAACATCACAACCAAAGACCACCTGACCAAGGCCTACGCCATTGCCACCGAGTTTCGTGACGACATTTTGGTCGAACGCTACTTGCCAGGCAACGATTTCCGGTTGTTGGTGGTAGGTGACAAGCTGGTTGCCGCAGCGCGACGCGATCCACCAAAAGTGGTTGGGGATGGCATCCGGACCGTGGCCGAGCTGGTCGCCCAGGTCAACCTGGACCCTCGGCGCGGCTCGGGACATTCGACGTCGCTGACCAAGATCCGCATTGATGACATTGCACGTGCCTGCCTGGCCAATCAGGGTTTTTCACCTGAGGCAGTTCCGACCAAAGGACAGCGCGTCAACCTGCGCAACAACGCCAACCTATCTACCGGTGGCTCGGCCACCGATGTAACCGACGATGTACACCCAGAGGTGGCGGCGCGCGCAGTGGCCGCCGCCCACATGGTGGGCCTGGATATTTGTGGCGTCGATCTGGTGTGCGACAGCATTCTGCGCCCCATCGAAGAGCTCGGCGGCGGCATTGTCGAGGTCAACGCGGCACCCGGCTTGCGTATGCACCTGAACCCATCGTTCGGCAAAGGGCGGGCAGTGGGCGAAGCCATCATCGCCAGCATGTTCAAGAA
>CANNRR010000248.1 GCA_947508055.1 Burkholderiales bacterium
AGTTTGCCTGGGCTTCATCGCCACGTCGGCCTACTATGTGTGCCGTGGCGTGGTTTCGGCACAACGGGTTGGCTGGCAAACCGTGGCCGTGTTTGGCACGGCATCGGTGCTGTCTGGTGGGCTGTGGGCCTTGCTGTGCCAGGGCTGGAACGCGTTGGGCGCAAGCCTGATGACGCTGACCTACGCGGAACCTTCAGCCAGCGCGCAGCCCGTCGCAGGGCAATTGATCGCCATACCGGGCGGCCCGTTGATCTGGCCTTTGCTGGGCGGGGGTCTGGTGTACCTGATTTCACTGCTGATTCACCATGTCTGGATGGCCACTGACCAGCTGCGCGCCGCACAGGCGCGTGAGGCGCAGTCGCGACTACAGGCGCGCGATGCGCAATTGCAGGTGTTGCGCACACAAATCAACCCGCACTTCCTGTTCAACAGCCTGAACTCCATCAGCGCGCTGACGTCGCAAAACGCTGGCGCTGCTCGCGCCATGACCCTGGAGTTGGCAGCATTCTTTCGACAAACCCTGGCACTCGCCGAGAAGGAGCGCATTGCGCTAGCCGATGAAGTTGCCTTGTGCCAACACTTTTTGGCGGTTGAGAGGATTCGTTTTGGAGACAGGCTGCGTACGGACTTCCAGGTGCCGGACGCCGCACAGGCGCTGCTCATTCCACCCATGCTGTTGCAACCCTGTGTAGAAAATGCCGTCAAACATGGCGTGCGTCACCTGGCTGACGGCGGCTGTGTGACGCTGCGCGCACTGGTGAAGGATCGCTGGCTCTATGTGACGATCGACAACCCGCTGGACCCCGACACAGCGCCCGCCACAGGCACCGGAACCGGCTTGGTCAACATCAAGCGGCGTCTGGCCACCCTGTATGGCGAGCGCGCACGTATCACCTGGGTGCGCCACACCACCAGCTTTTCGCTGGAAATTGTGTTGCCCATCGAAGCCGCGCCGTGACGGCAACCCAGGAATTGCGATGAACACCGCGACACCAACCCTGCGCATCCTGATTGTTGACGATGAGCCATTGGCTCGTGGATTGATTCGCGAGTACCTGGCCTCACACCCTGGCGTGAACATCGTGGGCGAATCCGAAAACGGACTGCAGGCGGTGCAGGACATCGCCGCGCTGGAGCCAGACCTGATCTTTCTGGACATTCAGATGCCCAAGCTCAGTGGCCTGGAAGTACTCGACCTCACGGGCCGCAGGTCCGGTGTGATCTTCACCACGGCCGACGACCAGCACGCCCTGAAAGCGTTTGATCTGCACGCGGTGGACTACTTGCTCAAACCGTTTTCGCAGCAACGCTTTGACGCTGCCTTGGCCCGTGCCTGCAAGTCCTTGGCGCAGGAACAGCCAGAGGTGCGGCAGTTGCTGAACCATGTGGGCCAACGCCCGACACGCATCCTGATCCGTGACCGCAACCAGGTGCATGTGATTGCCGTAGACAAGGTCGAATTTGTGCAGGCGCAAGACGACTACATCAACATCCGCAGCGGCGGGCGCACCTTTCTCAAGACGCAGTCCCTGGCCGAGTTGGCGGTGCAACTTGACCCGGCGCAGTTCGTGCGCGTGCACCGCTCCTACTTGCTCAACCTGGACTACCTGCAAAGCCTGGAGCGAGCCACCAAGGACAACTTTGTCGCCGTGCTGCGTGACGGTCAGCAAATTCCCGTCAGCCGCTCCGGATATGAACGACTGACCAGCTTGATCTGAATTTCAGCGCGCTGGTGAGGCGACCTTGCTTCGGCCGCATTGGCGGCACCCTGTTTGCGGCCTTCCAGCGCTTTGACGACGGCTTCGTGCTCGGCATCGTGCTGTGCATCATCGTGTGATCATGCTCGGCGAACTGCTGCGGGTGGGTGCGGGTGGCTTGAAGGCACCCCAGCACCGCCTTGGCAAAGCTGTCTGGGTGAACCCACCGCACCAAGGTGACAAGCAAATCGGCCAAAGTTTGGCAGACTAGCAAGACCTGCCATCCCCACACTTCTTTGGAAACCAAGCACCATGAAACACCTCAGCGGCATGGACTCTGCCTTTTTGCACTTGGAGTCACCAGAAATGCCCATGCATGTCGGCTCCCTCAATGTGCTCGATCTGCCAGAGGCTTACAACGGGGACTTCTTCGAAGACGTCAAGACTTACCTACAGAAGCGCCTGCACCTGGCGGAAATCTTTACCAGAAAACTGGCGCTGATGCCCTTCGACCTGTCCAAGCCGGGCACCAACCGGCAGTTGCAGCAGTACGTGGCTCGAATGCATTCCAGCCTGCTGGACCGCAGCCGCCCGCTGTGGGAGTTCTTTGTGATCGACGGCCTCAAGAGTGGCCAGGTGGCGCTGTACAGCAAGGTACACCACGCCGGCATTGACGGCCAGGCCGGTGTTGCAGTGGCGGTGTAGCGTGAAAGTTAGAGCAAACGGTATCAAGATCGAAGTCGAAGACACAGGCACTGCGCCTGTCGCGGACGGCACAACGCGGCCTGTGGTTTTGCTCATCATGGGATTGGGCATGCAGCTCATTGCCTGGCCCATCGACTTGGTGCAAAGTTTGGTGAACGCTGGTTACCGGGTAGTGCGGTTTGACAACCGCGACATCGGACTGAGCCAGCACTTTGATGATGCCGGTGTACCCAACATTTTGTGGTCCGGCCTGAAGACCCGTCTGGGCCTTGCGGTGCAGGCCGCGTATTCCTTGACGGATATGGCCCACGATGCCATCGGCGTGCTGGACGCCTTGAATATTGCCAAGGCGCACATTGTGGGCGTTAGCATGGGCGGGATGGTTGCGCGGCATGGCAGCTTTGGTCTACCACCCGCCCGGTAATCGTGGATGATCGGGACACCATGTTCTCCAAAAAGAAACCCTCCTCCCACGCAGCACTCAAACCCTACGCCGACAAAGTCACGACGGCGGCGCTGGCGGTAGGGCACATTCGCAATGGGGACCACGTGTTCCTGGGCACCGGCTGCGCCGCACCCTGCACACTGCTGCAGGAGTTGGAGACGATGCCATCTGCGCCGGTTGACCTGGAGTTGCTTCACTTCTTCATGGTCAAGGCGTTTACGACGGATGCCCATGGTCAGAGTCTGACGCGTTTTCGTCATCGAACCTTCTTTGTGGGTGCCGACATGCGCATGGCCGTAGGCGAAGGGCGCGTGGAATACGTTCCCATGTCGATTGCGCGCGTCCCGGAAATGATGGCCCGGGGTCGCATTCGGGTGGATGCGGCCCTGATACAGGTGTCGCTGCCAGACGCCTTTGGCTATGTCAGCCTGGGCGTGTCTGTCGATATCATTCCGGCGGCGCTTGCCGCAGCACGGCTGGTGATTGCCGAAGTCAACCCCCACATGCCGCGTACTATGGGCGACACGACGGTGCACATCAGCCGCATCCATCACCTGGTACCGGTTAACACCGCCATCACCGAACTGGACCGCGAACCTGCCCAGGAAGAAAACGTGCAGCGTATCGCGCGCTACATCGCGCGCATCATCGACGACGGTTCAACCCTCCAGGTGGGCCTGGGCTATGTTCCGCACGAAGCGTTGCAGTACCTGACCGACCGCAAAGACCTGGGTTTGCACTGTGACGTCATCACCGACGCCATACTGCCGCTGCTGGAGCACGGTTGCATTACCGGTGCCTGCAAGACCACCCATCCGTTCAAGATTGTGACGAGCATGGCGCTCGGCTCGCAGCGCCTGTATGACCTGATCAACCTCAACCCGTTGTTCGACTTTCAGCCCATGGATGCCGTGTGCGACCCGGTGACCATTGCCGCGCAGCACAAGATGGTGTCGATTGCGCAGGCCTATTCAATCGACCTCACCGGGCAGGTCTGTGTGGACCAGTTCGATGGCAAGTTCTACAGCGGTATGGGCGCGCAGGGCGAGTTTTTGCACGGCGCCTCGCGATCGGTGGGCGGCAAACCCATCATTTGCATGACATCGACCTCGGCCGACGGGCAAACCTCACGCATCCGCGCCAGCCTGGTGGCAGGCGAAGTGTCCACCATCGCGCGCACCGATGTGCACTACGTCGTCACAGAGCATGGCATTGCCTATCTGTTTGGCAAATCCATCCGCGAGCGTGCCACAGCCCTGATCGAACTGGCTCACCCGCAATTTCGCCCGGAGCTGTTTGCCCAGGCCCAGGCCATGGGTTACTTGCCGGCAGCGCAAACTCTGCAAAACATGCACGCCTACCCGGTAGAAGATGAACTGATGGTCACGCTCAAGGACGGCCGCGAGCTGATGCTGCGCCCCGCACTTTCCAGCGACGCGCATGGCATACGCGACCTGTTTCACCACCTCAGTGAAGCCGATGTATACACCCGCTTCTTCCACCATGTGCGGGGCTTGTCGGATGCCGAGGTGCAGCGTTTGTGCAATGTGAACTACGAAACCGAGGTCGCCTTTGTGGCAATCGACGGCCCTCGCGAAGTCGCCAGGATCGTCGGCCAGGCATGCTATTTCGTCAACCCGTCCGATAACCTGGCCGACACTGCCTACATGGTGCACCCCGACTGGCAAGGCAACGGACTGGGCTCGGCGCTGCAAAAATGCATTGCCAAGCACGCTGCAAAGCGCGGTGTGCGTGGCTTTGTGGCTGACGTGCTGCCCGACAACACCCGCATGCTGCATCTGGCCCAAAAGAGCCCGCACGCGGTTCGCGTAGAGCGCAACAGCGACTGCGTGCATGTGACCCAGCTGTTCTGAATCCGCTCGGTCTGTACGGCAGTCGGTGCGGACACACGTTTCTCAAGACGCAGTCCCTGACCGAGCTGGCGGCGCAACTTGACCCAGCGCAGTTCGTGCGGGTGCACCGCTCCTACTTGCTGAACCTGGACTACCTGCAAAGCCTGGAGCGAGCCAGCAAAGACAACTTTGTGGCGGTGCTGCGTGACGGTCAGCAAATTCCGGTCAGCCGCTCCGGTTATGAACGGCTGAGTGGCTTGATCTGAGCTTCAGCGCGCACATGTGCATGCGCTCGTAGTCCGCTGCCGCATTGCGGCACCGTTCGGGATTCATGCTGCACACCAACACGAGGTTTGACAAATGTGGCTATGCGCTACGTTCGGCGGGTGTATAAGAAGCGCCTGTAGTCGTCACGACTGTCCAGGAGGTGTCGGATGTTGACCTCTTCTTGTTATCCGCTCAAC
>CANNRR010000249.1 GCA_947508055.1 Burkholderiales bacterium
AACCGGGCTTGATTGGGTCGCCGGATTTAGCGCGCGTTGGGCGCCGTCACCTGCAACAGGCGGGTGACGTCCTTGTCGTTGGGCAAGGCGTAGTCGTAGGCCCGGATGATGCGGCTGTCTTCGGCGCGCACAAACTTCAGGCTGACGTAGGTGAAGTTGGCAGCGGCTGAGTAGGTGCCCACCAGAACCATATTGGCGTTGTGACTGCGGGCGATGTCCTTGATCTCGCGCGAGAGCATCAATTCACCGGTCTCTTCACGGATGAACACGTCGCCGCGCAACTTCATTTCCTTGACGTTGAAGCCAGCAGTTGCCATGTGGGAGGCGTATTGCTCGGACAACGTGCGACCCAATGGGGCAGTGCGGCGCATGTCGTTCACATTGACAACGGTTGCCACCAGCACAGGCATGTCACCGGTAGGTCCACGGTCAAATTCGGCGACCAGTTTGTTGATGGCGTCCTTGTTCAGGGCCACGAACTTGCTGGCAGCAGCTTCGTCGTAGGTTGGGTCAACGCGAACGCCAGAGGGTGCGCCACAGCCGGCCAACAGTGCTACCGCGGTAGCAGCCGAGAGGATGAGTTTGTAGTTCATGGGCCGACCACCTTCATGACTTGGGGGGCTTTGTACTGCATCAAGGTGGTATCGGCTTCTTCAACGTAATACACATCGGTCTTGCGCACCAGGTAGCGCCCACCGGTGGCGATGGTGGTGGTAAGAATCAGTTCGGTGGCAGTTGGGCCGCCAGAGCTTTCGCTGGCAATGTAGTCGGCACCTGCGGCTGCGGCCAGGCCACCCGCCATCTTGTCACCAACCGGGTTGTAGCCCAGACCGTATGCGGCGTATAGGCCAGCAGTGATCATGGTGAAGCGGCCAGGCAAGAAGTTGGGACGCGGGCTATTGTGCCGCACCACCTGGGTTTGGTAGCTCACTACAAGCGCCTGCTCGGGGCCTTGTTGCACAACGCGGCCGGCCCTGACCAGGTCGGTGATCAGAAATTGCTGGAAGGCCTTGTCAAAAGCGGTCGGGTTTACCGGCAATGCCACGTACAAATTGCCCGAGACGCCTGCTTTGCCCAGCGCCTCCAGCGTTTGCTTGACTACATCGTTGGATAACTGGCCCCAATGCCCGGCAGATCGAACCTTGGGCTCAATCGTAATGGGAAAGTTTGCAGAGACCGGAATAGGCGACGAGACACAGCCAGCCAGCAGCAAAGCGCCAGCTCCAAGTGCCATCAGCTTCAGGGTATTGGGAATCAAGGTAGCCCCCTTATCTATAGTTAGTAAATGAAAGACGCCATTGCCGCGCCACAAACGTGTTTCATTATCAGCCGAGCAGAACCATAAAAACAAGACAAATCAACACCTTCTGCCGCATTTTTCATGTTGTTTGGCGGATTTGTTGTGGCTTTGGCAACACCTTTGCTTGGCTGAGACGTGTTAGTAGTAGCTGCTGGCGTTGTTGCCCTTTTTACCTGCAATCTGCCATGCGGTGCGTTCACCGATCAGTCGCGCCAGGTTTTCCAGTTCCTCGTCAGTGTGGTTCATGAACCGCGCCGGCGTCAACGCTGATCGTCCGTCGCCGCCCGATTCGGCCCAGACTGCTTGGTGGTAGCTGGATTCGGATAGTTCGCGGTCGTTGCCCGACGCCAGGTTGACGACGCCATAGCAATTGCAAAAATAGGTACGGTCGCTGCGGTTGGAAAATATTTCGGCGTACACGCCCGTGCCCCGAATTCCAGCGGTCAGGGTGGGGGTAACGATCTGTCGGTTGCTTCCCTTGCCCCATGTGCTGACCACTGCGCCGGTCAATAGCCGCAGCAGGCTCACGGCGTTGATGCTGGAGCCGCGTTCCACCATCAAGCTGGTGTTCTGGCGCATATGAAAGGCCGAGTTGCCGATGGCAAAAATCAGCGTCGAGCGCGGACCGGTGACAATTGCATCGCCCGTTTGTAATGTCTGATTTGGTAGCAGTTTTCGTCCGTTAACGGTGGCGTCCCCAACCAGATCAACAATGTTGCTTCGAGCCTGTGCTTGCGCGCCAGCGACGCTGCCGGCCGCGGTCCATGCCGCTGCCGCCTGCAAAAAACTGCGTCGCTGGAACCACAGCACTTCAGTGTCGTCTCTTCCCTGCAAGTGGTGTTGTGTCATGTTTCTTCTCCTGAATCGAAAGCAAAGCTGTCAATGAACGTGAAATAGATGGACGTGAAAAACGTGGCGGCCATCAGCATCGCTGCGGGGTAGAGCGTTGCTGCAACTGCTTCAGCACTGCCCAGCACACCAGCCAGTGTCGCCATAGTGATGCCGAAACCCAAGAATACCCCCATCCAGACCACACCGTAAACCGTGAAGGCCCAAAAGTTGCGAACGCAAGCGACAAAACTGAAAAACAGGCTTTTGACCGGCGTCACGCCGTGCCAGTGCACCAGCGCGGGCGCATGCCAGAACAATAGCGATAACGGCATGTACAGCACCGACGCAGTGACCATGGCCAGCTGAAAGTCGCCTTCCATTAATAGTTCGGCGCTGATGGAACCGCCAAGCAAATACAGTTTGGCAAATTTTCCGCCATCAATCAGCGCCGAGAGCCCCAAAACCAGTACAAAGCCCAGTGAATACAGTGCCCCCAAAATCAGCATGGCGCGCATTTGCTGGCGACCCGCACGAAAGGCCGTTACCAGGATCAGGGGCATCGGGAATTTGCCATCGGCAGCTTCCCGGGTCGCCGCCATAAGGCCCAGGGTCGCGCCGGGCAGCAGGGACAAGGCCAGTACACTGCCGATCAAGGGCAGGAGGCTGAGAATCGACATCAGCGCCAGAAACATAAAGAACAGACCCGCCAGTGCCAGGGGCTGCCGGAAGAAGGTCTGGATACCAGACTTAACCCATTGAATACCCCGGCGGGCCGGGACGATTTGAAGTTTCATGCGCTGATGTGGCTGGAGGTCAAGGGGCACAGGATACGCTGACGCAGCACCCGGTGGAAGTGTTCAGGGTTATGGGCCTGCAAAACCGCAGCGTCCCGTGGCAGGTGCAAATCCCATAACCGGCTGAGCCAGAAGCGCAGCGCACCGGCACGTGTCATGGCCGGCAGCAGTGCGCGCTCCTGCGATTGCAGGGGGCGCACGGTCTCATAGGCTTGCATGAAGGCAAGGGTCTTTGCCAAATCCGTGGCACCTTCGCCCAAGTCAATGCACCAGTCGTTCAGGCACACAGCAATGTCAAACAGCCAGGTATCAACACCTGCAAAGTAAAAATCAAAAAGCCCGGTCAGCGCCGGGGTTCCGGTTGCGTCGGACTCAAACATCACGTTGTCGCGGAACAGGTCCGCATGGATAGGGCCACGCGGCAGCGCGCCGTAGGCAGACAGCGTCGTGACATGATTTTGATAGGCCAGTTCACTGTGGAGCAAGGCCGCTTGCTCGGCGGGAACAAACGGCAACACAACTGGCACGGTGTCATTCCACCAGGTAAGCGCCCGCAGGTTGGGTTGGCGCATGTTGAAGTCGCGCCCGGCCAGATGCATGCGTGCCAGCGTGCCACCAACCAGCGCGCAGTACGCTGCCGTGGGTGCCAGCTCGCTTTTTCCCGGTAGGCGGTTGACCACGGCTGCGGGCTTGCCATTGAGCATGTGCACGACGTCGCCGTCGCGGTTGGCGGCCGGGTCGGGCACGGGTATGCCGTGGTGGGCCAGATGCTTCATCAGCCGCAGATAAAACGGTAGTTGCTCTGTGTTCAGGCGCTCGAACAGGGTTAGTACGTAGGCGGCCTGGTCGGTGGTGACAAAGTAGTTGGTGTTTTCAATACCGCCCGAGCAACCCGCCATGGTTTGCAGAGTACCCAATTGGAGGCTTTGCAGGAATTGCGCGGCCTCGTCAAACGAGACCTCTGTGTAAACCGCCATGTGTCAGCCAGCCCGAATAGTGTGGGTGTGAATTGTAGACAGGCAAAATACGCGCATGACTGACAAGAAAACCCTGCTGCTGGTGGATGGCTCCAGCTACCTCTACCGTGCCTTCTTTGCCGGAGGCGGCGATATGAGCATAACGCTGCCCGATGGCACGGTGCAAAAGACCGGCGCCATACGCATCATGGTCAACATGATGCAGTCATTGCGCAAGGAGTACCCCGCCCACTATGCAGCCTGCGTGTTTGACGCCAAGGGACCAACCTTTCGGGACGCCATTTACCCGCTGTACAAGGCGCACCGCGACCCCATGCCCGACGATTTGCGCAGCCAGATCGCGCCCATCCATGAAGTGGTGCGGCTTCTGGGCTGGCCGGTGCTGGACGTGCCGGGGGTCGAGGCCGACGACGTCATCGGCACATTGGCGGTTGTGGCCGCAAGCCAGGGCATTGAGGTGATCGTCAGCAGCGGCGACAAGGACCTGGCGCAACTGGTTAACGAGCACATCACCATCATTGACACCATGAACGGCAAGCGCCGTGATTTGGCAGGGGTTGAGGCCGAGTTTGGCGTGCCCGCGCGCCTGATGCTGGACTATCAGACGCTGGTAGGCGACACCGTGGACAACGTGCCTGGCGTGCAAAAGGTCGGCCCCAAGACGGCGGTGAAATGGTTGCAGGAATATGGCTCGCTGCAAGGTGTGGTGGATAACGCGGCCAACATCAAAGGTGTGGTGGGCGAGAATTTGCGCCAGGCTCTTGACTGGCTGCCCACCGGGCGCTCGCTGTTGACCATCAAGACCGACTGTGACTTGAATGGCTGGGTACCGGGGTTACCTGCTATTGATTCAATAGCTGTTGGCGCACAGGATACGGGGGCTTTACGGCTATTTTGTGAAAAATACGGTTTCAAGGGCCTGGCCAAATCTCTGGAGGCGCAGGCCGCCCAAGGAAATGGGGTCGGATCCGCGAAGCGTAGCGCAGACGGCTCTGACCCCATTTCCGTGCGAGCGCAAACGACTTCCCCCGGCCTGTTCGACGACGACACGTCCTCCGACGCCGGAACGGGGGTCAGAGCCAGCTCCGCTTCGCTGCGTGGATCCGACCCCCATTCCTACGACACGATTCTGACATGGGAGATGTTCGACTCCTGGCTGGCCAAGCTACAAACCGCCGAGTTAGTTGCCCTGGACACCGAGACCAC
>CANNRR010000250.1 GCA_947508055.1 Burkholderiales bacterium
AGATCGGCTTCCAACGCGGAGCCGCCGGAACAGAAAAGAAGAACGAGGGAGACCCCACCACATGAAGCACCTCACCCACGGCACCCGTTATGTCCGGCTGCTGCTGTTGGCCCTGGCCTTGAGCCTGCTGGGCAATGCCGCCCAGGCCCGAGCAAAGCCGTGGGCAAAGATGCCGCACTCCAGATATTTGCGAAAGGTCTGACGCACGAAGGGCCTGGGGGTGTGGTGGTCCCCCTGCCCGTCGAACTGGCCGGCACTGGCGAGTTCATGCCAGGTCTCAAAGTGTTGGGCAATGGTTTGGTACAGCAGCGTACGTTCGGGGTGGCGCGGGTTGTAGAGTTTGGGTTTGGAGAGCGCTGGCCCGCCCGCGTGTGGACGCAGTAGCGTTGGGCGGGCGACGGTGGGCATCGGGCAGTGCCAGCATGGGCTGGGTCTGACGCATTACTCTGGCTTGCGCCAAGCGGCAGGCTTGCACGCAAGCCACCTCAATCGACAAAAAAGTCTGGCAGAAAGTTCTTGTTGCCCGGCGTGACGGCGTAACGGTCCAGGTCGGCAATGCCGTGTGCTGCCAGTACCGTATCGTCAATATAAAAATTGCCGGTCTCCAAGCCCGCTGCGGTGAAGACGCAATACGCCGCATCCGCCATGATCTCGGGCGTGCGGCACAGTGCCAGATCAATACCCGGAATCATCTGCATGGCGGCAGTAGCAATGGCCGTGCGCGGCCACAGGCTGTTGACCGCAATGCCGAACTTCTTGAATTCACCCGCATGGCCCAGCGTGCACAGGCTCATGCCGTACTTGGCCATGGTGTAGGCGGTGTGCGGCGCAAACCAGTGCGTCTTCATGGAGAGGGGCGGTGACAGGGTCAGCACCTGCGGCTTGCGCCCGGCAGCGGCTGATTTTTTGAGTTCTGGCAGGCAGGCTGCGGTGCAGAGGTAGGTTCCGCGCGCGTTGATGCCGTTCATTAAATCGAAGCGCTTCATCGGCGTGGCTTCGGTATTGGTCAGGCTGATGGCGCTGGCGTTGTTCACCAGTATGTCGATGCCACCAAAGGTTTCTACCGCTTTGGCCACGGCGGCAAACACCGCATCGTCATCGCGAATATCCACCGCCAGCGGCAGCGCCCGCCCGCCTGCGGCCTCAATTTCTTTCGCGGCACTGTAGATGGTGCCGGGCAGTTTGGGGTTGGGCTCGGTGGTCTTGGCCAGGATGACGATATTGGCACCATCGCCCGCTGCGCGCTTGGCAATAGCCAGCCCGATGCCGCGCGAGGCGCCGGTGATGAACAGGGTTTTTCCCTGGAGGCTGGGTGCAGTTTGCGACGAAGTGTTCACAGGGTCTCCTATTGGGACTTTCAAACAAACGGGTACCCAATTTATTGCGGCTCGGCTTTTACACCGCGCTGCTCTTGCCCTGCGGCAAACGCACGATCTGGCCGGCACGGGCCACAATCAGGTCGGTACCCGTTTGCTGTGCAAGCTGACGCGCGCGCTGCGCCGCACGGCGAATTGCCGCTTGAGCGCCTTGGAAATCTGTGTTGTGACCTGACGCCTCTTGCCCATAGGGAGATGCCGGCTCATTGACCTGCTGCGGTATTGTCATAGTTTGTCACTCCAGACGTCCGGCCTGCATCGCTGCACGCTCTGGGTTAAAGGGAGAGAGCCCGGCCGCTATTAAATCGGCGTTGACGAACACCGGACAATCCGCCTCATACGGCAAAAATTCTCGCGCGAAAGTGGTTTTCCCCGCACCATTTGGCCCAGCAATGATGATAATTTTTGGTTGACTCACAACAACCCTTCCAGCGGATAGACAACTTTAGCAGCCGTGCGGCACGACGCAAGCCGCGCTAGGTAATGCGCCTGGTAGGGGTATGGATAGATGTACACAGCGAGTTCTCTTATTTTGAGATTATGTCTGTAGTCTTTAAACCCGTCCGGCCACACGATAGCTGGCGATGAGTACCATTCAACGGCTAAATTTTGGTCAACACAAAAATGTGTCGCTCCTAATTCAGGAGCTGCTTGCGCATATTCCACGGGGTCTATCAGCCTGTTTATTCACTCACACTTTGGTGAAATCGGGTTTGCGCTTCTCCAGAAAGGCGGTGAACGCCTCTTTCGCCGCGGGTTCCTGCAGCAGTCGACCAAAGCTCTCGCCTTCCTCGCTCATCTGCGCCAGCACCTGGGCCATCTGGCCCTTCTTCATCAGTCGCTTGGTTTCAATTAACGACGCCAATGGCTTGGCGGCCAGTTTGCGGGCCTGCGCCTGCACCATGGCGTTCACCTCGGTCGGTGGCAGGATGCGGTTGACCAGCCCCACTTCCATCGCCGCCTCGGCCATGAAGGGCTCACCCAGCAGCAACGCCTCGGCCGCGCGGTGGTAACCCATCATCTGCGGCACCAGCAGGCTCGACGCCGCTTCGGGGCACAGACCCAGATTCACAAACGGCATGGAGAACGCCGCGTTGTCGCCTGCATAGACCAGATCGCAGTGGAACAGCAGCGTGGTACCAATGCCAACCGCCGGGCCGCAGACGGCAGCGATGAGCGGTTTGGGGTGCGATGCGATGCCCCGCAAAAAGCGGAAAACAGGAGAGTCCTGCGTCGAAGCTCCGCGCTGCAAAAAATCTCCAATGTCATTGCCCGCGCTGAACACGGTGATGTCGCCCTGGATGACCGTGACGCGAATAGCGGGGTCATTTTTGGCCTGCTCCAGTCCGTCGGCCATGGCGGCATACATCGCAGGGGTAAAAGAGTTTTTCTTCTCCACCCGGTTGATGGTGAGAGTCAGCACGCCATCGGCGACGTGGGTCAAGATGTCTTTCATCAAATCTCCTTAGCTCTTGTAATACACCAGTTGTTGCGTAGTGGCCAGCAGGGCACCGGCCTCATTCCACAACTGGGCCGTATGGTCAAAATAGCCATTGCGAAAGGCTTGGGCTCGAGCCTGTCCCATCAGGTATTCACTTCCACTGGCTTGCAACTGGAGCAAATCAGCGTGGAAATAGATCGTCATGGTCACAGTACCAATGGGCACCAGCGTCGCACGGCGCACAAAAACGCGCGGAAAGAAAACATCGCACAGCGCAGTCAGCGAGGCAAAGTCCAGCGGGCGCGGCGGGTTGTCGCGTACCCACAGCTGGGTCAGACTGCTGTCGCCACTGCCGTCCCAAACCTCGGGCATGGCGCCGGCAACAGGTCGCATTTCATAGCGTTTGACCCACTCCATCGGAATCGGTCCCGTGCCCTTTGGTACCTGCTGCGGTGCAGGACACAGGGGCATGCTGTCCTCGTCCACGCCCCAAGTGTCGCGACGCAGCGCGGTGAACGCGGTACCGGTGAGCACGGTTTCGCCGTTTTGGCGGGCCTCGATAATCCAGTGCTGGGTGGATCGATTGGTACGCGCCGCCCGGGCCTCGATCACAAAAGATCCGTGGCTCAAGGCTGCCGCGAAGTTGATGGTCAAGGACACCGGTTCACCCAAGCGCTGGGGGTGCAACAGTACCGCATTCATCATCTGTGCAGCGCTGATGCCGCCAAACGGCCCCACCATGTTGGCGTAGGCCGGGCTGGTGTGGCCGACAAAGGTGCCATCGGTCTGCAACTCCATCGCAATGGCCTGGTCAAAAACGTGTGAACTCAAGTCTTGTCTCCATGGGTGTTAATAAGCAGCTGGCCCAAACCGGTTGCATAAGTCAGAATCTGCCTGTTTTTTGAGCAAATTTAGCTTAACTGGGTCGATTTACGGGAGTAACCCGCACTGAGCTCAAAGCGTTGCAAGGGCTGTCTGGGCTGTGGTCAACTCAAGTCGAGCCCACTCCCCCCGCATCTCCTTTGCATGCTCGCTTAGCGCATAAAGTAGTCGTCGTTCGGCTTCACGCCGGTCAGCTACCCATCGAGCGGCCACAAGGGCAAACCGGGACATAGGGTCCGAGACGTTGTATGCGGTCATGCGCAGCTCATAGTCAATCGTCATGCCTGCCTTCACCCATCCTTCAAAGCACGGATGAGTCACCAAGTAGACAAATCCTTCTCGAACCGATGTCTGCTCACCATGCGTGCGTATTTCGTCACCATAGCGCGCGCGAATGTTTTGCAGAATTGTGTGGAGCTCAGCACCCGGAGCGCCTATTGGCGCCTGCTCAGCGAACTCCAGCGGGGATTTCGCCGGCGCCCATGGCGGCGCTGGCAGTGAGGGTGCTGATGCGAGGTCAACCCCCAGCCCCGCAGACGGGGGCATGCCAGTCGTGGGTCCCTGGCCGGTGGCCCACCCCTTACGAGTCGACGGAACCTTTGTCTTAGCTACAGGGTTACTTTGTAAGGCGCGCTTTACTGAGCGCAAGAAGGACTGTGCCGCTTCCTCTGTGAAGTTGTGGCGAGCCTGGATTTCCGTAACGCTGGCTAACTGGCCCTCTTTGTGGGTGCGGCGGACCTCGGCGTCTACGCGGAGCTTGCGAAGGGCCCGAGGGCTGGTGTGGGTGAGTGAGTAATCCAGCAGTTGCCCGGCGTTGCCTTCGTAGCCATCCCCTTTGCGAGGACGCTTTTTCTTCGGTGAGTCGTTCCAAATGGAGGGCATGCCTGACTCTAGCAGGGCATCCAGGGCTTGTGGGGCCGGTTTGAGCAGACTTGTGGCGGTACCCCAACAACGACGGTTTTGGTAATTTTCAAAGCCGAGCGTTTAAAAACACCTTAAGTCTATGATTTTTAAGGGTTTGGGCCAGCTGCTTATTAACACCCGTCTCCATGAAAAAAGCCACCCGCAGGTGGCCTTGTGGTCATCAGACCCGCTCAAAAATGCCCGCAGCCCCCTGGCCCATACCGACGCACATGGACACCATGCTGTATTTCAGATTATTGCGGCGCAGGGCATGAATGGCTGTCGCCGAGCGGATAGCACCGGTGGCACCCAGCGGGTGACCTAGCGCAATGGCGCCGCCCATGGGGTTGACCTTGGCCGGGTCCAGGCCCAGCGTGTTGCACACTGCCAGCGACTGTGCGGCAAAAGCTTCGTTCAACTC
>CANNRR010000251.1 GCA_947508055.1 Burkholderiales bacterium
ACATCGTCCGTGCGATTTTGGAAGGACGCCAACCGAGGCATTTGAATTTGCACTCAATGCGGGGGCGCCAGGCTGAGGTGCCGCTGGATTGGGATGAGCAGAGGGTTCTGTTTGAGTTTGTGGGGTCGGCGAGCGGGTAGGTCGCTGGACGCTGCGCGATAAAGCCGCGCAGCGCCGGTTAACTGAGCAGACGTTCGGCTTGTCCAAGAGACTGGCCGGTTGGTCGCGTATGCATGTTATTTGGCACCGTCCCCTTCGCAAGGAATCTTTACGATGACCTTCGTGATGCCAAGTCGCTGCCACTCGCCAGAGCGAAATTTTGTTTTTGATCGAATATTGCCGATCACATTTGATGACATGCCAAAGCGCTGACACAACCACACATCGTCCTTGACCCGGCCATCCTGAAAATAGATCGACATAATTGCACGCCCCTTCGCAATAAATGCATGTCGAAATTCATCAGGATCAGACGGGACGAGAGCTATTGGCAACACATCGCAACCCCGCCCATTTTTGTCAGAGCTCGAAGGCTTAGTACCAGACAGCTTCGTGGATATGGGCTTGGGTTTAGGCTCCCTCCAGTTATCTGGATAGTTGGTAGGCCTCTTCGGCTGCACCTGTCCGTCGGGATACCAGTTGTAAAGTTCCCACGCCCTGTACTGAAGGCATTGCTCGACCGGCCGATTGTGGTCAGTCAGACCTGCCAGTTCCCTCGGCAACAGTACAAGGTTCGCAGGCATCGTGTGATATCGCTCGTCGTAGCAGGTCTTCGGCCAAATGTGACATACCGCAAATCCCTCGAATTTACCCAGATGGGAAACTTTGTTTTTCAGCACTTTGTTCGCAAAGGTGTTGTCATCGAGCCGAATCGCTTCTGATGTCACAGTTCTAGGCTCCTCGCCCGAACGCGCCCGCCGTATGTCCGGATGCACAGCCTTGGTTGGCTCGGCATTAACTGGCGACCAGAATGCACAACCGGCAACAAGCTTTGGCAGATCAATATGCAGTTGATCGACAACTTCTTGGAGAACAATGGAACCTTCGATTTTCATGAGCACCTCTTGGCAGCGCCTGGTAGTTTGTAGGGGCAGGCATTTCAACCACCGCAAGGCCAGTATCGCACCCAGGCCTCGCGGACTGTGTCAATTCGAATGCCAGTTTGGCAACGGGCAGTTTTGACAATCGAATGTCACTTAAGAGTCTTCTGAAGCCAGCCATTTTTCTCTGAACCCACCCGTCAAATTTGAACGACAGACCTGAAGAAAATCCTGGGTGGCTTGGCAGCGGTCGTTGACTTTCGTTAAAGATTGCAATTGGGTTGTCAAATTCAGGTCATTCACCAAGCGCCTTTTCCACTCGGTCCCACGTGCATTCGTCCAGGCCATTGGGCGTCAGCGTTGGATTTAGTCGATTCCGAACACGAGGTAACCCCGCAGGCCATGCGTCAAAGCTACGGCCAGCGATTACCACTGCGCCTCGTTGCACAGCGGAGCGGGCCAACTCAATCTGGTGGGCACGGCTAGGCAGTACAAGCGCCGAATCAAACGACTGTGAGGCCCATGGGCACAGTTGCAATAGGCACACCCGTTGGCTTACTTTCTGGGCGCCATAGGCGTCAATAAGACGTCCCAGCGGGCGTCGATACCACATCCGGAATGCATTCGGCGCATCCGGGTGCAGCCCAGCAAGTGGCCAGCCATCGTATGCCAGTAAATGGTCTGTCGGTGTGCTGACACCTGGCGTGTAAACGGGATTGTTCATCAACAGCATGACTCGTGCCGTGTGTGGATCACCGTCATATGGAGCCGCGCCCATATGGATTTGTAGCCGTGTGCGGCTGGCAGCGTCTCTCCTGGCGTTGTAAACCTCGATGCAATCCAAATCCTGGTTGTAATCGAACATTGGCTTGAGCAGATGTTTGGCTATAGTTGCGCTATTACGTCGTGGTGATGCTTTTTCCAAATATCACCGTGAATAGGAACCCAACAGGAATCTGCGACGTTGCATGTGAGCAGTCGGTGAATGCAGTCTGCAGAAACGAAATATCAAGGCTCTACTCGACGATAAGGCCGGCATAGTGACTACCCATCCGAAGCGCAAGTGCTTTGCAATACCCGAAGTACTTCAAGCATTCAGGTTTGTTCATGTTCGGTGTGCCGGGGTAACAGAGCGAGACGAAATAGACTTTGGTCGAAGGGAATAGTGCCATTCGTGAGACAAACTTCTTTGCGACTTGGTCGGCGCGGGTCTTGTCTATCTCAATCACCACCACAAAACCAGAATCAGCACTCTTCCCAAAGATGTCTATCGAGTCGCGGATAGAGGGATTTGGGCAATGCTCCTTGTACCAGTCAATGCCTTCGATTGAATTCTTGAGCGTCGACTCTGTTAGCGATTGAAATTCACCGACAAGTTTCCTTTGATCAGGTTGAGATTTTTCGAGATGAGTTGAAAACAAGTTTGAGCACTCGATGCCGACAATGCATTTAATGATCGAATTTAGAAATGCATCTTTACTGTCCGAAATGACGGAGAGCTGGGGCTTCATAAACTATTTTTCAGATGACAAAATAATTCGATGTTTTCATTGGTCGCCTGTTGGTTGCGAGCGTGTGCACGAGCTGATGGGTGATGGCATGTGACGATTCGAGCTGTTGTAATTCGAGACAAATGCATGTGAGCTCGCCTCGCTGCGCTGCCAACCAAGACAACACATCGCAGGTAGCGCATCGCCGCAATCAGCGGCTCCAAGTACTTCATGCCTTCATGAACGTCTGCTGCAGTCGCAGCTCTAATGCCGTCCCCGGCAACATTACCAATGTACCAAGGAACTATGTTCCAGATAGCAATTTTGTCTCGCGTTATGCCCGCGCCACTCAACTGGTTACGAAAATTGATCGCTGTCGGATCTGGGTTATCAAAGGAAATCATTCCTGTGTTCATGGCTCCTGGACCGGGCGCCTCAAGCAAGAACAGGTACTTTGCATCCTCATTGCCATTGCTTGGATCAAACCCGGGAACTTCCTTGGCGAGTCCGCGTTCATTTTTGATTCGACTAACCAGATCGGCGAAGGACATTTCTTATTCAAAAACCATTGGTTGACATCAGAAAGGTCGTCCGGAGCAGATTCATAGCGGTCATTTGTTATTCCTTGTCGTGTAGGCGGAATGGTTGTTGCGCTACATCGCGTCGTTCGCGATGCGACTGAAGTCGGTGACGATATATTTTTCCCACTGCGGTCTACAGTACTCTTCTGCCACCCCGGTTTGTCGGTTTTTTCGTTTGCCGTTAAACCAAATTGAGCGCCGTCCAATGTTCTTGCCGGACTTGTTCTTGACGGCCTCTTTGTCGAACTCAGCAGATGTCATGACCCAGGTGGTGTCCATTCGCTCAGAGTAAAAAACGAACCAATAGTTCTGCCTTACTTCATCATGAGGGATGGCTGCGAACAAGGCTGCGTCACCCGCAATCACATCTCTGGACCGGGCCTTAATTTGGATCAGCGCTGTACTACCGTCGCCGCGCTTAATGATTGCATCGACAGCGTGGTCGTCAACCAGTGGCACGTAAACGTCTATGCCCTCTTTGAGCATCCGTCCAATGATCCAATACTCAATTCGCTTGCCAAACGCAGCAGAGCTACGGAAAGATTTGTTTGTTGCCATGTTGATTTTTGGCCAGTGTAAGTCCAACAGCAGTCGTCAGCAACATTGGCGACTAGCCATTGTCCGATCCTGGTTTCTGTTTATCGACCCAAGCGATGGCTCTTGCATGAGCCTTGTGCAGGGCTGATTCTTGTCTCGCGGCCTTGGTACCAAGGTATCTTGGGTCTGGTGTCATGCCAACCCGCCCCAAGTCGAGCCGGTCCGCGTCCCAACAAGTCAGCACCGTCGTGTCGCCAGTGTTGATGCCGTCACTTTGATCCGATTGACTCGCTATTTCTCAGCGCAGCGTCCTATTGCCGCCTCGCGCCTCCAGATAACAATTGCCACAAGCTTTAATGAACCGTGGCTGATGCCCATGCGATGGGAACGGCAGGAAGGTGTCGTGAATAACGTTGTGCCCGGCATCGCGAAGCGGTTGGTTGAACACAGCGAATACGTTCTTCTTTATCAATACAACGGGCGTGGATAGAGCGATGAGTCCGTTGATCTCATTGATCTTCCCCTCTAGTGCATCTCGGAGTTCTTTGTTGCGAACTGCGCTACTTTCCCGGTTCAATGGTGTATCGGTCGCATCGATCAAGTAGCATCCCTCGCCCTGAAACTTGCGCAGCCAACTATCTTTTTCCCCGCTCTTATATTGATACTCGGGGAAAACGGTCTTCATCAATGACCGATACAGCACGTCGTACGATTCCTGGCGAGGGTTATAGAAGAACCGGACCTCGCTGTCATTTGACTCCGGAGGGGATTCAGCCACAAACAATACTTCAATCTTCGCAGGTTTATAGCTTGTGCGAAGTTCCGAGATTTTTGAATTCATGATGAGCATCTGCCGTGTCTGGTGGCAGCTATGGGGAAGGTTGTAGGTTGTGTGTCCATGTGATCTACCATTTAAATGCGCTGCATTCTCGGTTGGCACCCAGGGGTCATGCGTTCCGCAGGGCCGTCCCGGCGTTCTCCACGAACACCGACCGCATATTCAGTCCTTCAAAAATGTACATGTTGACGCCAACCGGCCGGTGCTCTTGCAAGTCAAAATCGAGTTCATTGTCATCCAACCGCTGGACCATGCGTGCATCGTAGGTTTCCGACTCTAGATGAACCGTTACTTGCGAGTTCATGTTTCTACGGATGTTGCGGACAGCCTCAAGGAGACAAATATAGGCATCCCGCTTCCAAGGGTGTTCACTCATCGGGTTCTCAATACGAACTCGGATACAACCGACCTCAACAAGTGCGGCGATGGCCACAAAGAAGCACTGGTAATGGAAGTCCCGATGAACAGCGCCATAGGCTGTGCCGACTTTTGCATACGA
>CANNRR010000252.1 GCA_947508055.1 Burkholderiales bacterium
AGCCATCCGCCTTCATGTCGTAAAACCACACGTGGTCAGTGCCACCGGAATTGGTCTTTGTGAACAGCAGAATGGCCGTGGACACGCCAGCGTAGGGCTTGAACGCACCGGATGGCAGGGAGATAACCGCATCCAGCTTCTGCTCTTCCACGATTATGCGGCGTAGTTCCTTGTGTGCATTGCTGGAGCCAAACAGCACACCATCGGGGACGATGACCGCCGCACGGCCCCCGGGTTTCAGCAAACGCAGGAACAGCGCCAGAAACAGCAGTTCGGTTTTCTTGGTTTTGACGATAGCCAGCAGGTCTTTGGCGGTGTTCTCGTAGTCCAGCGAACCGGCAAACGGTGGGTTGGCAAGAATCAGAGAATACTTTTCTTCGTCACCGGCATGGTCTTGGGCCAGTGAGTCCTGATAGCGAATGTCCGGGTTGTCCACCCCGTGCAGGGCCATGTTCATGCTGCCAATGCGGAGCATTGTGTTATCAAAATCGTATCCATGAAACATGCCATGGTGAAAGTGTTCACGGGCCACTGGGTCACGCAGGATTTCGGGATGCTTTTCGCGCAGGTATTCACCCGCTGCCACCAGAAAGCCGCAGGTGCCACTTGCCGGGTCACAAATCACGTCCTTACCCGTGGGGGCAGTCAGTTCCACCATCAGTTTGATGATGTGCCGGGGCGTGCGGAACTGGCCGTTCTGCCCGGCACTGGCAATCTTGCCCAGCATGTACTCGTACAGGTCGCCCTTAGTGTCGCGGTCTTCCATGGGCACGTGGTCGAGCATGTCCACCACCTTGGACAGCAGCGCCGGGGTGGGGATGGTGAACCGCGCATCCTTCATGTGGTGGGCATACGTGGAGCCATCGCCGCCAACATTGCGCAGGAACGGGAACACGTGTTCACCCACTACCGTGTACATCTCAGCCGGGGCGTAGTTCTTGAAACGTGACCAGCGCAGGTCGTTGAAATCGCGGCCCTTGGCATCTTTGCCCTCGGGGAAGATGCGGCGCTCCATGGGCTTGCCCAAGCGCACCGACTTGTTTTCTTCCAGCGTGTGCAGGTCGTCCAGACGACGCAGGAAAAGCAAATACGTGATCTGCTCCATCACTTCCAGCGGGTTGGAAATGCCACCCGACCAGAATGAATTCCAGATAGCGTCGATTTGGCTACGAAGTTCGCCAGTGAGCATGTGTGTAGTCCCTAAAGCGATGCCTCTATCGGCACCCAGTTTTCTTATTACCTGAGCCATGAAGTCAGGTCATGCACGCTGTGGCAGCGGCATTTTCCAGACCACCGAATAGTAACCTGCCGCAGTGGCGGAAATGCTGGTGTCAACACACCTCAAAGCAAGCCCGTTTCAGCAAAACTGAGGGCGTTGTTCCCAGCAATAACGAGATGGTCGAGTACCCGCACATCAACCAATGACAATGCCGCTTTCAGAGTCTGGGTCAGGTGCTCGTCGGCACGACTGGGCGTGACCGATCCGCTGGGGTGGTTGTGGGACAACATGACCGCCGCCGCATTGAAGCGCAGGGCAGATTTGACGACTTCTCGGGGGTACACCGATGTTTGCGTGAGCGTACCCCTGAATAGCTCTTCCACCTCGATCAGGCAGTTCTGAGCGTCAAGGTACAGGACGACAAAACTCTCGTACTCCCGGCCAGCAAAGTGAAGTTTCAGGTAGTCCTTCACAGCCTCGGGCGTGGCAAACGCAGTGCGCCGTTCCAGTTCTTCAGCCAGCCACCTCTTGACCAGTTCCCGTGCGACCAGACACTGACTTGGTACACCCTCGCCAGAGTCCATGCCAAAAAACGGCTGTAACGATCCGCTGTACAGGCGTTGGCACTCTTGGGTGCCGATCAGTTGGGACAGTAGTTCCATGTCTGAAGCATTGCGCGGCGACATCACTGTGTCGGCCCTCACAGGACAGCCCCACTTGCGTTGCTGTCAAACAGGCCAGCGTCCCGGATGTACCGGGCAAGCATTTCCACCGAGCGGTGGCCGGTTTGTTGCTGGATTTTGTGAACGGCCACTCCCGCCTGTATTGCGCTGGTGACCAACCCAGAGCGCAGGCTGTGCCCTGAGATACTGGCTGGGTTTAGACCCACGGCTTTGGCGTATTCCTTCAGAATCAGCGCAACAGATTGCGCTGACAACTGTGATTGACCGACACCGCCACCCCGGTTGATAGCCCTGAAAACCGGGCCGCTGGTGATCTTGCTGACCTCCAGCCACTTTTCAACTGCCTTGACCGGGCAGGCACTGGTGCGGCCTAAAGGCACGCCGATCTTGCGGCCCTCACCCAGTTGGTCGGTCTTACTGCGGCGCAGATGAATGACCAGACCTTCACGGACGAACTCGATGTCAGCGAAGTCGAGTGCCGCCAGTTCTGACCGTCGAAGCGCACCGGCAAAGCCCAGCAAGATCAGCGCACGGTCACGCTGGCCCTTGATTCCATCCATGCGGGTGATCATGGTCAGCACGTCTGCTTTCAACAGCGGTGCCGCCTGCCGTTGTGCAGAGCCTTTGACACGCCTGACACCCCGAAGCACGGTACGAACCAAATCTGTCTTTGTAGGGTCGGAATGCCCTTGGCTCACGTGGGCACGACCAATACCCACCACCCGGCGACTGATCGTGTGCGCCGACACCGTCTGGGCACGGTCAGCGATGTACGCCGCCAGCACGTCCGGTGTGCAGGGCACCAAACCGCCCCAGTTCAGGAAGTCTCTCAAATCCTGCCGGTAAGCCAACCGGGTGTTGTCGGCAATCGCGGCATTGATGTACTGGGTGACGGAGGGTGTGACCGTCGCCACTGTTTCTGCAATTGCAGGGTCTTGGTGTGCAATTGATTTCACATTGTGAAATATGGACGATCCATTTGACCCCTCTATGGGTGTCGTAATAGGTAGCGATAATTGGGTGTTATTGCTAGTAAAACGGGTGTTTGAAAGGCAGTTCATTTGCCGATTGCCCCAGCACGAATTTGGTTTAACTGCTCTTGGCTGCGGCTCACAAGTTCCAGAATTTCTGCTTGGTCGTCACCCGAAATACCGGCGTATGCAAAAAGGGTCTGTTTCAGGTCCAAACGCAATTGCTCCAAGCCATCAAACACCAGCCATCGGTCTAGCGCCGCTCCCTCAACAACGAACAACACGATCCCCAGTACGTTCACCGGATCAAGGGCTGGACGCTGGGCGAAGAACCTGCTCAACAGCGGCTCATCTTTGGCTAGACGTGCGTAGCAGCGTTTTCCTGCTCGGGTGTGTCTGTCCAGTGCCGCATAGAGAATGCCCGATTTGCCCTCAAATCCCTGCGAAACCGCATGTTCTGACAGACTGCTGGCCGCAACCAACTGGCTGATGATGGGGATCGGTATGTTCAGGGATTCCGCCACGTTCTGACCAGATCGGAACAGCGTAGTTTCGACTTCACTGAGTCCGAGGCGGCTACAGACCTCAAGCATCAACTCGGGGTTGGCTTTGACCTGCGTTCGATACAGGCCACCGGAAAACAGACCGTAACCGCAGAGATGCCTGAGCGCCGCCATGCGATCAATGATCGGCATCGCCAGATCACAGGCCATGGCAAGCAACTGGTCTGGCATGAGTGCCAAGCACTGGCGTTCAAATTCTTCGCGCCTGCTGGAGAACTCCAGTGTGACCAGTGCATCGCAAAGGCTGCGGCTCTTGGATGCGGTTGCGAGTGCGTGCGTGAAATACTGGGCGACCCGCTCAGGCCCAAGATCACGACACAGGGCCTCGCGTCGGAATGTCTTTAGGGAAACTCTGCATAACTCCCATAAACTTGTTGTAGAAAACCTCTATTTGCTATAAAATAGATAGCATGAAACAAGCCACTTTGAACCTCAATCTCAACCTCAAAAAGACCCGCAAGCGCGAGTTCCTGGAACAGATGGAACAAGTGGTGCCGTGGGTGGCGCTGGTCGAACTCATCGCACCGTACTACCCAGAGGGTCGCACTGGGCGGCCACCGTTTTCTTTGCTGACGATGCTGCGTATTCACTTCATGCAGCAATGGTTCACCCTGTCAGATCCGGGCATGGAAGAGGCGTTCTTTGATACGCCGTTGTACCGCGAATTTGCCAATCTGGAGGAGTTTTCACGCCTGCCAGATGAGTCGACCATCCTGCGCTTTCGCCACCGTCTGGAGAAGCACAAGCTTGCAGAGCAAATGCTGCTCACCGTCAATGAACTCTTGACTCAGCGCGGCCTGCTGCTCAAAGCAGGAACAGCTGTGGACGCGACCTTGATTGCAGCCCCCACCTCCACGAAGAACAAAGACAAGAAACGCGACCCGGATATGCATTCGAGCAAGAAGGGCAACCAGTGGTACTTTGGCATGAAGGCGCATATCGGCGTCGATGCAGACTCTGGCCTGGTTCATACCGTGCGTGGCACATCCGGCCATGTCAGTGATGTGGCCGAAGGAAACGCACTGTTGCATGGGCAGGAAACAGTTGCCTTTGGCGATGCCGGATACCAGGGAATCGAAAAACGCCCTGATGCTCAAGCCGACGTCACCTGGCACGTGGCCATGCGACCGGGCAAGCGCAAAGCGCTTGACAAAGAGGACGAGGCTGACGCGATGCTGGACAAAGCAGAGAAGCTAAAAGCCGGTGTGCGCGCCAAAGTCGAGCATCCGTTTCGGGTGATCAAGCGCCAGTTCGGATTCATCAAAGTGCGCTATCGCGGACTCAAGAAGAACACCGCGCAACTGTTCACGCTGTTTGCGCTATCGAACTTGTGGATGGTGCGTAAGAAATTAATGGGAGCCGGGGCATGAGTGCGCCCGAAAACAGGGCAAAGGCCCTGCAAAGGGCGAAATTGGCCCAAAAGGCCAGCGAAAACGACGAAATTCCAAGGAATTGGCCGTGAAATTTCACTATTTGAAAACTAACCGACAACTACCCCAATTGGCGGCGAGTTGTTCAGAGCATCC
>CANNRR010000253.1 GCA_947508055.1 Burkholderiales bacterium
CATGCCGATATTTCCAAGGCCGCTGCCACGCGTGCCCTGGAGTCGACCATCGGCGCAGTAAAGACCACTTTGAAAAGGGGTGGCTCGGTTTCCTTGGTTGGTTTTGGTACATTTGCTGTCGGTAAACGGGCTGCGCGAACAGGCCGTAATCCCCGAACGGGCGCTGCGATTAAAATCAAGGCTGCCAAGGTTCCGAAGTTCCGTCCCGGCAAGGCATTGAAAGATGCACTGAATTGATTTTGGTTTAAGGCGGGGTGATTAGCTCAGTTGGTAGAGCGGCGCCTTTACACGGCGTAGGTCGGCGGTTCGAGCCCGTCATCACTCACCACCCCTCTCCAATGGAAAAAGGGTCCTTCATCGCTGTAGGACCCTTTTTCTTTGTTCTGCTTAAGTGCACTGTAAGTGCGTCGGGGTGCTAACCAAATGCAGTAAGTGTGTAATATGGCAGCGTCTCAGGGTCCAGCGGATTACTGTACGGACAACAGGCCAACGTAGCTACGGGCACCGACACCATGAAATGGTGTGTTCGGTGCCAGGGGCCGCAAAGGCCGACCCAGTTCGACGCCATACCCAAGGGAGTTGGCACCTCAGTGCCGGCCGACCACTAGAGTCTTCTCTATAGTTCCAGCAGTGATTGGAGTGGATCAATTTTTGGCGGCGCTTTGCGTAGTTGCTGCAACGTCTCTACAAACTCCCGCGCCTGCTGACGCTGCACCTCAGTAAAAGTTATTCCGGCCGCTCCGTTCAACAAGATCTCCAAGAGTCCGGTCAGGTGAAGCTGAAACCTCTCGTACTGGGGGTGTGTTGCCATGAGCGAGCCGACTATTGCCATTAGACCTGCCTGTGTGGCCACCAGGGTGTCTAGCTCGGACTGCAGTTGTTCTCTTTTCATGGAAGGGCCTCGTTGATCATTATGTATGAAACCCCAAAGATGATGCACTGCTCGGCCGACTCGTCAAAAACGTTGGCAAAAAAAAGGCCCCGACTAATCGGAGCCCTGAATCCGCTCGTGCGGCCCTCTGGAGTTACATCCTGAATATAGTTCAGCGATGCGAGCGTGAGGTCTCGCAATGAGGGCAATACTCCAACCTATTCGCGCTTTATGCTTGGCCTGCCGGTACTGCAATCACCGCAGCCAACCTCTTGCTCAACTCCTACAACAAGGCTCAGTCAGCCTGACGACGGGGGTGGCGCCTTTTCCTCGTCAGTCTCATAGTCACTACCCATTGCACGCCAGTTCTCGCCGAACAGCTCAGCCGGGTGCTGCGTACGGTCGGAACCGTTGCCGCACCGCATGGAGTCCGCTGGGCAGTATTTGTCGCAGCCCCAGCACAGGCGGTGGGGGTTGGCGGGGTCGTTTGGGAACTTTTTCATCTCAGCAGAACATGAACGCCAACATGGCCGCATCATCGGCCAGGTTCAATAGCGCATAGCCTGCCAGGCGGTAGACATGGAACATCGTCAGTTCGGCAAGGTATTCAAAGTTCATTTGTGAAAGGTGCACCATCGTTCGGGGCTGGAGGCACTGGATTCTATGTTTCCGGCAAGACTTCGTCCGTAGGTTGACGTGTGAGCGACTGACTCGGATTGCCAGGTTTACGTTTTAGATGGATGTCCAAGCCGCTGTTAACCACAGCAAGGATAATCCTTGATCAAATTGCGCGGCACCAGAGGGCTTTTAGGCCCCTTGGCGCTGATGACCTTTGCACGGTCGCACACGCGATCGCGCGTACCCACCCGCGAACCCGGTGTAGTCCCCTCGATTCGTTGCTGCTACTCGCCCAGGTTGTTGGCTGCTCCCGATTTCTTCTCGGAGGCTTTTGCCGGTTCCAAAAGGACATTTTTGACCTGTTCCTCGACTTGTTTGAGGGTGTTGGTGCCAGCGGGTCCAATGTGCACACACTGACCGCGTCTTATCTGGACGTAAAAGATCCGTGAAGCGTTTGGCTGAACCCGCAAAAGTATGGGGTCCCGAGCCTATGCAGTCTGGGAAATGCTGGAACGCGCCACCGGTACAATCGCGTCTGTCATTGACTTTGTCACTGCTTATGCCGGTGCAACTTAAGTTCACCGTAGGTGCAACTTCTAGTTTGCAACGGCACTTTTTCGCAAGCAATGGCAAAAGTTGGTCCTGATTTCACCAGTGAAAGCTGGGGTTTCCTTGGGGATGGGTGTTTTGGTTTTTCGCCTTTACACGGTGTAGGTCGGCGGTTCGAGCCCGTCATCACTTACCGCCACCGCGAGCGAAGGCGGACAGTGTTGTTCGTCTTTTTCTTTTTTCATGGAGAGATAGCGCATGTTTGAATTTGTTCGCAAGCACACGAAGGTCATGATGTTCCTCATGTTCTTGATGATCATTCCCGCATTTGTATTGGTTGGTGTGGATGGATTCAAGAGCATCAGAGCCGGCGGCGACGCTGTTGCCACCGTTGGCAGCCACAGCATCACGCAGGGTGAATGGGACGCGGCGCACAAGTCTGAGGCGGACCGCTTGCGCGCAACGGTACCGAATATGGATGCCAAAATGATAGATTCGCCTGAAGCGAGATACGTCACGCTGGAGCGTTTGGTACGCGAACGCGTGTTGTTGGAAGCGGTGCAGGACTCGCGTTTGAGCACATCAGACGCACGGTTGGCGCGTGAGTTGCAGCAAAGTCCGACCATTGCGTCGCTGCGTCGCCCGGACGGCACGATTGACATTGAACGCTACCGCCAATTGGCTGCGAACCAGGGGCTGACCACTGATGGCTTTGAAGCGCGCGTTCGCGGTCAACTGTCGCAGCGGCAGGTCGAAGCGGGTCTGCTCTCAACCGGCTTTTCGCCCGCGACGCTTGCTGAAGTGTCCCTGAACGCGTTTTACGAGCGCCGTGAAGTGCAACTCTCGCGATTCAACCCATCGGACTACGCCGCCAAGGTTAATCCTGGCGAGGCTGAAATCGAGACCTATTACCAGGCCAACTCTGCGCTGTTTCAGGCGCCAGAGACCGCCAACATTGAGTATGTGGTACTGGATCTCGATACCGTCAAAAAATCCATAGTGCTTAACGAGCAGGACGTGAAAACCTATTACGAACAAAACGTGAGTCGATTGAGCGGCAAGGAGGAGCGTCGGGCCAGCCACATTCTGATCAACGCACCCAAGGACATGCCGGTCGATGACCGCAAGAAGGCGCGTGATCGTGCGATTACGTTGATGGAGCAAGTTCGTAAAACACCGGACAACTTTGCGGATGTGGCGCGAAGGAGCTCTCAGGATGCGGGTTCAGCGGTCAATGGCGGTGACTTGGACTATTTTGGGCGTGGTGCCATGGTCAAGCCCTTTGAAGACGCGGCGTTTGCGCTAAGAAAAGGCGACATCAGCGACGTGATTGAATCCGATTTCGGTTTTCATGTCATCAAAGTTACGGATATCAAGGCACCCAAACAGCGCAGTTTTGAAGAACTGCTACCGCTTATTGAAACGGATTTGAAGACGCAACAAGCCCAGCGCAAGTTTGCTGAGACGGCTGAAGCGTTTACCAATGGCGTGTACGAGCAGTCGGATAGCCTGAAACCAGTTGCCGAGCGTTTGAAGTTGGAAGTCAAAACCGCGTCTGATTTGCAACGCCACACCATCCCTGGCAGCAAAGGCGTACTTGCGAATCCGAAGTTTCTAGCTGCCATTTTCAGCCCGGATTCTTTGGAGAAAAAGCGCAACACGGAAGCGATTGAAGTCGCTGTTAATCAGTTGGCTGCAGCACGTATCACCCTATACGCTGCTGCTAGGACGCGTCCCCTGACCGAGGTCGCTTCGAGTGTAAAGAATCGCTTGGTTGCGGCTCAGTCAGCGGAGATGGCAAAGAAAGAGGCCGTTGAAAAGCTCGCTAACTGGAAAACTACGCCGCCGATCAATCTACCTGCGTCAGTAGTGGTGACCCGCGAGGGTGCCCAAATTGTTCCTGCGCAGGTGCTTGATGCAGTCCTACTGGCCGACGCGTCGATTCTGCCGGCATGGGTCGGCATTGATATGGGACCGCAGGGTTACACGGTGGCGCGCATCAACAAGGTGATGACTCGCAACGCGCCTGTTTCGGCTACGGTCGAACAGGAGCGCAAGCAATATGCCCAGTGGGTTGCAAATGCTGAGTATCAGGCATATTACAAAATGTTGACTGAGCGATTCAAAGTTCAGATCAAAAAGCCGCGCCCAACCGGAACGGCATTGGCACTCCAAGGCATGTCGGAATAGACCAAACAGCCGCTATAATGAAATACTTACGGTGGCTGTAGCTCAGTTGGTAGAGTCCAGGATTGTGATTCCTGTTGTCGTGGGTTCGAGCCCCATCAGCCACCCCATATGAAATAAGGAAAGCCTGCTATTTAAAAGATAGCAGGCTTTTTTCTTGGGTGCTTGATGTAAGGGCGGATGTAAGACGATTTTCCGAATTCGATGGCCGCGTCGGAATCTCAAACAGAGGGATTTGGCTCGCTTGCTGGGTGATGTGGGCGTGAAGCGGCAGACAGGGCGAGGGACTACTCGCCATTTCTGATGACATAGATTTGCAGCTTGCTATGTTATTGATAGCTGCTTGCGCACGTTCTACGGGGGCTAGCGGCCTATTTGGCATATAAATAGTGCTGCGCAAGGGCTTGATTAGCTACCGCGACGGCGGAAGGCAGTGACGAACCTTCGGCGCTCGATATGTGTCTGCGGCCTCCACCAGCGCGGTCATGCCGGGCACGTTGCCTGCTAAACGGCGCTTTGCGCTGGTGGCAGCGCACCCAACATCACCGCTTTCCGTTTTCGTGAGTCTGTAGCTTTGGTCAGTGGCCAATGCGGAGTACCGCAATGGCCAGGCACCACGAAGCTGTCGCGTGGCGTTGGCGAGCAGCGCGGTCATGCTGGGCGGCCTGTTTTTTTATTGAACTGCGCTTCGCGCTGTGGGCCAGTCCACCCAGCATCACCGCTTTCGTTTTGCCA
>CANNRR010000254.1 GCA_947508055.1 Burkholderiales bacterium
AATGTTGTGCTTCTCACCCACCGCGCGGTTGAGCCAATAGGCCAGCGCCGAGTTGAAAAACACCTGAATCAAAATCGGCACGGCGAGCAGACCAATGATCAGCGGTTGCTTCAAGATTGCTTCGCCCTGGAATGCAAACAGCAGCACCAGCGTGAGCAGCAAGGCAGCAATCGACCATGGGCCAATTTTTTCCATCACCGCATCAAAGGCAACCTGACCTTTGCGCATCAAGGACTTGCGCAGTATCTGCGCGACGATCACCGGTAACGAAGCATCTGAGCCCACATGCGTTTCGGTCAGGCAAAAGGCGCCCAGCATTTCACCGCGCGCCAGCTTGGTGAGCCAATGCTTCTTTTGCGCAGCAGTGCCGTATTTCATCAAAATCGCGTTGACCGGGCAGTTGGTCACGCTGATCGCCGTGCTGGTGCCGCCGTCCCCCGCCGCGATTTCTTCCAGCACCAGCGCCAGCGTGACGTAGTCCAGATTGGCACCGCCATACTCCTCCGGCACACAAATACCGTAAGCCCCCAGCGCGGCCAGCCCCTGGTTCGCGTCTTTGGGGAAATGGTGCTCTTTGTCCCAGCGGGCCGCGTGGGGCCACAGCTGCTCTTGGGCAAAGACGCGCTGGAACCTGCGTCTTGCGAACGATAAGGCGCAAGACGTGACGATCAAGAAGCTGACGCGGGGCAATCCTTGCGCTCGTCCGTGGCGCATCGGCTGCATTTGGCCGATGCGCCGGGTCCGGATCGGTCTGTGGAAGGCTTGGTGCAGGTAATGCAAGACGCACTGGCCAACCACAGCGCGGCGCTGGACTTGGACCGGCTGTGCCGCTGGCAGTCGGCACTGTTTCCTGGTGGCACGTCAGGCATCACGCGCATTGCCGTGGGGCGCATGCGCCACCACGGCAATGCCATGCAAATCGTCAGTGGGGCACTGGCGCGCGAGGTGGTGCACTACGAGGCCCCGCCCTCTGCGCAGGTGGCTGCGCACATGGATCGTTTCTTGGAATGGTTTGAACGCACCCGGCCCACCGGCAGGGCCACAGCAGGTGCGGCGGTGAATGGCATTGCACGGGCGGCACTGGTACACCTGTGGTTTGAGTCCATCCACCCGTTTGAAGACGGCAACGGCCGCCTGGGCCGCGCCTTGGCCGACATGGCCCTGGCCCAAGACATGCACGCACAAGACCCGCAAGCCAACCCGGCGCTGGTGCGGGTGTATGGCATGGCCCGCCAGATGCTCAAAACCCGCGCCGCCTACTACGACGCGCTCAACCACGCACAGCGCTTGCGCGGCATTGCCCACGAGGCCACCGGAATCGACGTAACCCCCTGGGTGCTGTGGTTTGTGCAGGCGTTTACCCGCGCGTGCATGACCAGCCAAGTCGTGGTGCGAGATGCCACCGACAAAGCGCAGTTCCGGCTGCGGGCGGCACAGTGCCAAACCAATGAACGCCAGCGCAAGGTGCTGGAGCGCCTGTTGGAAGCCGGGCATGTGGGCTCGGGCGGTGGTTTTTTGGGTGGCATGACGAATGAGAAATACGCCAAGATCACCGGCACCTCCAAAGCCACCGCCACGCGCGATTTGGCCGACCTGTTGGCCCACGGCTTGCTGCGCGTGGAAGGCGTGGGCAAAGCCACGCGCTACGCGGTGAACGTGCCCGGCTGGCAGCAGCCCGCACTCAAACCCTGAGCAAACTCCAAATCGCGCACTATATGCTACGTATTTCATAGCTGCTTGCGCACATTCCACGCGGGCTACAGCCCTATTTGGCACACAATTCAACCGCTCGCCCGATGCGCAGGGCACTGAGCTTTGCGGGTGATGCGGTCTATCTTGAGAAATCTTTAGCCGTTGCTGGCTTTTTTCATATCAAATTTCACAGTCGCGTCCCCCAGACTGGCGGTAACCGTGTGAAACGCGGGTTTGGCCAAACCTTGCGCGTCAAACAACAAAGGCCGCTGGGGCAAGCCGTCGGTGCGGCGCTGGCCTTGGTTCCAGCGGTTGATCCAACTGTCACCGTCCGTCACATTCCACATCACCACCATTTCAACGGCCGGGTGACTCAAACAGGCGTCCATAAAGTCTTTATATAGCGCCGCCACGGCCTCGTCCCGGGCCGCCACTCCGCCTGGGTTGGACGCATCGCGCACATCCAACTCGGTGATCTGGATGCTCAAGCCAAAGGCCTGCAAATCATTAAAGAAACGCAATAGCTTTTGCGCGGAGAAACGACGCGACAAATCCAAATGCGCCTGCAATCCCATGACATCAATGGGGGTGCCACGTTTGACCCAGGCTTCCAGCATGCGCAGCAAGACGCTGCGCCGCGCTTCACACCAAGGCTCGTCTTGCTCCATGCCATAGTCGTTGTAGGCCAGCTTCGCGCTAGGGTCGGCAGCGCGGGCCAACTCAAACAGCGCAGGGTAGCGGTCCGTTCCCCATAGCCTAGACAACACCGATTGCCGCATGCCCTGGTGGTCTGCTGCTGCGGCATCAATCACCTCGTTGAGTACATCCCAGGTGTGGATTCGGCCCTTAAAGCGCTGCATCAGGGCCTGCAAATGCGCCGTCTGTGCGGTAACAAACTGCTCCGGTGCGGCGTTTGTTAAATACGCGGGGGTGGATTGATGCCATGCCAGGGTATGACCACGCAGCGCTGCACCCAAACTGCTGGCCAATGCCCCCACCTGATCCGCAGCGCGGTAGTCGGGCGCGCCCAATAAGTTGGACATGATGTTCCACTTCATGGCCAGTTCCGCAGTGATGACACCGGCGTGCTGCTGCAACAAGCTGCGCACCGGCTCCTTGTCAGCATGGCTGGGTTGCACGGCGAATCCAAAACGACGCCCGGTACGACGCGCTAAGGTATCCAGTCCCTCTTCGGGTTGGGGCTGCGTTTGTGCCACAACCATGCCAGCGTGGACAAGACAGGTTCCGCCGGTCAAGCGAAGGAATTCACGGCGCAGCATTGGACTTCAGAGGTAAATTTGTCAACTTGTGACTTTCAGACATTCCGGCGGATTGATTCACGACGGCTCCATCAAACAGTCAAAACGAGGGACGAATTCTAAATTGGTGCGGATAAGCGTTTCAACCGCCTCAAGGCCAATATCGCACCTTTGATTGGCCACCACCCCTCCGCAAAAACCTTCGTGACTCTCACTACAGCGTGATTCCTGATCTGCACCACGACTTGCTTGGCCGGTGCAGCCAGCGCCGTAACCGCAGCCCTGTTCGGCGAATTCGGTGCCAGCACACCAAAGTACCGGTGCCGATGGGTGCGCAGCGGTACACCAGGGCGGTACCCTCTTTGCGCAAGCGGTCCATGGCAAACGGTGAGCGGGCGCAGTAGCGCAGCAGCCGCTCCAGTGCGGCGCGGTCGTGTGCCTCAATGCAGACACCGGCGTCCACCGAAAAGCCGCTGTGCTGGTAGCCCAGCATCTCTTTGGCATCTGCCTTCTCGATCAGTCCCCGGCCCACGAAGGCGCGCAGGATGCGACCACACAAACATGAAAATGCACATGGCCGTTCAGGCTGGAGACGAACCGGTGGATAAAGGCCACCGCGCCAATGTGCAGGGCCGCCTTGTCCGCACTTGCCGCACCGGGGCAGTTGGCAGGTAGGCTTTGCGCAATGACCCGCAGAAAAATACGCAGCACCATGTTCAGTACTGCCCCGTCACGCTGCATGAAGTAGCGCAGTCGCTTCACTGGGGAGATGCTGAAAAAATAGAATGTGCTAGGGAATATTCTTCCCTATAATTCAACCCAGGGGCACGATTTACAAAGCAGGCAAATTCACCATCCGGGCTAACGGTTTTGAGCACCCGCCCGTTCATGCCCATGTTTTGCATACCGACGGTAAAGCCATCGTTTATCTGAATGGCACGGTTTTGAATAGCGGCGTGCCCGCTGCAGTGATGGCTGAGGCGAAGAATTGGATTTCCGTCAATGGCCCTGCGGTCACAGTCGAATGGAATAAATGCAACCCCAAAGCGTAAGGAGCTGAAATGGCAACCCCCGACAAAATGAAAAGCGTCACAGCGCAAACGCCGGATGCGCTGTTGATCGAGCTGACCAGCGGCAAGAGCTACCGCGTGAGCCTGGCTGAGCCCATGGCGGGTGTGCCCGGCTTTGATGCGCTGCGTGACCCAGCCGTGTTTGCCAGTGCACAGGTGGTGGACTTTGGCTGGACGGTTGAGTGGGCGGGCGGCCTGTCCATGGCTTCTGAGCGGCTGTACCAAATGGGCAAGGAGCAAAGCGGCGAGGCTTACCCTGTGGCGGACTTCCGCGCATGGATGGAGCGCAATAGCATGTCTTTGTCCACCGTGTCGGCTGCGCTGGGACTGTCGCGCCGGGCAGTTAGTCAGTACAGCTCGGGGGCGCGACCTATCCCCCGCGTGGTGGGGCTTGCGCTGAAGGGGTTAGATCGGGCTCATGGGTGAGCTGGGGGCCGCATGAACCATAAACGCAAACGCCCCAAAAACAGCCGCGCTGGATGCCCGCTGTGCAAGCCCAACAAGGCCAACGGCTCCAAGCACCGACTGGAGGTTGGGCACATTGGGTTCGGAAAAATTCGCCAAGAGATTGCTGGGCGGGCAGACTTGGCACAAGCCATGGGCAAGCGCCTTACTTTGAGCATGGAATAAGCCTCTAGCCCTCATGGAACGTGCGAAAGCAGCTATCAAAGGTGTAGCGTCACGGATAGGCCATACAACCGCACGAGCCGCAGTATCGCACCCTGGAACAGGCTTCGAACCCCATGCAAACCCGAGATTTCTCGCCCGCGTGGCAGGTTCACCATGAAAATGCGCCGTAAGCAGAACCCAGAGCGCTGCGACGGGTGCGTCGGGCGCAGGCCTAGCCAGCGGCAAGTCAAAATCGCCGCTTTGCACAGTCACCAATTGATGCACTGATCG
>CANNRR010000255.1 GCA_947508055.1 Burkholderiales bacterium
AGCGTACTCGATCGACATCTCGGCGCAAATGGCAATCGTGTCGCCAACCTGCAGGCCATCGCGCTGCAGCGCCGCTGCAGCGCGGTCCATCAGTGCGTCCAGCGCGCCGTAGTCCAGCTGACGCTGGCCTTGCACCAGCGCACGGCGTTGCGGATCGTCCATCGCATGCCGGCCAATCAAATCACTGACGAGAGCAAATTCCTGGTCCATCCGTGCTGTATTCATCTCTTGCATCATCTCAACAGTCATTCTGCGCGTTCCATACTATTCCTGCGAAAACATTAGAGCAGATTCAAAGCAAGCAGGCTGAGCCCGCAAGCGCGGTACCTGGCGCTGCATGTCAAAGCTGCGGCATTGGCCAGCTACCTGCTATTTGAATCGAGCTACACTGGTGCCCCGGTAACGTTAGCTGATGCTGACGCGCAACCGAGACCAGGATGTTGAACTGCGGTCGTGAGAACGAAAATCGGACAAGAGGGAGAGAAACTTTATGAAACTCACCGACCTGCTGGATCAACCCGTCAAGCTGCCAACAGTACCGAAGGTCACCCAGCGATTGATCGAAAGCTTTGCATCTGAGGACGTCTCAGTCGATGAGATTGCACACCAGATCAGCGCAGATCCTGTGCTCAGCGCCAAGCTACTGCGCTTGGCAAACTCGGCCTATTTCAACTTTTCGCGGGCCATCGGCACCGTCGACGACGCCTTGCGCATGTTGGGCTGGGTGATGGTGCGCAACCTGGTGCTGGGCCATGGCATGGTCGCCGCCTTTCGCAACACCCCAGGCATGAACCTGACACAGTTTTGGCGCTACAACCTCTACACGGCCTGCGCCGCTCGTTGGCTGGCAGGTAGCACGGTCGCAAATTCCGACCTTGTTTTCACTCTGGGCCTGTTTCACGGTATCGGCCAGTTGCAGATGCATGCTGGAATGCCAGCCGTGATGGCGCAGTTGGACAAGCAGCTTGGCGTGCTGCACGCTGACCGCGCTGAACTCGAGAAGAATACGCTTGGGTTTCACTATGGTGAAGTCTCGGCTGCGCTGGCCGAGATCTGGAAGTTTCCGCCGCCCCTGATTCAGGCCCTGCGCGAGTTTGCGCAACCCATGGCGAGCGGCGAGTTCCTGGAGACCGCTGCCTGCGTCCATTTGGGAGCCTGGCGGGCGCGCACGGAGGTTCTGGAAATGACAGAGCAGGAGGTGCTGGCGACTTACCCGAGCGCTGTTGGCAAACGACTGGGCAAAGACCCCAGCTGGGTTTCGACCATTGCCGCCCAGACCCCGGGTCTGGCGGCCAACGTGATGCCGCCGCTCAATAAACTGACAGAAGGTCTGGACGCACTACTGGCGTGACTGAAGTCAGATCATTTCGCTAGGGTGTGGCACTCTTGCTGGTGTTGGCAAGAAATTTCACCCGTGCCACCTGGAGCGACTCAATCTCGGATCTTGGTTCCCGATAGACCGCACTGGCCTGGGTCACATGCCGAGGACAGTCGTTCGGAAAGTCTTGTCCAATGCTCTCGATGACCCAAGCGTCCGCTGTGCCCAGCAAATCAGTGTAGTCAGATGCCCCTACCCTTGCGTACCCACAACATGGCTTGACTCGGGACGGCGTGGCGCTCTGCGCAGTGAGGTCATGGAGGAGGCCGAAGGCCGGGGACACGAACGGAGTCGAGCACCATGTCGGCCTGAGTCCCGAAGTGCCGCGGCCCGAGGGTCACAACTCTTTCTTGTCGGCAACCTCGGCCGGGACTTTCGCCACTGCGATAAAGTCGTGCCCCCAATCGCGCCAGTCTTCTCCAAAAAGCTCAAACGGGTGCTGCGTACGGTCGGATCCATTGCCGCACTTCATTGAATCCACCGCGCAGTACAGATCACAACCCCAACAGATTCGCTCTGGGCTGGCAGGATGCTCGGGGAACTTCTTCATTTCATGTCGATCCAGAAATTTGGTTCCAGCAGGCTTGCGCTTCGGAGCGACTCGGTTCCAGCGGCTTACCGAAATTACTCCACCGTGACGGATCAATGTCGGTTTTACCTTTTGAACAACCTAAGTTGATGCGTTTTTTTTTGAGTAGGGTCTTGACGTGTGTTCGATCATCAAAGAGTTCACGCCGGGCACAACCATAGCCCCGCGTGATCTTTTGGCTGGATCGACGTAGACAAGTTGGTCATCTACCAACGGAATCTTGAACTCCACATCCAGCCAATGAGTCTGCGAGTCAATCATGTGCACGTCAATCACAGTGACCAGCCCCGTCAGGAACTCTTTCTTCTGCTCCGGTGAGAATTTTTTGTAGCCGTCAATCTTGCTTTGAAACTTGGCAACCCAGTCGATCCACTTCTTCTGTCGATTGGCACCCGCAATTTCATTCTCGATCCGCTCAACTTCCGATTCAATCTTGATTTTTTCGTCAGAAATATTTGCCTTGACTATTGGATACTGCTCGGGGCTAAGTTGTTGCAGCAACCGTTCTGTCTCAACCTTGATCAGAGCATCAGACAGTACGAACAAATATTTCTTTAGCTTCTTTAGCTTAGCCTTTGCAGCATTCAGTTCCACTTCGTAGCTGAGCGAGTTCCCAACACTATCACCAAGCAACGCCACCTTGACATCGTTTCTGGCAATCTTGCTCCGAGACAGAACATCCACAACCGTATTCCACACCAATTCATCGGTGTCATGGATGTTGAGAGATCTTGTCATCCCACAGACTCGTCCCCGCTCCCACTTGTCCTCTTGGTTTATCGGCTTTTTCGTCCAAGCCCGTTCCTTTTTTGGGCAGTAATAATGATTTTTCGACTGTTGATCCGAGTAGATGCCGGACAACCATGAGCCACAGTGACCGCAGCGCAAAACCCTCTTCAGCATGTAGAAATGTTTGACTCCGTTGTCACTCCGGCGCGCCGCGTAGAAGTCACGCATTTCTTTCACTCTGGACCAGAGCTCGGTTGACAGTATTCGCGGACAGTCCACCTTCATCACTTCACCTGATTTGGCATCTTTGTAATGCCAGAACCCGATGTAATGGGTGTTGCGCATCAACGCCTGCAGCGAACCGATAGACCAAGTCCCAAGTTTTCGCCGCGGAGAGACGCCATTGGCATCGAGTTCTATCTTGATGTCCATTGTTGAAATTCGATTGGCATACATCTCGAATATTCTGTTCACCCACTTCGCCTCAACCGCCTCGATGATCAATCTCTTGTCTCTAATTTCATAGCCAAACGGTGGCGGTCCACCCATCCAGTTTCCCTGTCGAATTCTTCCAACCTTTCCAAGCCGTGTGCGCTCAGTCCGTTGGGCGTTGTCGAACTGACCAACAGCATCCAAGATCTGCTTAAGAAACTGATCCTGAGGGTTGCCGAGGTCATACTTGCCTTCCTTGTTGTAAAGGGTCACGCCCTGCTTATTGCACTCGTACCGGAATATTGAAGAGACGTTATCGTTACGCGACAGGCGCGACTGGTCATACACAAAGAGGTGTTTGATCACCCCCTTCCGAATACCGTCATAGACTTGCGAGAGGACGGGGCGCTTGTCGATCTCTTCATGGTTTGACGAACGTCCACCTTCATTCCACAGCTTGAATTCGAATCCAAGGTTCTTGGCGCGCTCCATTCCAATGTCTCGTTGCACATCAAGCGACAGCCCATCATCTGCCTGTGCGACCGTGGACACGCGTGTGTAGATATGCAACGTTTCAGCCACGAGTCACCGCCGCTGGAGTTGACGCTTTTGAAAGAACATCCCGAACACCCATAAATGAGAGTTTCACATTTTCACTTTCCGCCAGCCAGGTCTCGATGCTCCTGTAGCTCGCGCCCTCGGTACGTTTTGCAATCATCCTCTGAATTACCCGCTGTTCATCGGCGCGTGGCACCTTCACGCAATCCACAACGTCGTAGCCAAAGGCGCGTTTGCCGCCAGTAAACTTTCCCTGCGACTTCTTCAATTGCTTGACTTCCCGGATTCTGGTGGCGATACGTTCGCGCTCAAACGTTGCGAACGCCGCAAGGATGGTGAAGACGATAGCACCGATGCCGTTCCCGGTGACGTCGCCACCAAGATCAATGAAGTGGATATGGACTCCCTTCGCCTTCATCTGATGTAGGACGTTGAGCGCGTCCCGGGTATTACGAAATGCTCTGTCGAGCTTTGGAAAGACGATCATGTCACCAGCATCCACCTGATCGACAAGGCGTTTGCCCTCGGGTCGCATTTCGAACTCAACGCTGCCGCTGACGCCGGCTTCCACAAACACGTTGCCGTCCGCCAGTTCCAGCCCCTTGCTGGCAGCGTAGCTGACAACTTGCCGCCGCTGAGCTTCCAAACTTTCACCTTCACGTGCCTGCAAGACCGTGGACACCCGAACATAGCCAAAAACTGCCATCTGATTTCTCCCCAGGTTCAGCAGAACCAGTGAGGGAATTATTGGTTTTTCCGCGATAAAAGAAAACTCAAGCACGCTAATGTTTACAGCGTGTAATGTTCCCTAAAACGCGGTTTACAAGTCAGTCAAGCAAATGCTGTCGCGAGCCAATGCTCATACCGGTCAAGAAATATAAAATTTGCCGTCATCGCCGCCCCCGTGGTTCTTGGTGCTATCAAGGCGACAGCTATTGTGATGCGGAGTGACGCGGTGATGGTGAGATAGACTCATTCGATGGATTTAACAATCGATCAAGCACTGACACAGGCAATCGAAGCCCACAAGTCAGGAAAGCTTCAGGATGCTGAACGGCTTTATCGGGCGATCCTGGAGACACAGCCCAAGCATCCGGATGCCAATCACAATCTGGGCGTGCTAGCTGTTGGTGTTGGCAAACCCGAGGCAGCGCTCCCATTTCTGAAAGCAGCTCTCGAAGCCAATCAACAGCAGGGACAGTTTTGGATCAGTTACATCAATGCG
>CANNRR010000256.1 GCA_947508055.1 Burkholderiales bacterium
CACCACCAGTGCACATGCGCCCTAGCGCCCTTTTCGGGTTCTGGGGCGTTTCTACTTTCTGGGTCGGCTTTCTACAATTTCCTTTGGCCACCTTTGGCAGATTCCGAGATCGTTGCCTGTGCCGATGGTCGCCAACAGTTCGCCAGCGATCGCCATGTCCGACCGACACGGATAATTCACCCATGAGAATAGATTTGAAAGTCCCGTACGCCGAGAAGGACGCCGCCAAAGCACTTGGTGCCCGCTGGGATCCCGCGAAGAAGATTTGGTACGTCAAGGATGTGGACTTGACTCCGTTCACGCCATGGATTCCGGACCTGAAGGCTGCAATTGAAGGGTCCAGCAGTGGTGCCACACCTCAATCAGCGAAAACCGGAAAGGTTCCGGCAACACTATCTGCGGGCGTCATCACTGGACCAACTGTCGTGGCGCCTCACTGTGGGTGCAATGTGCAGCCCTGGGAACATTGCGAACACACGTTAGAGCAGTAGGGCGCTAGCGTTGCAGGCGGATTCGACATTGGGTTTGGCGTGGTTACCGGCGGGGGCGCCGCGATAGCAGATCCAATATTTTCAATCAACCTGCGCCAAACCGGTCGTTCGCTCAGCTGCGTCAAGGTCGGTTATGTGGCGTCCCGTCGATCAAAGTGAGCGCCTCAAATCGACCAGTTGCGGGTCTTCGCCACCGTCGGCTTTCCGGTGGTCTATTTCAACTCCGGGCACACGCTGGTCACGGTCAGGGATCGGCAATCAGCGGCGGACGCTGAACTCATAAATATCGCGGACCCGTGTCGGTCTTCCCCAAGTCAAGCGTCATTGCGCCAGCCCCACCAGGACCACCGCCAGATGATGATCGGTGTGGGTAGCCAGATACGCCTCCACATTGACCACCGACTCCAGCGTGGTCGAATCAAAGCTGACACCGCCAATCTGCAGCTGCTCGATATTGCGGATGATGTCCATCTCGCCGCTGGAGGTATCGACCAGCGCTACATCCTTCGTCGTGCCAGTGGTCACGATTCTGACTTCAAAGTTGGCCGCCTGTCCGTACCACAGGGCGCTGTCGGTTCCGTCTCCGCCATCGAGCAAGTCGTTGCCGCGCCCACCAATCAAGGTGTCGTTGCCAGCACCACCGTCTCCAGCCTGGCAGCACAACGCGAACGCATTCAAAGCTGGGCCGCACAAGGCGTCTCGGGTGTCGCCATCTTTGCCGCTTTGCAGCGCGAACAGGGCTGGAGTGGCAGCTACTCAGCCGTGCGTCGCATCCTGGCCGATATTCGAAGTAGTGAGCCACCAGAGACTTCGTGCCGACTGGACTTCAGCCCAGGTGACCAAACTTTTCAACTGCAAATTGCATTGCCGCAGCAACAAACCACTACCGGATGAACTCCTGTGCTGCCGCGGTAAAGGCTATCGGCCGCATTTCCCCAGTGAAGTATTCAATCTTGATTCGGTCATTCGCTAGCATTTGGACTAACACCCATCCGGCACGGTTCTGCGGTCCGCTGGGGGTGTCCCTGTAGGCTTGTACCCCACTGGCAGGCGTCACCAGGGTTGGATCAAGGTCCGTTTTGCTGATTGACAGCACCAACGGACTCGCAATGGTTCCGCCAATGGATATTTTGGGGGATTGGTCAAGCCAGTCGTATGCGAAAGACACCGTCTTCGGCCAGCCATCGGGCCCTGCGGAATTCGCATTCGCGGGAAGCGACGTGTGGAACCAATCCCCGGACAAGCGGCCTTTGGCACCCCAATCGAGCCTGCCGTCTTTGTCAATCGGAATCCCCTCGCGCAAACGGACCTTGGCGTAGTAACTTGTACGCAAAGGTTCAGTGAAATACTTGTAGGGTGATGCAGGATGGGCGCCAAGCTCACCGTATCGCGTTGGGTTGAGGAAACCCGGTGGGTTCACGTCGAGATCATAAACACCGAGATCCATAGAGGGGCATCGACCCGTTGTCGTTGCGATTCTTTCGCCTGCGCTGACTTTGCTACCCACTTTGACACCCGGTAAAAGCAGCACGTGATCGTAGTAGTAATAAAAGGTTTTGGTCATCTGGACCATTACCTTGGTATCACCAGCGGCCTCTGTCTGGAGCACAAAACTCACCACACCGCTTCCAGCGGCATAGACATTGCGCGGAGTGCAGTCCTGGCTGCTCGGAGGCAAGGTTGAGTCTACAAAGCTCAGGTAGACATGGTCGGTCGGTAGCACGTGCCCAGGGGGTGCCAGCATACCGAGCGGCGTGGCAGCAACCAACGTTGAGAGATCGAGGGGCGACGCACTCAAGATGCCGGGCCCGGTGCCCACCACCCCATCAGGGACGGAGTTGTTGGGCGAACCACTTCCGCCGCCACCCCCACCCCCGCAAGCCTGGAGGGCTATTGCAGTTACAACGAAAACGGCGAACTTCAATACCCTGGATGCAATCATGGTTGGCAATCTCCAAGTGATCATCAAACGATAGTTGGTTCTTGCCAAAGTGCAAGCAGCAACCGGCTGGAGGCAGTAAGACCGCCGAACAGTTTTGCGGAATTGGATGTCAGAACTCCACGCGATCAACCCGCGCTGACGTACGCCGCTTCAATCCAGGCCAGCAACTGTGCGTCGATCTCGGCGGGACCGGAAATGCGCACCGTGTACTGGCACATGCCCCCAGGCGGCATGGCTCGTAAGCGTGATGCAGCGGGCGCAATGCAGCCTTCGCGCCGGTGTAGATGGAGTCCAGTGGATCGCCAAGCCCGGCCACGGGTGCGGGTGCGCTGTCGCCCAATTCACGCAGCGGCTTATCCATGAACAGGGCCACGGCGTGTAACTGGGCAATCGTCTTGCCGGTCTTGAACTGGATATTGTGCAGTTGGGTCAGCGTGGCGGCTTGTGGGTCGGCCATGGAGGTATTCCTTTCTGGACTGGTTAAGTGGCGGGCTTGACGGGTCGCGAGCAGGTTGAACAGCGGCATCGAACGGGGCTGACCTTGCAGCCTGCCTCGCGCTTGAGCAGATCCAGCACACCGGGATAGCAAATTCAACCGCATGATGCCAAGTATTGCACTGGTTGTAGGTTCCCAATCGTATTTGATTTGAGCGGTTTGAGCCTTCGTGGCAGTTGTTAGGCTGGAAATTGAACGTCCGCCTCCTCAAGCTCCGGATGACCGTTATGGGCACATCAGAGCCCTTGAACACCCGAGTTAGGACTCGACTGCCATCGGACTGAAGTTGGTTAGAAAAAGTTAGGCGGAGGCATGCGCCGGCTGCGCGACCAGACGCACACCAAGGGCTGCGCAAACACGGCTGACTGTATCGAAACGCGGTTCGCTGCCGGGCCGAAGCGCCTTGTACAAAGCTTCCCTGGTGATACCGGAATCCTTCGCAACCTGCGTCATGCCCCGCGATCGGGCAATATCGCCGAGCGCAGCCGCCAGCAGTGCCGCGTCGTTCTCTTCAAGAATGGTGGTGAGGTAGGCCGCTACGTCGTCTTCGCTGCTCAGGTACTCGGCTGCATCGAACTCGGGTAGTTCGGAACTTTTGATTCTCTTGGTCATGGCTGAAATGTGATCGAATGATTACACATCGTCAAGCGCAAATACAAACTATATTCGTATTTTTCGTTACTTTCGTTTTATACTTGGTCCAAATTCAACGTTCTACTTGGAGGGCCTCATGCCTACCGCCGCCACACTGAGCAAAACACGTGCACACCACCACGATCCGCTGAGGCCTTTAGCCGATGCCATCGGGTCGATGACCGGCACCTTGTCGGGTCAGGTTGCCAGCGCGCTGCATCAGGTTCTGGAAGCCGCCACACCCCAAAGCCGTCATACCCGCTTGCAACTGATCCGCCACTTGGTTGACGTTGAGAGTCAGACTGTCGGTATCGAGAAGCCGAAGACGCTTGGCACCGCCAGCGACCTCATCAGCACGGCACAGGCAGCTGAACTGCTGGGCTATAGCCGACCCTATGTCGCCATGCTGATCGACCAGAACAAGCTCAAGGGGGCCACTGTTTCTGCGGGCGGTCATCGGCGCGTGTCTCGTGCTGCAGTGATGGAGTGGCACACTGCGCATCAAGTAGCGGGCGAGGCTTCTGACCTGCGTGCTGCGGGTAAGAAGACCGGGGCCTATAAAAGCACTGAAGCAGATGCGGTGGGACGGATCAAGGCGCTTGCCAAGAATCGGTAGCAGATGCCAGCGATGGACCGGCACCCACTCTCCCCCGGTGGCAGCACCCTGGCTATCTTGGACGCCTGCGTTCTCTTGCCATCGCGCTTGTCAGATGTGCTGTTTGACTTGATGCTTGAAGGCCTCTACTTTGCCTATTGGACAAGTGACGTTGAAGCCGAGTTCTTGCGCAACTGGCCACAAGTGCATCCGGACGCATCGAAGTCAGGAGCCAAACGGCTCAAGGCGTTTCAACACGCCACCAACAACGCGCACTTGGTCACCGGGTATAACGACGCAGCATTCATGTCCCGTGTTCCCGTCCGCGTGCATAAAGATGACCGACATCTTGTCGCCGCCGCTTTGGTCATGGTCAATGGACTCGATGAAGAAGATGACCCGGCGCGGCACAAGGTGATGATCGTTTCTGACAATACCAGGCACCTGGCCGTGGCACATTGATTCTTGACATGGCACGCCGCATGCGGGGGCGACCCTGTCCCCTCCAATCACACGCCATTCTGTTTTCGGTTATCGTGCCTTCACAAATTTTCGTGGAGAACTGTTTTGTCTGATTTGTTTGAAAACCCCATGGGCTTGATGGGTTTCGAGTTTGTTGAATTTGCCTCACCCACGCCTGGCCTTCTGGAGCCGATCTTCGAGCGCATGGGCTTCATCATGGTGGCAAAACATCGGTCCAAGAATGTTGTTCTGTACCGCCAGGGTGACATCAATTTCATCATCAACC
>CANNRR010000257.1 GCA_947508055.1 Burkholderiales bacterium
CGATCGCAGCTTTCTGGCACTGAACCACTTGGCTGCCGCTATCATGGCACTCAGAAAGATAAAGTTAGGCAAAAACATTATTTACGGATAAGTTCTAAGGTAATCGGCGACAAGAAGCTGACCGAAATAAATCGGCTGATGCTGTCCAACCTGCACATGTCTCTGCTCAACGACGAGAAGCTGGCTCCCGCAACCTGTGACCTGCACATCCGTTTCGTCAAGCACGCATTGCCGTTGGCAGTCGATTGGTCCATGCTGGAAAAGAATGTGGCGTCGCGCTTTCCAATGTTCAACGTTGACAACCGCAGCAATGACTTCCTGACCGACGCTGAGCTACAACGCTTTGTCCAGACGGTCCAAGCCAGCAAAAACAAGGTCATTGCCAACCTGATTCTTTTCATGCTTTCTAGCGGGATGCGCCTGACGGAAGCGCTGTCAGTCAAATGGGAGGACCTCAACATGGACAACCGTACTATCAGCATTCCAGCGAGCAATGCCAAGAGCCGCCGATTGAAGTCTATTCCGATGGGGGACCTGGCCGCCGAGGCAATACAGAGTCAGCTTGCAACCAAGGGCGATTCGGAATATGTTTGGGTCAATCCGAAGACTGGACGAAAGTACACGAACATCAACAAACCATTTGATGTGCTGCGCATAAAAGCCGGTGTGCCGACCTTCAAGATCCATGGATTGCGCCGGACGTTCGCGACGACACTAGCCAATGCGGGTACCTCGATCAATGTAATCCAGCAGTTGCTTACTCATGCCAGTCCGGTTACCACGGACAGGTACATAAGGGTGTCATCCAAGACGCTTCACGATGCTACCAATGGCGCTTCGTCGGCAATTCGGGCAGCGATGGCGGTGGCACCGGCAGTTGCAGCGTAGTCGGCAGGGCGACGTGGAAAAGGGGTCGGCGCGGAGAGGCATCCGAGTCGGCCCATAGTGGCCCCAGGTCGTGCTGCTGGGTCCGCATGATTGGGGCGGTCATGTCGAGGCCTGCGCGGGGCACCATGGCCCACTTTTGCCGCCGGGGGCGGTTCTTGCGGGCTCATGGCGGAAAACTTCTCGCTGTTCCCGGCGGACTCGACGACCTGTCGCAATCTGTCGCCAGTCGAGACTGTCGTGGGGCCTGGCTGGCGTCGAGGCGCGTCGATTGCGTCGAGCGGTTTGGGAAGTTTTTCCGGAGTGGGTGCACTGGGTTGTGGGAAGCAATCAGGGTAGGATTGTCTATGTCAACGAAAATGCAGAGCCAGTCACTGGTCGGTCCAGCGGTAAGTGCAACATCGTGGATAGTGGATAGTGGATGCCGGCGCCAAATGAAAATACTTCTGGAACTGACAATTGTTGATCTAACGCAATGCTTCGCCGATCTCCTCGCCTATTCATGGTAAACACGCTAGTTGTCAAAAAATGAATTAGGTGTTGGACGAAGCCGCTACGCGGAGCGGAGGCGGAAGCGCAGTCGGTGAATTCGTAAGCTGTTGGCACATGCCGCAATTGTGCGGCATGTGGATGCCTCAACTGAATAGGAGTTTGCCCATGTCCACCCACCCCGGCGGCTTTGACCCCGCTGCTTTTCCTGAGCGCTTTGGCCGCGCGTACCGCACCCACTTGCAGCACCTCAAGCTCAAAGGCCTGCAGCCCAAAACCATCGATGCCTATGCCCGAGCCATTCGGCGCATGGGAGCTTACTTTGATCACCAAATAGACAGCCTCTCGGCCGCGCAACTGACCGACTACTTCAGTGACTTGATCGCCTCGCATTCGTGGAGCGCCGTCAAACTCGACCTGTATGGCTTCAAGTTCTATACCCTGCATGTGCTGGGCAAGCCCTGGAGCATGCCCAGCTTCATCAAGCCGCCAAAGGTGCAACGCTTGCCCGACATCGTCACCGTCGAGGAGGCTCAGGCCCTATTTGCAGCCACGCGTGTTTTAAGCTACAGGGTGTTCTTCTTTACCGTTTACAGCATGGGCTTGCGCCTGAGCGAGGGACTGGCCTTGAAGGTCGGCGACATTGATGCGGCACGACAGCGCGTGCATGTGCGCGACTCTAAGGGCAACCGGGACAGACTGGTACCCTTGCCCATGGCCACGCTGTCGCTGCTACGGCGCTTTTGGCAAACGCACCGTAATCCAGAACTGATGTTTCCCAACCGCCTGGGCGGCCTGGCTGGTGCACATGCGGCGCGCACACCGCTGGACCGTGGTGGCGTGCAAAAGACCTTGCGCCAAGTTGCAATTGCCTGCGGCCTAAAAAAAAGATCACACCGCACAGCCTGCGCCACAGCTACGCAACCCACCTAATCGAGTCCGGGGTTGACCTACTGGAAGTGCAGAAAATTCTGGGCCACCACTCCATCCTCACCACCACCCGCTACACCCACCTGACCCACAATACCAACACACAGGCCAACGCGCGTATTGAGGCCTTGATGGCGCGCTTTTGCTTGGACTGGGGCAGCGTCAAATGATCACCCTGGCCTCCATCATCGAACGCTTTGAGCGCGACTACTTGGCACAATACCCGCAGTGCGCCACGCAGCGCCTGCGCCAGGCACTCCATGCCATGAAGCGCTGCCGCACGACACTGGCCCCGCGCATGCTGGCCCAGTGTGGCGACTGTGGTGAGCAGCGTTTGGTGCCGCATTCGTGCGGCCATAGAAACTGCCCGCACTGCCAGCACCATGAAGGCCAAGCCTGGATAGAGCGGCAAACCCAACGGCTGGTGCCGGGCAACTACTTTCTTGTTACCTTCACTGTGCCCGCTGAACTCAGAGAACTGATTTGGCAGCACCAGCGCTTGGGCTACACGGCACTGATGGAGTGTGCTTGGGATACGCTGCGCACCTTCAGCGTCAATCACAAGCAGTTGCAGGGCGCGCCCGGCGCTGTGGCGGTGCTGCACACCCACTCACGGCAACTTGCGTTTCACCCGCACGTGCATATGGTCATGCCCGCAGCCGCACTTGATGCCGAGAGGGGTTTGTGGCGCAGTCTGCGCCGCAGCAAGAAAGGAGTGCGTGGGGGCGACGCTTACTTGTTCAACCACAAGGCACTGGCCAAGGTGTTTCGCGCTAAGCTCTTGACGGCGCTGCACGCGCAGGGGCTGACGGTGCCGCCCAACGTTCCCCAAACCTGGGTGGTCGATTGCAAGGGTGTGGGTAATGGCCAGAAGGCCCTGATTTATCTGGGGCGCTATTTGTACCGGGGCGTGATTGCTGAGAAAGACATTCTTCGCTGCGAGAACGGCCAAGTCACCTATCGGTGGCGCGACAGCAGCACCAAGAAGGCCGTCATGCGCACAGTCAGTGGCGCTGAATTCTTACGGCTGGTGTTGCAGCACGTCTTGCCCAAAGGCTTTCGGCGTGCGCGCAACTTTGGGTTTCTCCACCCCAACAGCAAACGATTGATTGCGCTGCTGAAGTTGCTGGTGTTCAAGCGACCCAGCCAGCCACTGGCGCAGACGCTGCCAAGTGAAAGCGCCACGCCACGTGCGCAATGGCAGTGTCGCTGTTGTGGCGCGTTGATGGTCGTTGTACGACGGCGAATACAGCCGACGATGGCCGCGCCACCAAGTCAGCCAAGCCTGACCAGTCAGAACCAATAGCCCGCACACCAGCGTCTGCAACGTAAGCGCCCTCGCGCTATGGATGCGTTCGGCCAAAAGATCGACGCAGCTCTATTCGGGTGCAGAAAACCGGTGCTGCAATGGCACGCGGTACGCACCTTGAGAGACAAAAACACGGACTGCGCACAGTCAACCCCTATCGATTCGGATTGCAGCAAAAAGATATTTGCAGTGGGTCACCCGTGGCGCCCCGAACCGGGCTCGTCCAACAAACGGATCAGATCGCGGCTACGCGCGATCTATCCTTAATCGTTATGTTTTTGCATGCAGGATCGCGGGCTTTTCACCGATTGTCGCCTTGGCCAGCGCGACCAGCTCGTTTGCGAAATTGTCGATTGAGGCTGGCTCAACGCCCAAATCAAATTCAACAATGTCGTCGGTCCCGGGTGAGTTTGAAAAGCGAACAATATCGGCAACTTTCACGCGTACGACAACGCCCCCTCGCCCATCAACGCATCGGAGGTTGAAACCAAAGTAGGAGAAGTTGTCTCCAGAATGTGTCGTGAAGTGGAACGCGTCAGAGGTTGACTTGGGAAACCCATTGACACCGCGCGCCAGTTCGGTGATTTGCTCTCTTGTCGTATAGCAGCGCGCTCTGCCTGCAAATCGTCCATTACTCGCACAAATCTCTACCTCGAACAGGTCGTCATCCTCCCAGACTAAGGAAAGGTATACGCCCGGCCTATCGATTGGGTCAACAGACATAACGTCCGAGGTCACCGACGCACAGCAAGCGCCGCGCAGCGGCAATCTGCTGCTGTGTGTCCGTGTGGGCCGACCTGTTGAGCATCATGTTCTTTCAAAGCCGCCGCAAACATGCTTTGCATCATCCCAGCAAGATGCACAAAAGACCTTGAAGTCGGCGTCAGAAAACCACTTATCACTCGACATGCCTGCGAGCGCCACAAGTGATCTTTCGCAATTCGAGCACCATGCATCAGGGCGCGCTGTGTCGGTTTCATCGCCCCAAAAGAACCCCACCTTTTCGTGGCGGTCAACAGCCATTGCGACATGCAAACAGACGAGCCCTATCCCTTGGCGTCCGTGGACGCAACAATTGACCGTTCGCTGACTGTCTTTCATGATGTTCAACGTAATGTCCAGAGCAAAGGCTGCTCATTAAACTGGCGCTTGCTCGATAAACTGGACACCCGAGTTCATCAGTTAATGACGTAAGCCTATGATTCTTATAGTGGTGCACATCAAGCGCTCCACTACAACAGGGACATCTGGGTGTCAAGTGTTGGCTTTTTAATGGTCA
>CANNRR010000258.1 GCA_947508055.1 Burkholderiales bacterium
AGGCCGACTGGATCGCCTTTGAGACCACGGTCTCCACCAGCGCGGACCAGATCGCGCTGGCGCCGGGCTATCTGCAGAAGACCTGGGAGAAGGACGGCCGGCGCTATTTCCACTACAAGATGGACCGCCCGATGCTGCCTTTCTTCGCCTACCTGTCGGCGCGCTGGGAGGTGCGCAAGGGTGACTGGAAAGGGCTGCCGATCGAGATCTACTTTGACCCCCAGCACAGCTACAACGTGGACCGCATGATCACGGCCACGAAGAAATCACTTGACTACTTTAGCGCCAACTTCACGCCCTACCAGCACAAGCAGGTGCGGATTCTGGAGTTCCCGCGTTATGCCACATTTGCCCAGTCTTTTGCCAACACCATTCCCTACTCGGAGGCGATTGGCTTCATTGCCGATCTGCGCAAGGCCGAGGACGTCGATTACGTGTTCTACGTTACGGCGCACGAGATGGCGCACCAGTGGTGGGCACATCAGGTCATTGGCGCCAACGTGCAGGGCGGCACGATGCTGGTGGAGTCGCTGGCGCAGTACTCGGCACTGATGGTGATGGAGAAGGAATACGGGCGCGAACACATGCGCCGCTTCTTCAAGGAGGAACTCGACAAGTACCTGCGTTCGCGCCGGGGCGAGCAGATTGAAGAGCTGCCGCTGTTTCGGGTTGAAAACCAGCCCTATATCCACTACAACAAGGGCGCCCTGGTGTTCTATCGCTTGCGTGAGGAGATGGGTGAGGCGGCACTGAACCGCGCGCTGCAGCGCTTCCTGCAGGACAAGGCCTATCAGGCAGCACCCTACACCACCAGCCGCGAGTTGCTCAGCTACATCCGCGCTGAAGCCGGCGCCGACAGGCAGGACCTGATCACCGACCTGTTCGAAAAGATCGTGTTCTACGACAACCGAGTGGTTGACGCCAGCGCCAAACAGCGCGCCGATGGCCAATGGGATGTGACGCTGAAGCTGCACCTGGCCAAGCTGGAAGCCGATGGCAAGGGCAAGGAGACCAGCCGTGTCTACGACGAGCCGGTCGAGATCGCGATCTTTGCCAGAGCCCCCGGTGCCAAGGAGGCCGACGAAAAGCTGCTGTTCAGCGAGAAGCGCCGCTTGCAGGGCGAGGAGCCGGTGCTGACGATCACGGTCAAGGAGAAACCGTATGAAGCGGGTGTCGACCCCTACAACAAGCTGATCGACCGGGTCTCAAGCGACAACCGCAAGCAGATCAGTCTGGAGTAGATTTGTCATCCTGGGTCGCCATTTGTCATCCTGGGCCGCCATTTGTCATCCTGGACTCGATCCGGGATCCAGGGCTACACCGAAACTGGATTGCGGTCGTTCCTTCCAGTGGACCTACGACTGCAGTGTGGTCGTGAAATCATCCAAAGGGACACCCGCACCCGACCAGCTGCGATCCTAAGGACTTTCAATGCTGTAGTGAAAGTGGCGCATCCCTTCGTATTTCAATTTCCTATTCCTCTCATGAACGGAAGGCTGTAACTCTGCGCTATACGCTCCCGTTGGGTTGAAAAACATGCAAGCCGCAAATTCATTTCCGTGCGCTGCGTAACAACGAATCGACTGACATCGCCTGTGTCAGACTGTGCGAATGGGACTCAATGTATAGGTTGACCATCTGCTGCAGGTTGGCGCAGGGGTTGCAAATGTAGACCACTTTAACGTCCATCTTATCGGTAAAGATCGCAGATCCAAACGGGACTCCCATGTCTGGGTATCGCTCAAGCACGCGTCTGACCTCAAACTCGTCGCGGTACAGCGTATCGATCGTCCCGTCTCTTAGCGCCTGAATACCGGCGTCCCATGTCTTGACCTGGACGATGGTGGCGTGCGGAAAATTCTCTCTTGCAAACCCTGCGTAGGACGACGCTGCGATCACTCCGATACGCCCGGTAAACTGGCGAAAGACGTCTTCCAGATTACCGTCTCTCGCAAGTTGCGCCAGTGATTTTCTGTTGTAAACCATGGCATGCCGAAGTTTCGCGTAGGGTTGGGAGAACCGAACAAAATGAGCGCGATCGACGCTTGCGGACATTCGGTTGATTCCTAAGTCCGCCTTGAGGTCTGCAACTGTTTGAGCAAGCGAATTGAATGTGTCGCCCCCGTTGACGATTACCAACTCAAGGTTGAGGGACTTGGCGATGTCCACTGCCAATTCGTACTCCGGCCCCTCATACTGTCCCGAAGGGAGCTTTTTGCGAAAACCAGGGATATCAAAATTCGCAAAAGCGACACGAAGGCGACCGTCGGCCATGATGTCCTTCAGGTCGCGTGTTGCCCCGTAACTCTTGATCTCTCCAGAGAAAACCGAAGCAGCTGCAAATACGTTGAACACCAATGCCACAACCAGAACGGCAACACAACGGGCAAGTTTCGTCAGCATCATACGGATACATTTCTCTCTTTGAATGTGGGTAGCCTGCACGGATTTCCCCTCATGATTAGTCGTCGCAGTTTGCGGGGCCAGCAGTCTTCCAGACATACAGCGTGGCTAGTCAGGGATAACTTCAGACCTACTTTGACCGAGCCCCGCCAAAGCGGAAATTTGGCAGTTCAACGTGACGTTAATCACGGCGCGGATCATCGAAATGATGGGGTCGGCAATGATCATCAGCGGCAGCGCAAGTTCGTATGAAAGGCCAAAGGGACGCAGCACCGCCGCAAGAGGAACGAGGCCTGGAAGACCTGCAAGCCCTATTGTCGCGAACGAGCTTATGAAGGAAAACGTCCCAAGAAGCAACATTTCAATGCCACTAAAAGTGTGCCCGGTTAAATTCCCAACGAACAAGGCAGCGACAATGAAATGCACGATATTGCCAAATCGGACGACCGCAAATCCGATTGGTATGAAAAGTTCACATGGCTCTTTGGGCGCGTGTAGCACATCGGTCATCGTTTCCAGCGCTGTTGGAGCACAGAGAAGGGTGTTTCGGGTCGCTGCGGCCAATGCCAGCGGTGCCATGAATGCCACGAAGATTTGCTTTGGCCTAACGCGAAGGGCCATCGACATGCAAAGCATTGACAACGTGACAAGTAGGGTGCTCGTCACAAGAAAGGCAAGAACAAAAGGCCCGAGCGTGCTAAGAGCGTCCGGACCCAGAAGCGCAATATTGGGTGCAATCAACGCGACGATGCCAATTGGTATCAGAAGGTTAAACCAGTCGAAGATCAGGATGCAAGCAGACTGAATATGTCGAAGAGCTGTGAAAACGGAGATGCCTTCCTTGCGCTCGGTCAACACCAGGCCGGCGCCAAAGAGGAACAGGAAAACGATCACTTGAGGGCTGTTACCCGAAGACAGCGCGGAGAATATGTTGGTTGGAATGATCGTCATCAATCCTGCTTCGTGCGCTCCTCCTTCACCACGGACTGACTGTGGACTGAGGGCAAACTCCATATCGATGTGCGACCCCGAGCCACCAAACATGGCACCGATACGACGTGCAAGATTCTCGTCCGTGGGGACGAAGTGAAACACACACAGGGAAGCGAGCATTGAAATCAGCATAACGATTGCTGTTGTCGCGATCAGCCAGCCGATCAGGCGTCCTGTAACGGCGCTGGCAGTTCCACTCATCAAAGCTGAGCGGACGGCGAGCGGTATTGTGGCCATCAGAAACGGTAGAACGCAAATCTGCAGCAACGCAACGTAGAACTCGCCAATTGGACGCAGGTATTTCAGGAAGGGGAACTGCATGTACCCGAGCCAAACGCCGACGATGACCGCAATAATCGTAAATAAAGGTCGATTGATTTGTTTGGAGAGGTTCGTCAACGAAGAAGACTTCTGAAAAATCACTTACAGACTCCATTTCTTGCCGATTGCCATAAGAATGCAAAAGTCCGTCATCGCTCTTCTCACATTTCGTCTTCTAATACTTCTAATGTTGATACATGGTTCCAAAGATCCACCGCGGAACTGGGCTCGCTGGCTCTCGGACCAAGAGCCTGACAGCAATGGCAATAGACCGCCCAGAGGTTTGCATCAATTTCTATGGCGCCATTAGCCGCTGCAGCGCAAAAGGGGCAACTATTTGACTTTTTTTGCATAGAGACTGTCGATCAGATGTTGGGGGACCCAGGCCCGCACCCGGCTCGAACGGAATACTGCGTCAAGTGAAGGTGCGGCAGTTGCTTTGTTCGTAGGACTCTTCAGGGTCGACTGGGCAGACGGGCTGCCCGGCAACAGGGGTGCCGAAGGCGCTGATACAGCGCAAGATTTCGGCATAAGGATCCCATTGGGAAAATCGAGGTTGTTCATCATATTGTTGGTCTCGTGTGCGAGAAATAGCTTGTCGCGATGGGCAGTCTATTGGTCATCGTTGCGTTTGCATATAACGCAAATGCACCATATTGAATCCGGTGGTTTAATGTCCGCAATGAATACCCCTTGCGCCCTGCTGACTGAAGACCGCACCATGCTTCGCGCCGCACACATATGCTTGATTCGGTTACGGTGGCCAGCCTGAGCCCGAAGCTCTTTTGGTGGCACTGTCTCAAGACCCGGGTGACTCTAGAAAGCGGTGCATTGAACTACTCGAAAACGTCAGGAGGAACCAAGAATGCTTGAGCCTGCGACACAAAGTCACCATCGGGATGCCACGCAAGGTTTCAATCACCACCACGGCCGACCGGAATAGCCACGGACGAGTTGACTGCCGTGCCAGCGCCCATCACCATAGCCCTAAGTCCTTTTGTAGACGTAATACCGTTACGTGCGAGGCACCTGTTCTTCGGCCATGCCTCACTTCATGGGAAACTGCACGTAGGGTTGCGGTGGCTCTTTATCGGCCGGTACGAATTTCGGCGCAGGCTCGCCGGCGGGTCCAAGGGAACGGATGTACTCGTAGATTGACAGCACATCC
>CANNRR010000259.1 GCA_947508055.1 Burkholderiales bacterium
AAGGACGTGCACATGAAAAAAAGTGTTCCCTTTGCCGTGATTGTGTTGCTTGCGCTGGGCATTGCCATCATCAATATCGATCCGCCCATTGTCATGTTCGGCGTGTTTGTCCTGTATGGTTTCAGTGGGTACATTATTTACATGTGGCGCAAGGCCAAAGGTCTTCAGACCAGTGTGATCAGCACATCGACCGAGGAGCCTGATGAAAGGGGACTGCACAAGTGAGTCAATGGGTCAGTCATGGAAGGTTATGCGTTAATCACCCGGGAACTTGTGGTAAATTGCGCATATGAACAATATGCTGCTAGCACTGCTGCTATCGCCTGACGGGCGGAGACGGTAGCGCACGCGCTCACCCAAACCAAAGCCCGTATGCACCTGCAGCGGGCTTTTTGTTTTTTTTGCGCTTATTTTTCAAATCCCGATTTTCAGAAACACAGGAGAACTGATATGGCCGACAAATTGATTATTTTTGATACCACATTGCGTGATGGCGAGCAGTCGCCTGGCGCATCCATGAACAAGGACGAGAAACTGCGGATTGCGCGCCAACTCGAGCGTTTGAAGGTGGATGTCATCGAAGCCGGTTTTGCGGCCAGCTCAAACGGGGACTTTGAAGCCGTTCAGTCCATCGCAAATGCCATCAAGGATTCAACTGTCTGTTCTTTGTCCCGCGCCAATGACCGCGATATCTCGCGCGCCGCGGAGGCGCTCAAGGGCGCCAACCGGGCCCGCATACATACCTTCATTGCAACGTCAGCCCTGCATATGGAAAAGAAACTGCGTATGTCACCCGACCAGGTGTTCGAGCAGGCCAAACTTGCAGTGCGGTTTGCGCGCAATCTGGTTGACGACGTCGAGTTCAGCCCGGAGGATGGGTACCGAAGCGACATTGATTTCCTGTGTCGCGTACTTGAGGCCGTCATCAATGAGGGGGCAACCACAATTAACGTTCCTGATACGGTGGGTTACGCGGTGCCGGAACTTTATGGAAATTTCATCAAAAACCTGCGCGAGCGAATTCCGAACGCGGATAAGGCCATCTGGTCTGTTCATTGTCATAACGATCTCGGCATGGCGGTCGCCAATTCACTGGCTGGCGTCAAGATTGGCGGAGCCCGCCAAGTCGAATGCACGATCAATGGCTTGGGCGAACGGGCCGGCAATTGCAGCCTGGAGGAGGTCGTTATGGCGCTCAAAACACGCCGGGACTACTTTGGGCTTGAATTGGGTATTGATACCAAACATATTTTGCCGGTCAGTCGCATGGTGAGTCAGATAACAGGTTTTGTGGTGCAACCCAACAAGGCCGTGGTCGGCGCCAATGCCTTTGCCCATGCTTCTGGCATTCATCAGGACGGTGTATTGAAAGCGCGCGACACCTATGAAATCATGCGGGCGGAGGATGTGGGCTGGACGGCCAATAAGATTGTGATGGGTAAACTGAGCGGGCGAAATGCATTCAAACAGCGCCTGTTGGAGTTGGGGGTGCAAATGGAAAGCGAGGGCGATATCAACAACGCCTTTGCCAAGTTCAAGGAATTGGCCGATCGAAAGAGCGAGATATTTGACGAAGATATCCTGGCCCTGGTAGGCGACGAGAGTGTGACCCACGAGAAGGAACAGTACGGTTTTGTTTCGTTGTCGCAACACAGTGAAACAGGTGAACGTCCGCAGGCAAGCATCGTCTTTACCGTCAATGGCAAAGAAGTGAAAAGCTCTTCTGACGGCAATGGTCCGGTAGACGCCTCCCTAAAAGCTATTGAGGCTCAGGTAAAAAGCGGTGCCGAGATGGTGCTCTATTCAGTGAACGCGATCAGCGGTTCGACAGAGAGTCAGGGCGAGGTGACCGTTCGCCTGCAAAACAGTGGGCGCGTAGTCAATGGGATAGGGGCTGATCCCGATATCGTCGTCGCATCCGCAAAGGCCTATCTGAGCGCGCTTAACAAATTACAAAGCAAGGCTGATCGTGTAGCCGCTCAAGGCTAGGCAATTTCTCGTTTGCTGGAAAATTCTTTAAGAAGATCACGCAAGTATCTGATACTGCGGGACTTTATTGGATAAACTCGACGTATTGAAATAAAAAGCCCTGAGAAAGAAATATGTTCTGGTCTCATCAAATGGAGTCTCGAAATTCGTTGCGCCGGATGGTCGTCTTCCTTGGCTTGATGATTTTTATATCCGCGCTCTCCCTGCCTCAAGTGGAGGCAGCCCAGAGCAAGCGCCAATCGGTCAAGCCTGCCAAACAGGCTGTTGTTGCCAAACGAAAAATCTCCAGGACATTGCTCTCGACCAAGCGCAGATCGGTTATTCGCGCCGAGATCGTGCCGCTGCGGCCATCGTTTGGACAGTTGGCGGGATTGCATGGTGCGCGAGATGCACTGGATCTAAGGTCGAGTGTCGCTCTTGTGATCGACCAGGATACAAGTGAGGTATTGTTCAGCAAGAATGACAAAGCTGTATTGCCTATTGCTTCGCTTACCAAACTCATGACGGGATTGGTAGTGAGCGACGCCCGCTTGCCAATGAACGAAGTAATCACTATTACTCAAGCAGATGTGGATACCGAAAAAGGCAGTTCATCGCGCCTGAAGGTGGGCATTGAACTAAGTCGGGCTGAACTATTGCATCTTTCTTTGATGTCAAGTGAGAATCGCGCCGCACATGCTCTTGGACGCAGCTATCCAGGGGGATTGCCCGTCTTTGTAGGCCTGATGAATGCCAAGGCGCGACTTATTGGCATGAGCGATACAAATTACGAGGAGCCCACCGGGCTGTCCAGCAAGAATCAATCGAGCGCGCGGGATCTGGTGAAACTGGTGAGTGTTGCCTATGGCGACCCGACGCTGCGTGAGTTGTCAACATCACCGGCACACCAAGTGGCTGTCGGGCACCGAACGCTTCAATATAACAACACCAATCGTTTGGTGAAGAACCCCTCGTGGGACATTGGTTTGCAGAAGACCGGTTATATTGTTGAAGCGGGGCAGTGCCTTGTGATGCAGGCAAAAGTTGCTGGCCGCAAACTTATTATGGTGTTTCTGGATTCGGCCGGGAAACTCAGTCGCTTGGGCGATGCTGAGCGCGTTCGGCGCTGGGTAGAGTCGTCACCACCGCCGCTGACGGCAGGCGTGCCACCATTGGCTGTCGCCGCTGCGGTTGAAAAAGTCGCTTTCAGTCGCTAGGCAGTGAACCACGGTTAACGGGATGATTTCGGTTTGTAGCCCAAGGTTGCCGAAATCTCGTGGGCGGTAGCCTGAAGTTTGGGCAGCCACTCTTCTTCCAGTCGACCGGCTGGCGCAGAAATTGACAGGCCCGCGACCAGCATACCCTGGTCGTCATAAATGCCTGCGGCCATGCAACGGACGCCGAGTTCCAATTCTTCATTGTCGTGTGCATTGCCATATTGGCGTACCTTGGACAGTTCGCGTTCCAGGGCCGGCAATTGCGTCAAGCTGTTTTTTGTGTGACCGCTCAAACCGGTGCGCATGGCGTAGGCTCTGACTCTTTGTGGGTCATCGGCCGCCAGAAATAATTTACCCACGGATGTCAGGTGCAGCGGCGCTCGCCCACCAATGGCTCTGACCACCTGCATGCCCGACCGCTCACTATAAGTACGCTCAATGTAGACGATCTCATCGCCCTGGCGCATGCTTAAATTGACAGGTTGCTGAATCAATTTGTGCAGTTCGCGCATCGGCACAAGAGCGGCGTCACGTACGTTGAGGCGACTCTTGACGAGATTGCCCAATTCAAGCAGGCGCATTCCAAGCCGGTAACTGCCAGGCTGCGGACGATCTACGAACCGCCCGGTGGCCAAGTCATTGAGCAAGCGGTGTGTGGTGGAAAGGTGCAGGCCGGCTCGCTCGCTGATTTCCTTGAGTGAAATTGCTTCTTCCCGGGATGCCAGAACGTCGATTAGGGCAAACATGCGCTCGATGACTTGAACTGTCGGGGTGGTCGTAACTTCGGTATCGGTCTTGCGCATGGGTACTCCTGAAAGGCGGACACAGCATTTTATCTGGTGAAATAATCAACCATGATGTAACGGTATCAGGAAGAGATCATAGGCGCCGATCTGTCGAAGGGTTTTTGGGCGTGCCATGTCTGCCCGGCAAGAAATTCAGCGGGAGCGAATTTCGCCTTGTAGTTCATTTTCTGACTTTGATCAATCCAGTAACCCAAATAGACATGCGAGAGACCGAGCGACTTGGCTTGAGCAATCTGCCACAGGACACTGTATGTTCCGTAACAAGCGCGGGCCTCAGGTTCATAAAACGTATAAACCGCAGAAATGCCATCATGAAGAAAATCAAGTACTGACACCATCTTCAGCAGACCGGGTAGGCCATCGGTTCCAGACTCCCGAAATTCAACCAGCCGTGAGTTCACGCGGCTCTGCAGCAGAAACTGTGTGTACTGGTCGACGCTGTCGTGGTCCATGCCTCCGCCGGCATGTCGCCCTCCTTGATAGCGGAGATACAGGCTGTAGTGTTCTGGTACGAAGGCCAGTTTGGATACCGTGGCCTGGAGGCCTGAGTGGCGAACCCACGCACGGCGTTGACTCCGGTTGCCTTGAAACTCACCGGCCAAAACGCGCACAGGTGTGCAGGCCTGGCACGCATCGCATTTTGGGCGATAGGTAAATGCGCCACTGCGTCGATAGCCTCTTCTGACCAGTTCAGAGTAAATCGCACTGTTAATCAAGTGGCTGGGCGTTGCCACTTGAGACCGGGCTTGTTTGCCTGGCAAGTAACTGCAGGGATAGGGCGCCGTTGCATAAAACTGTAACGTCTGCAGGGTTAATTCATCAATAGGCGTCACCTCGGTATTGCATTTGAATGCATAAGTTCTTTCCAGTATAGGGTCTCAAAGTTC
>CANNRR010000260.1 GCA_947508055.1 Burkholderiales bacterium
CGCTACTCCCGCTCCATCTCCAGATAGGTCTGATTCGCCAATTGTGGAATCCACACATCGGCGTGCTTCAGATTGGAAAACGGCTTGGCGTTGAAGCTCTTGACCGCAGCGCTCAGGTCCACACCATCGTCCACCGCCTTCTTCATATGACGATGGCGCGTTCTGGAAGCCCCGTTTGCAGCAGAAACCGATGCATGGGTCACCAAAGCCGCCAACGCGCTGGCGCATTGCGTGGTCAGCGGCACCGCGTTTTTGGACATCGAAGCGGTGGTGATCGACGGCTCGTTTTGCACCGCGTTGCTCAACCGGGTGATTGAGCACACCAATGCAGCGCTGAAACGCTACAACTGGGAGGGGCTGTGGCCCACCACCGTGATCGCCGGCAGCGTGGGGCCCGATGCACGCGCCTTGGGCGGCGCACTGTTGCCCCTGCACGCCAACTTTGCCCCCGACCAGGACCTGTTTCTTAAAGTCGGGGCTTAAGCCCGGCGGCGCGACTTCCAGGCACCAAACAGAATCACCAGACCCGGAATCAAAATCATCGCCCAGATGATTTTGTCCAGGTGCGCTTTGACAAACGGAAAGTTGCCAAAGAAGTAGCCGATGGTGATGATGCCCACGACCCACAATGCGCCACCGGTCACATCAAAAAACGTGAACCGGGCCCGGTTCATCTTGGCGACACCGGCCACAAAGGGCGCAAAAGTTCGCGCAAAGGGCATGAAACGCGCGGCCACAATGGTGATACCGCCATAACGTTCATAAAACGCGTGGGCTGCGTCGAACGCCGCCTTGTTGAACAGCCTGGAGTTTTCCCACTGGAACACCCGAGGGCCAAAGTAGCGCCCCAGTGCGTAGTTGCTCTGGTTGCCCAGCACGGCTGCGGCCAGCAGCAGCCCGACCGACAGCGGGTAACTCATCAGCCCCACGCCGCACATGGCACCCACCACAAACAGGAGCGAGTCGCCCGGCAAGAAAGGCATCACCACCAAGCCGGTCTCAACAAAAATCACCAGAAACAGCAAGGCATACACCCACAGGCCGTAGGTCTGCACAAAGGCTTCCAGGTGTTTGTCCACGTGGAGAATGAAGTCAATGAGATAGCTGATAAGTTCCATGGGGGTGGATTATCGCCGCCACTCCCCCGGGGGATTTGCTAACATTGCCTTCATCACGCCTCATCACTGGACCTCCCTTGCTTGCCACTGAACTTATTGCATTACCGTTAGCAGACCGGCTGCTGGCCATGGAAGCACTTTGGGATTCGTTATGCAGGGAACCGGGCGCACCCCACGCCACGCCCAATTGGCACGCGGACGTGTTGCGCCAACGCATTGCGGCATTGGACAGTGGCGATACGACCGCAACACCATGGAACGAGGCAAAAATCCGCATCCGAGACAAAGCTAACGCAATGACACGCACGCAACAATGAAGGTTGCGCTCAGCACAGAAGCAGAACAGGATTTGCTCGACGGTTTTGAGTTTTACGAGTTTCAGCAAACCAACCTGGGCTGGTACTTTCTGGACAGCCTGTACTCCGACATTGACTCCTTAGAGCTGTTTGCGGGTATCCACCCCAAGCGCTTTGGAGATTTTTACTGGACAACCAGCAAACGCTTTCCGTTCAGTATTTACTACCGTCTGGTGGACGACACGGCGACCGTCATCGCGGTGTTGGACAGCCGCCAAAACCCCTCGAAAACACGCACCCGTTTGACACCAGCCTAGCGCATCGCCTAGGTTCAAACAGGCTGACTTTTAGATTCCAACAATTTAATAATTTCCTCGAAGTCTTCTTTCGTCCCCGTACGACGGTTGTTTTTTTCCATATAACGCCGCCAGCCATCCAAATTCTGAAGAATGTCAATCGCCATGACCAAAGGGGTCTGGCTCACCGTATTCATTCCTGATGTCAGACTTGGAAATCCATCCAGAATCTTCTGCACACACTCCGGTTGCCCAAAGCGAACCGCTGTGTGCAAAGCTGTATTTTTCTCATCCGGCGTCACCCTCTCAAAATCCTTTGTATAGAACTGGAAGTGGCGTTCTATCACGATGGAAACGCACTCAGGTGACCTGCCAGAAGCGGCGGCATGCAAGACAGTTCGTCCGCGAACGTCTTGAACATTCAAGTCCGACAACGGTGCCAACAGTCTGGTGAGTTCCGCATCGCCGTTGTCAGCAACCAGATGCAAGGGAGTCTGCCCCTTGAAATCAGCTATCTTGGCTTGTTCGGGCCAGGCTTCCAACAACAGCGCAATGGCATGCCGTCGGTTGCGCATGTGTGTTTCCACTTTTTCAATCTCGCTGGCCATATCCTGTGGGAGCATTTCCTTGAGCGTAGGCAACTTGCTGTCAAACATATTTATCGGCTTCAACCACGACAACAGAACGCTGTTACATCGGGCGTCCTTGAAATTTGCCTCGCGCAATTGCTTGGCGTGGCTCTTGATCCAAAGCCGCAAGCGATCCCAATCCGCTGTCTCGATTAACCCGAAGGTTTCCGCGAGCACCGCCTCGTAAACCTTCTTTGTCAGCCGCTCCATACGCGGCACGTCGGGGTACGGGTGATAGAGATCATTCCAAAAGTACTCTTCGCACCATACAGCCGCATCCTCAATAGAAATAGGCTCCTCAGAAAACATGCCGTGCATCAACATATGCCGGTAATAGATTTCCTGGTTATTCGGAATAAATCCAACACTTGCCATTTCTGTAGCCCAACCATCACGCGCGACTTCACCTCGCAACGGGCCGAAGTTTCTTTTTGAGCAAGCTGCCAGCGCATCCTTGAACTCCACGCGAGCACCTTCAAAGTCGTTCTGCATCAATCGGTGTTTGGCCCGCAGATTCAACAAAGGCGCTCTCCACTCTTCATATCCTTGCTGATCCTTCTCCACCGTATCTAACAATGTTTGAACGCGTTGCTGAGCATCCTTTGGACGCCTCCGGGGCTCACACAAGATAAGAAAACTGATATCAGGCATCAACGCCTCTACCGTCTGACCTGGAGTGGTTGCCAGTTCGCGCAGACGCTGCGCTGCCATAGATCGAATCTCGGCAGGCAGATTTTCAGTGTGAGCGATTTGGCTGATCACCCAGTAACTTGGCTCTGCCTGCAGCGCCCGCCAGGGCGAGGAACGGCGAACGCGATCCATGAGCCCGTCTAATCGCAGGTCTTCCTCGTGTTGTTGTCGCAATTGGGCTATGCGGAGCTTAACGATTGGCCCAAAGATCGAACCGATGGGAACCATGTCCTGCAGTGGACTGTCAGGCTCCAGTGTCATGAATTTGCGGGTTAACTGCTTTGCCAAGTCCTTACACGCTGTGACCCGACACGAAGGAGTGATGGAGAGCAGCAAATCCAACTTATCCCACGGTACAAGTTGGTCCTCAAACCATGCGTCTTGTGCTTCATCGGTATCGCCGTGTTGCGACGCCGCAATAGTCAAGTTGTAGACCCGGTGAAACAGCTCCAGAAGTTGCAACAACTTGTTTTCATCGCCGCACAACGCTTCCAAAAGCTGCTCGTAGCCGTGCTGTGCCAAGCGTGCGATCTTCAAACGCCGGCGGATGGTGCGCATGGATGGTGGCTCAGTATGCAAATCGGTGCCTGCAAAATTCAAAACAGCACTGTCCGGGAACATTGCATCAATCATTTCGGCACTTTGAGGGGTACTGCCCTTGCGCCAATTCGCAAGGTTCCGCATACCCCCTTCGTCACAACCAAGCGCACGACCAAGTGCTTGCAAGGATGATGCACGCCGCGCGCTCTTGGGCGTGCTTCAGGAGCAGTTGCGGAAAAGTGGTTTGCACATCCATGCCGTTACCCATTGCCATGTCACCTTGTTATGCCCCTGCCATCCACAGCCGGGCTCTTGTATGGCGCGAATGGTAGTTCCGCATTTGACGTCAGGTTGTCGTTTGGACGACAATTGAACGGTTTCTAGGTAGGTGTTTTCCCTTCACTTATCCCCACCTTACGAGCACCTTTCTCCATGCTGACGGAAAGCTCCCTGCACCAGCGCCGCCGCCCATTGACCGAGGGCGAACTCGCCGCCATTCCGTGGCTGCGTGTGTTGGAGGCGCCCGAGCGCGAACGCGCGGTGGGCGACCTGCAGGTGGCCGAAGCCAGCCCCGGCGAATTCGTCGCGCGCACGGGCCGCCCGGTGACGTATTGGTTTGGCGTGGTCGACGGCCTCCTGAAAATGAGCGCCGACAACGCCGAGGGCCAAACCATGACCTTCACCGGTGTGCCACCCGGTGGCTGGTTTGGCGAAGGCACGGCCCTGAAGCGCGAGGCCTACCGCTACAACAATCCAGGCGCTGCGCAAGAGCCTGGTCGCGGGCTTGCACGTCGACACCTTCCACTGGCTGCTGGACCACTCCATCGGCTTCAACCGCTTTGTGATGAACCAGCTCAACGAACGCCTGGGCCAGTTCATCGCCGCGCGCGAGATCGACCGCCTGAACAACCCCGACATCCGTGTCGCCCGCAGCCTCGCCGCACTGTTCAACCCGGTGCTCTATCCCGGCGTCGGCGAAGTGCTGCGCATCACGCAGCAGGAGCTGGCCTATCTGGTGGGCCTGTCGCGCCAGCGCGTCAACGAGGCGCTGACCAACCTGGCGGCGCAGGGCTCGATTCGCGTCGAGTACGGCGGCCTGCGCATCCTCGATCCGCAGGCGCTGCGGTCGCAGGTGTTTCAAGCCAAATAGGGCTGTAGCGCGCATTTGGATTGCGCAAGCAGCTATTTAATTTGTAGCAATGCAATTGGCTTGCGCCGAATTTCGCTCAGCCGTATAGGCGGAGCAGGAGGCCCGGGTATCCGTTCTCCGGCCCGCGAGC
>CANNRR010000261.1 GCA_947508055.1 Burkholderiales bacterium
CGCGCATCACCCGGGTTGCTGCGCGCAAGTTCTTCAAGCCCATGACGCGCCTCCTCCCAGCCTTCCCGTGTTGCGCCGAGTGTCTGGTAATACTCCAGACCAAACTGGCCAGCAGGCTTGCTCTGCCCCAGGATTTCACGATAGTTCTTGACGGCTTCCTGCGCCTGTCCGGTTTGCGCCTGCTGACGCGCTGTGGACAACTGTGCAACCGGCGCACGACCTACCTTGAGCGCGGTTTCGAGTTCACCCAGACCGGGCGGCGGTGGTGTCAAGGCTGCCGCCTTGGCACGCAGTTCTTCCGCTTCCTTGAAGCGCCCGGCACGTGCCTCGATCGCACCAAGCTGGATCAGTGCCATTGGATGGTTTGGCTCGGCACGAAGGAGTTTGCGCCAGGCCTCGGCGGCCAGATCTTCACGGTTTCTTTGCTGCCAGTAGCGTGCCTGGTCAATCAGGCGTTGGGTCAGCGGATCATCCGCAGCCCAGCCCAACTGTGCACAGCTTGACAGAGCAAGAATCAGCCAGACCAACTTTTTCATCTTGATCATTTTTTAAATGTTGCCATCCTCTGCACTACAAGACGTCCATTCCCCTCGAAACGGTAGCGTTTGTCCATCCAGCCCAAAGCAAAAAGGGCGAGCGCCTGCTCATAGTAAACGCCGGGAATACCTCCCATCGCCGTGATTCTCGCACGTTGCTGGTCGAGTGCGGTCTTGGCCCCCATCGCGTCGAGAAATGGTAGCAGCGCGGCAGAAAACCCAGCTGGACCCGTGCCCTCGCTGCGGCCACTGGCCGCATCCACTTTTTCTGGTGGCACCAACTGCTTTTCGACCAGGCCCTGCATGCCCTTGAGTCGAGCCAGCACACGTGAGCGATCGGGATCTTGAGACGGCATCAGACCTGCCCAGAGATAAATCCGGATGGCATCGTAGCCACCGCTGTGCCCAACCTTCGCGTCCAGGCGGAACCCCGTATCCGCATGGACCACGATCCAGTCCGGCGCCAGCCGCTGCGGCGTCACTGACTCCAGCATCACCAGCGCATTCTTGCGCAGCGCGCGCCACGGGCCATTGGGCGCTTCCAGAGCCATGCCCCGCAACACGGGTAGCGGCAGATAACTTGGGTTGAGCTTCCAGCCACCGCCCTCCAGTGCGAAGCCCTGCGGCCCCGGCAGAAGCACGGGCCCAACACCGGGCACCTGGACGATCAATTCCTTGACAAGCCTGTCCTGGATCAACGCCCCCGTGGCGCGCAAGGCATCGTCCTGCCATAGATGTCCAGCCTGAAACAGAATGTAGCTTAGCCACAGATCGGCATCGCTGGCTGCGTTGGCGTCTATCACGCCCCAAGTGCCGTCCGGCCTTTGTCCCCATTTCCATGCCATCAGCCTGGCTGTCAGGTCACCAGCGGCCAGATTGGTCCGGGTCCAGCCAAGCACCCGGTCAAAGGTGGAGCGGTCGTTTGCCACCAACGCAAAAAACAGGGTGTACGCCTGCCCCTCCGACGTGGACTGACCGCTCGCCGCAAAATCGATGACTCTGCCATCAGCCTGAATAAATCTGGTCTTGAATACGTCCCAGGCGGTCCAACCGTCAACCGGATCACCGGCAGGCGCTGCTGCCTGCACTGGCTGCTTTGCGACGCACAGCAGCGCCGCTGCGGAGCTCACAAAAAGTCGGCGGGAATACATACCACTGCGGGTTCAAATCGGACTATTCAGGTGCTGATCTTCGCACTCTTTTTTCCCATCCGTTTGGCAGCAAAACGACGCAACTCCCGGTAGGCGACTACCGCCAGTGCCAAACAAATCAGCAGTCCCAGCGTCCCTACCAGCAGCGGATGACTGGAAAACATCCAGCGCAAATAAGTGATCCAGGGCAAAGAGCCTAAATAGTAGGTGTCAGCTATCTTGGCATGTTCCACACTCTTTTCATCGACAACGACAAAGTCTCCCTGCACTCCTGCAACGCGCTCTGAGTCGTTGAGAATGTCAGAGATCTTGTGCAAATCATCCGGCCTGTCAGCGTGCAGATAGACCACGCTGCGTCCTGATGCAAGTGGCGACTCAAAAGCCATCATGGTGACCAGCCCGCCAGTGCCCTTGATGGTGACTGAACCGTCGGGTCGGGGTGTACTTTGCAAATCCTTCTGGGCCCAGCGATACAGTGTTCGGCGGAAAATATCGGGCTCACGCACCCGACGCTCGCCATTGCTCTGCACCAGCGGCAAATGATCGGCCCACTTGGCCATCAAGGTCTGCCGCTGCGCAGAACCGATGACAAGCAAATCACGAGAAGAAACCGTCTCCACTTCGGCAGCCGAAACCAGCGCGTGGCGCAGAACAGGGTAGGCAGTAGCCTCGCCCATGCGTCCCATCATGGCCAAATAGAGGCTGAGTTCATCGGCGTTAGGCTGTTCAGGCAGGACGACGGCGGTCTGCGAGAGATCTGCCATGCGTGTGTACGGGAACCCGATATTGGAAAAATAGGCCAAATTGGGCAAGGCGACAAAGTGGGGGAATCCGCTGAAATCCAGTGTTGACTCCGGATCGATTGCACCCTGCATATTGTCTGGCAGCGCGTCGCGACACTCACCCTCCTTGATGGGATCAAAGTAGTAGTGCAACTGCAACTGGTTACGTCCCCCTACCTGGTAGGGCGGTACAAACAACAGGTCTTCACGCACCACGAGATTACTGTCCAGGACCGGCAGGTTCAAACGATTCAGAGTCGTCGCCTTCCTTGTGGGATCATTCAGCGTCAGACCCTGCACAAAGTTGCCGTTGACATTGACGTTCAGGCTGGAGTTTTTGCTCAAGGGCATACTGGTGTAGCGATATTTCAACTCCATCGGCACACCCTGACTGCGCCACGTGAACAGATCAGGCGAAACCCGGAAGTTCACCCGGATCACGTCCGGGAAGTAGCCTTGCACCTCCATTTGATCCTGTGGCGCCAGTTCACCAAAGCGAACCGGACGATTGGTTGGCACCCAGGCGGGAGCGTCATAGGGCGCTCGCGCGGGCGGCTCGGTCTCAGCCGTCACAGCAGCACGTTGTCCGGTCAGGGTGGCATAGTTAAGAACGATGGCACGGGCGGCGCGCAACAGATCCTCCTCCTGTTTGCCAGACACGATCAGCAACTTGGCGCCCGGGACCGTGGGATGTGCTTCGACCGATATTGACGGTCCACCTGCCGAAGCCAGCGTGCCAATGCGTTCACTGCCCTGCATGAAAAGCACTGCATTGCCCTCAGGCAAAGCGTTGAGCATGACAGGGAACTTTGCACCACGGTAGCTGGCCAGACTACCAAACCACGACGCCACGATGCCTGCCGCCTTCAAAGTCCCCAGCGATGGTGCTGATGAAAATACAAACGGCAGATTCAGGGTTCTGGCGTCACCCTTGTTAAAAAAGGGTGCCGGCAAGTACTTGAGATTGTTCTCCAGCGTCATCGGCGCTAGCGTCAACTCGACGGTACCGGCGTTGCTCAAGTTCAACCAGAGCGAGGAATGCAGTGGATCTTCACACTTGTAGGTGTAGTGTCCGATCAGCCGGAAGTTGAGTTTGTTGTAGTCTGAAAAAAGACGCGGGTCGAGCTCAATTTCACGCTTGTTGCCTACATTTTTTTCGCGTGGCAGTGGCAACACAGTGACCACTTCATCGTTCAGCATGATCTTCAGGTGGCTCAATTCTGGCAGCAGTGAAGGCGAGTAGCTGTAATCAATCTTGAATTTGGCACTAACCACCACTTCATCGGAGCGGATCGAAAATGGAAACAACCAGGATCCATCGACGCCGCGCAGCTTTACCGGCGTCAGTGCGCCCATTTCCTTCAAACTGATCGTGACCATGCGCTGCTTTGGCCGCGGCTCAGCGGGCGCTTCGGTCGAAACGGCTGCGACCTTGCTGGCCGCTTCCAAGGCAACCGCCTTGCGCGACTTGGCTTCTATTGGCGTTACTCCAAACGCCACCGACAAGGCAAGCAGCACACCTGCGATACGGATCCCTATTGCTTTTTCCATATTCCCATCCTTATACGTTTCCAGGACATGGCCCCGGTTCCTGCGCGCAAGCGTCCCCACGGTATGGTCCCCGCCAAGCTTAACAAGAAGCGGCTCAGGCCCTGCCGGCTGATAATGAATACTTCCTTGAAACCGCGCAAGGGATGATCTGTATCCCGATCCGGTAACCACTCTTGCCAGGCGTCACCACGCGAAAAAGTGGCTGCAACCAGCGCCTGGTAGTCATCGAGTTGCATTCCTTCAAAGCGCAGTCGCAACACCGCGCCCTGGCTGAAGGCCACCACGGCCGGGAAGGAAAATTCGCGTTCACCACGGAAGATCGACACACTGACCGGGGCGTTCTTCTCCAGCACCAGCGAGGTTGGCAACTTCAGAGCCAATCCACCTTCCGAAAAATCTTCTGTCTCGCACACCATGGTGCGGCCATTGGGCAATCGAACCATCGCCGGCATCGCCAACTGAACGCGCCAGTGACTGCGAATCTGCCGTGCTTCCAGAGCCACCGCCAATGTTGCCCACAACAACATCAGGTTATAGAGGGTCCAAACAAGATTCAGTACCACGGTACCGACCTCGTGCGTATTCCACCAGAACAGCCGGCCTATCCCGATCGCCAGGCCCACCAGATTGAGTGCCAGAATGATCAGGTAAGGTAGCGAAATTTTCCAGTCGAAATATTCCTGATCGACCAGGCCACCCTTTTTTGTCACATTGAATTGCCCGAACTTGGGACTGATCAGGGCCAATGTCGTTGGCACCAGAATGTACCAAGCCAAGGCAGTCTCATAGACTTCAGCCCACAGGTTGTGAC
>CANNRR010000262.1 GCA_947508055.1 Burkholderiales bacterium
TCGCGCAGGCCAGCGATGAATTTGTAGCGGTGCAAACCCTGGGCGGACGAATGCACGTTCGCTGGGACCACGAGGCGCAAGCCACGCCCCACGGACAAATCGTCTACTTTGCCGAATTTCTGGCCACAGCGGGCATCTTTGACAACTGGTTCAAAGCTTTCAGGCCGGTGAAACGGATGGCCGGCTCCGGTGGCCTGTGCATGCGCCCCATGCGCAACACTTCGATTGCCATGGCTTGGTTCACATCCCGTGGACGGATTGGCTAACCCGACTCCGCCAAAATAGTGGGTTGGAGTTCAAGGTAATCTTGCGCTACGGGTAGACTTCGTCGGATGCTAGGGGGATTGGAGGTTCCACCATAAATCCAAGAATGGTAGCGATTCTCGCGGTAGCCGAGGACTGCTTCCGCAATTCTTTGATGTGAATCATGTTTCCCCTGCAGTCAAATTCAATAGTCCTGTCGCCATCGAATACAGTCGCTTGGTACGGATCAACCAAAATAGAAAGTGAAACGCCATGGCTGCAGAACCATCCAAGATTATTTACACCCTGACCGATGAAGCCCCGTTTCTGGCAACGTGTGCGTTTCTGCCGGTTATTCGCACGTTTGCAGCGCCGGCCGGCGTCAACGTGGTTGAGTGCGACATCTCGGTGGCTGCCAGGGTGCTTAGTGAGTTTCCTGAATACCTTACCGAAGCACAAAGAGTGCCCGACAACCTGGCAGAGTTGGGCCGATTAACTCTGCTGCCTGATACCAACATCATCAAATTGCCCAATATTAGCGCGTCGGTGGGGCAGTTGATGGCCTGCATCAAGGAACTGCAGTCCAAGGGTTATGCCGTCCCTGACTACCCAGAGGATCCAAAGACCGACTCAGAGAAGGCAGTCCGCACCCGCTACTCCCGGTGCATCGGCAGCGCAGTGAACCCAGTCCTGCGCGAAGGCAACTCCGACCGCCGTGCCCCCATGGCCGTGAAAAACTATGCCCGCAAGCACCCCCACTCCATGGCCGAATGGAGCCAAGCATCTCGTACCCACGTTTCACACATGCACCATGGTGATTTCTACCATGGCGAAAAGTCTATGACGCTGGACAAGTCGCGAGATGTAAAAATGGAACTGCTCACAAAGCGCGGGCAGACTATCGTACTCAAGCCCAAGCTTTCGCTCAAGGATGGCGAGATCATTGACAGTATGTTCATGAGCAAGAAGGCCCTGTTGGACTTTTATGAAAAGGAGATTGAAGACGCCCACAAGACCGGCGTGATGTTCTCGCTGCATGTCAAGGCCACAATGATGAAAGTGTCCCACCCCATCGTGTTCGGTCACTGTGTCAGGATTTTTTACCGGGATGCGTTCGAAAAGCACGCCAAGCTTTTTGAAGAGTTGGGGGTGAACGTCAACAATGGAATGGTAAACCTGTATGACAAACTCGCCACGTTGCCGCAGTCGCAGCGCGAGGAAGTCATCAATGATCTGCACGCCTGCCACGAGCACCGCCCGGAACTGGCCATGGTCGACTCGGCCAAGGGCATCACCAATTTTCACTCACCCAATGACATCATTGTGGATGCTTCCATGCCGGCGATGATTCGCAACGGCGGCAAGATGTGGGGCGCCGACGGCCGCCTCAAGGACGTCAAAGCTGTGATGCCTGAGAGTACCTTCGCCCGTATCTACCAAGAGATGATCAACTTCTGCAAATGGAACGGAAATTTCGATCCCCGCACCATGGGGACCGTGCCCAACGTGGGGCTGATGGCTCAGCAGGCAGAAGAGTATGGCTCACACGACAAGACCTTTGAGATTTCTGAAGATGGGGTCGCCAACATCACGGATCTGGCTACCGGCGAAGTGCTGCTGTCGCAAAACGTCGAAGAGGGCGATATCTGGCGCATGTGTCAGGCCAAGGATGCCGCAATCCGCGACTGGGTTAAGCTGGCTGTGACCCGCGCCCGCAACTCCGGCATGCCCGCTGTGTTCTGGCTGGACCCCTACCGACCCCACGAAAACGAGCTGATCAAGAAGGTTAAGATCTACCTTAAGGACCACGACACCAGCGGCTTGGACATCCAGATCATGTCGCAAGTGCGCGCCATTCGCTATACGCTGGAGCGCGTGATCCGGGGCCTGGACACGATCTCGGTCACCGGCAACATCCTGCGCGACTATCTGACCGACCTGTTTCCAATCATGGAATTGGGCACCAGCGCCAAGATGCTATCCATCGTGCCGCTGATGGCCGGAGGCGGTATGTATGAAACTGGTGCTGGTGGGTCTGCGCCCAAGCATGTGCAACAGTTGGTAGAGGAGAATCATCTGCGCTGGGATTCACTGGGCGAATTCTTGGCATTGGCCGTTAGTCTGGAAGATCTTGGCCTGAAGACTGGTAACGAAAAAGCCAAGATCCTGGCCAGGACGCTGGACGCTGCCACGGGCAAACTGCTGGACAACAATAAAGGGCCATCTCCCAAGACGGGCCAGTTGGACAATCGTGGCAGCCAGTTCTACCTTGCGATGTACTGGGCCCAAGAATTGGCTTCGCAGACTCAAGATAAGGAATTGCAGGGTCATTTCACAGCACTAGCCAAATCGCTAGCCGAGAACGAGCAAACGATCACGCAGGAGTTCAAGGCGGTCCAAGGCAAGCCTGCGGATATTGGGGGCTACTTCCTGGCAGATAAGCACAAAGTGAACGAAGTGATGCGCCCTAGCGCAACGTTCAATGCAATAATGGGTGAGGTGTTCGTCTGAAAGGGCGGGCGTGACTGGTAAACCTCTGTCTCATGACTAAACATCCACCGCAGGGCCGGCGGATGTTTCCGGTCGGCTGTAAATGGCTCTTGCCTGTCATGGCTTCAGGTTTGTCACGCAGAAGTGACTGCAAGAAAAATGGTTGTGGCACTTGCGCTAATTCCACGACTTATTGACGCCCGGGCTGCTTTTCTGCAGTCGGTATCCCAAGACGAGTTCAAGAGGACACGACTGAAAAAGGTTCATGGTAAGCACCCAGGGGGTGATTTGAAAGGTCGCCCAATTCTATGTGTCGGGTTCGGCGACGTGTCGACGATGTTGACACCAAACCTCCCGCACCTACAATGTTTTCGTCGCTTCCAATGTGTCGTTTGGCGGTCAGCGAACAGAACATTTACACCAGGAGATAGCATGAAGGCAAAAAAAGTCGCGCTGGCGCAAGCTCTGGCATTGGTTCTGGCGACCAGTTCGGCCTTGGCAGAGGTCACCATTGGCGTCATTGTTTCGGCAACTGGTCCGGCGGCTTCGCTGGGCATTCCTGAAAAGCAGACTTTTGCATTGCTACCGCAGACCATCGGTGGCGAAAAGGTTAAGTACATCGTGCTTGATGACGCGACCGATCCGAGCGTGGCAGTGAAGAATGCCCGCAAATTGACGGCCGAGGATACGGTTGATGCAATCATCGGCGCGTCAGCGACTCCAACTTCGATGGGTATTCTTGAAGTGGCGTTCGAAGCCAAGACGCCGCAGATCGCTATGGCGCCGTTGCCCCCCGCTGGGGACAAGGCACCCTGGGTCTTTACGACGCCGCAAAGTTTCCCCCTGATGGCCATTGCGATGGTGCAGCATATGGTGGGCAACAACATCAAAACCTTGGGTTTCATAGGCTATGCGGATGCCTATGGAGAACTCTGGTTGAAGGCGATTCAAGACGCTGCTGCAGCCAAGGGTGTCACGGTCAGTGCAGTGGAGCGCTATCAACGCAATGACACCAGTGTCGCAGGGCAGGCGCTCAAGCTGATCGCGGCCAAACCGGACGCGATTCTGATCGCCGGGTCGGGAACACCGGCGGTGCTACCGCAGTCAACCCTGATCGAGCGCGGTTACAAGGGCAAGTTTTATCAGACACACGGCATCGCCAACCGTGATTTCCTGCGCGTTGGCGGCAAGAATGTTGAGGGCACCCTGTTTCCGGTTGGGCCGATGCTGCTGGCCGAGCAACTTCCTGACAGCCACCCATCCAAGAAGGTGTCACTGGAGTACATCAAGCTGTACGAAGGAGCGCACGGAGTCAACAGTCGCTCAACCTTTGGTGGCCATGGTTGGGATGCGTATCTGCTGCTCAGTCGTGCCGTGCCTGAAGCTCTGAAAAAAGCAAAACCCGGTACCGTCGAGTTTCGCGTTGCCCTGCGCGATGCACTCGAGAATGTAAAGGAACTTCCTGCCGTGCATGGCGTGTTTAACATGTCGGCCAAGGATCACAATGGCTTCGATGGCCGCGCGGCAATCATGGCCACTGTCGAGAACGGGGACTGGAAAATTCTGAAGTGACTGAACCTCCCTTTGTACCGTTTGACTTTGCCCGACCAGAGGGCAATGTCGCGTGGGGTGAAGGCAGCGTGCTGGTGCTGAGTTCCCGATTTGCGTAACAGCGAGCCTCATATCAGTAGGGCCAAGCGTTGGCTGAGATGTACGTGCAAGGTGTCTCCACCCGCAAAGTCATCGAGGTACTGCAAAAGCTGGTCGGCCCCGAGGTCAGCATCTCCTCTACCCAGATCAGTCGCTGCGCGCAAAAGCTCGATGAGGGGCTATGTCTCAAAGCTCGATCAACGGGTGCCGGTGGCGCGCACGATCCGATCCATCTTCAATGCGCCGGATGCGAACGAGGCCACTCGGTTGTTGGGCTTGGCAATGGAGGGCTGGCGTAGCGCGCATCCCAAGTTGGCGCTCTGGGCCGAGACGAATCTGACCGAGGGCTTTACGGTGTTTGGTTTGCCCCCAGAACACCGCGTTCGCATGCGTACGACCAACGGCCTGGAGCGGTTGAACAAGGAA
>CANNRR010000263.1 GCA_947508055.1 Burkholderiales bacterium
TTACGACACCACACTGGATGTGACCTGGCTCGATGTCGCCAGTGGTGCATTGACCTGGACCAACGCCAACGCCTGGGCCAGCAGCCTGAACGTGAGTGGTGTGACCGGCTGGCGCTTGCCCGCTGTGACGTATCCGTTGACAGCGGGAAACGAGTCATACAACGGCACGAATATGGGTTACAACGTCGCAACTTCATCGAGCGAAATGGCCAGCCTGTTTTTTGACACCCTGGGTAACAAGTCTTCATACAACACCAGTGGTGTAGCGCAACCCGGGTACGGACTGACCAACACGGGCGGCTTCCAGAATTTGCAGACTTACGTCTATTGGCTCGGTACAGAGTACGCGCCTAATACCGTTTACGCGTGGTACTTCGGTACCGACGCTGGCGTCCAGAGGGCCTACGACAAGAACGACCAGTTGTATGCCTTGGCAGTCCACCCCGGCGACGTTGCCCCGGTCCCCGAACCCGAAACCTACGCCATGCTGTTGGCAGGACTGGGACTTATAGGTGCCATAAGCAGAAGGCGCACTGCCAAGCCAACCGTCTCGGCTGGGCTGCCAGTAAGCTGACCGTGGCGAAGGACTGGTTGCGCTGCACTACCGAATTACGTTTCGCCGGGTAGCTGACTTTCAACTTTGTCAGTCAGGTATAGGGAGAAGTGGCTGGCGCCAGAAGACACCAAGCGGGTCCACAAAATCTGGATCGCCCTGCCCGATACCAGACACCGAACTTGTAAATGGCCGGCGTATGGAGTTGCCTTGAAGCGGGCAGTGCATTGGTCCGAATGAGCTATAGACCGTGAGTAAACTTATGCCAAAGCAGCCGTAAACTGACGCACAGTCAGCGCCAGCGGTTTCTGACAGGGCACATGGGAAGCCACTCTGTTGGGGCCTGCCTCAACCTCAACAGCGCGACGGTATGGGCAGCTCAAGAAAATGGCTCCCACCATACAATACACAAAAACCGGAAAATGAAACGCTAAAAATGGCATATGAAATTAAGTGGTTGGATCGAGGCGCGCACCGAAGATTTTGGGGACATGTAACCGCGGCTGAATTCTTGCAAGCAATTACGGATGTCCAGAAGCATCCAGATTACGACGATTTCAAATTCACGGTCAGCAATTTCTTAGATGTAGGCAGCTACGACATTTCTCGAACAGATGTCATGACCTTTGTTGCTCATGGACTGGGGGCGAGGTGTTTCAATTCAGACATAGTGGTCGCAATTGTTGCTACTGCTGAGCCCACACTGAATCTGGTGAAAAGCCTGTACGAACCTCTTTCCAAATATCAGATCGGTTATTGGCCAAATGACGGTGAAGCAAATGAGTGGGTATTTCAAAAGACAGGCATTCACCCTGCACTACTAGGTAACTGACTTACCTGCACCAACAATCATGCAATTGGCTTACCTTGAAGCTGACCGTGGTGAGCGGCTGGTCCCGCTGCACTGCCGGTCCAGGATTTTCTCCAGACCTGACTTTCAACTTTGACTGTCAACTTCAGAGAGAAGTGGTTGGCTCCAGAAGACACGAAGCCGACGATGGATTCTTTGAAATGTTCGCCAAGTGCCGGGCATTCAAAGTGGTGATTTTTTTGCCTTCAGAGTGCAGCGTCTCGCCATACTGTGGTCAAGAAGCCACTTTTCCAGACTGCAGCACCAGCCGACAGAGAGTCTTGTTGCATTGAGAAAACTTTTACTCAATCACGAAGGTAAGGCGTAGACTTCCCACACCACCGGGAGTGGGTTTCACCATGGGGAGTATTCAGTGGGATTTTGGCGACCATGCTGATCAACAGGCATCGTCTGGGAGCCCGACTCCTTGCGGCGTTCGCGTTGCTCTGCGCCCTGTTCGCGTGTCGCATCGTGGCGCATGCTGCGCCGCCAGTTGAGGATCCAGTTACAGGCAAAAACATCCTGTTGCTCTACTCTTACGGCCATGGCAGTCAGGGTGTCGGCATATTCGACAGCGGCTTTCTCCAACCCCTGAGCGCAGGCGGCTACAGCACGAGTCAGTTGTTCTTTGAGTATCTCGATCTAGAGCGCAACCGCGACGATCCGAATTACCGCTTACGCATGCAAGATTTGCTCGACCGCAAATACAGAGGTCGCCAGATTGATTTGATCGTTACCGTGCAACAACCTGCCCTGAACTATTTGTTCAATGAAGGCAGAGGTTTGGCTGAGGGCGCACCAGTCATTTCGGTGCAGGCGCCTATGCCAAGCGAATCTGAAGTTGGCAAGCGCCGCGTTGTCAGTGAACTCGCTAGCTTTGACTTCAAGGGAACGCTGGAGAGGGCGCTGGAATTGTTTCCCAACACACGACGGGTGGTATTCGTCTCGGGTGCCAGCGAAGCCGACAGAAACCTGTCAAAGCAGGCAGCGAGCGTTGCCCAGCCATGGCAAGGCAGACTGGAATTCGAGTACACCACCGAAATCTCCCTCGACGCCATGTTGAAGAGGGTGGCGAGTCTGCCTGAGCGAACCATCATCATATTTACCCAATACAACCGGGATGTCAGCGGCAAAGTCACGGTTGCCTATGAAGTGGAGGCTGCGATCATCAAGGCCGCCAATGCGCCGGTCTTTGGGCTGTACGACTTCAATCTGGTCAACGGGGGTATTGGTGGCTCGGTGGTTGGCGTCAAGAGCTTGGGAGAAAGCACCGGAATGCTGGCGCTGGAACTTCTGAATGGAAAACTCCAACTGACTCAGCCTGTGACCAGTGTTGGCATCAGCGCCATTCCGATGTTCGACTGGGAACAAATCAAACGCTGGGACGGCGACGCGAGTCGATTGTCCGGCAACCCGGTGTTCGTGAACCGCGTTCCGACGTTTTGGGATCTGTACAAGCTCTATGTGCTCGGGATTGCGGCATTCATCGTGGTGCAGTCCATGTTGATCGCAATCCTGGTTGTGAATAGACGGCGCAGAAAGGTGTCCCAGCAGGCTCTGATGAAAAGCGAGGCACGACACCGTGCGATCACCGAGACAGCCCACGACGCCATAGTGACTTCTGACAGCGCGGGCAACATCGTCGGTTGGAACCAGGGTGCTCAGACCATATTTGGCTATACCGAATCGGAAATCATGAATCGGTCAGTGGCAGTGCTCATGCCAGAGCGATACCGCGACCAACATCTGGTGGGAATGAAGCGCATCGACTCCGGCGGCGAAAGCCGGGTGATTGGCAAGACCGTGCAATTGCATGGATTGCACAAGGACGCCAGCGAGTTTCCTCTCGAACTCTCACTCGCCAAGTGGGAGAGCAGCGAGGGCTGGTTCGTCAGCGGCGTCATCCGCGACATCACCGACCGTAAGCAAGCAGAAAATGCCCTCCTGAAAAGCGAGGAGCGCTGGAAATTTGCCATTGAAGGGTCCGGAGACGGCCTTTGGGACTGGAATGTACAGACTGGCAAAGCCTTTTATTCATCGCGCTTCAAAACCATGCTGGGCTTCGCCGAGGATGAAATCGGCGACAGCCAAGAAGAATGGTCTAAACGTGTTCACCCCGACGACGCGCCAGGCGCGTTTGCTTCGATGCAACGCTATGTGGACGGCAAGGCCGACTCGGGGACCATTGAGTACCGGATGTTGTGCAAGGACGGTAGCTGGCAGTGGACGATGGGGCGGGGCATGGTGGTGGAGCGTAGTGCTCAGGGTAAGGCCCTACGCCTGATCGGCACCATTTCCGACATCACCGAGCGCAAGCAGCATCAAAGCCAACTGGAGCACATCGCCCATTTCGACGCACTCACGAGTCTGCCCAACCGGGTGCTGCTGTCTGACCGATTGCAGCAAGCTATGGCGCAGGCCCTGCGACGCAACCAGCAACTCGCTGTGGTCTATCTTGACCTCGATGGCTTCAAGGCCATCAACGACCAGCACGGCCATGACGCCGGCGACCAGGTCCTGATTACACTGGCCGAGCGCATGAAGCAGGTATTGCGCGAGGGTGACAGTTTGGCGCGACTTGGTGGCGACGAATTTGTTGCAGTGCTGATTGACCTGGAGGATTTGGCAGCGAGCCGACCCATGCTCACCCGACTGCTGGCGGCTTGTGCCCAGCAAGTGCGTGTCGGAGACCTCAGCCTTCAAGTTTCCGCCAGTTTGGGCGTCACTGCTTATCCTCAACCGCAGGACATCGATGCCGACCAATTGCTGCGTCAGGCCGATCAGGCCATGTACCAGGCCAAGTTGGCAGGCAAGAATCGTTATCACATCTTCGATGCGACACTGGACAGCAGCATCCGGGGGCACCACGAGAGCGTTGAACGAATCCGCCTGGCGTTAGAAATGCATGAGTTCGTCATGCATTACCAGCCCAAGGTCAATATGCGAAGCGGCCAGATCATTGGCGCCGAAGCACTGATTCGCTGGCAGCATCCCGAGAAGGGGCTGTTGACCCCTGCCCTATTCTTGCCAGCGATCGAGGAGCATCCCTTGGCCGTCTCCATCGGCGAGTGGGTGATTGACACAGCCCTGACTGAGATGGATATCTGGCAGGCGGCGGGACTGGACTTCGGAGTCAGCGTCAATATCGGTGCGCGCCAGTTGCAGCAAGGCGACTTCGTGGATAGACTCAAATTCATATTGGCAAAGCATCCGCGGGTGAATCCGGCCAGGCTTGAACTCGAAGTGCTGGAGACCAGCGCACTCGAAGATATTGCTCAGGTGTCAGACGTAATCGAAGCCTGTGCCCATATCGGAGTGAAGTTTGCGCTGGACGACTTTGGAACGGGCTATTCCTCACTTGCCTATCTCAA
>CANNRR010000264.1 GCA_947508055.1 Burkholderiales bacterium
AGCGCGATCAAGCAGTTGGCGTTTCCAATCGTTGATCTGGGTCGGGTGCAACTCAAACTCCTTGCAAAGTTCAGCCATGGTCTTGTCCTCGCGTAGCGCAGCCAGTGCAACTTTGGCCTTGAACACCGGACTATGGGAGCGGCGTGTGCGCCGTCCCGATGATTTCTTGTTCATCACAAACTCCTTCTTGCCAAGCCATTTTCGGCCAAGCCAAATGCCCGGAGTCTGTCTTTATCTCACCTGTTCAAATTTGCGGAGCCACTTCTAACTATCTGGAAAGAGACCATGTAGCGGCTGCGCTTAAGGACGCCAAGACCACAGTTAGCAAGCCTGTTATCGGAAAGACGCTGGGGGTTCCAGTGATCTCTATGGCCGCTCCCATTCGTAATGTTCAAGGCAACATTATTGGGTCGGTGGTCGGTGTGACCGATCTGAGTCAGCCAAATTTTCTCGATAAGGTGACCGAGCATCGCTATGGCAAGACTGGGGGCTATGTACTCGCTGCACCGAAGCACCGGCTGATTGTCACTGCAACCGACAAAACTCGCATTATGACGGCCACTCCCGCTCCCGGTGTGAATCCGCTTTTCGACCAATATTTGGCGGGCTTCGAGGGTTCCGGTCGTATTGTGGATTCACGCGGATTAGAGGTGCTGTCCGCAGCCAAGCAAGTTCCAGCAGCAGCTTGGGTACTTGTCGTGCGAATTCCAAGCGAAGAAGTCTTTGCGCCGATCTTGGGCGTCGAAAAGCGATTGTTGCTCGCCACGATCTTTATGACTCTGTTGGCGGGCTGGTTGACCTGGTGGATGTTGCGACGTCAACTCGCACCCACGCTTGCAGCTGCAAAGATACTGAGCACTTGGTCGGTCACTGACCTTAATCCAACACCCTTGCCAATTACCATGCAAGACGAAATCGGCGATCTGGTAGCCGGGTTCAATCGCATCCTGCAGACGTTGGCGCTCCGAGAAGAAGGACTGAAGGAAAGCGAGTCCCGTTTCCGTGAAATTTTCAACGCGGTGGATGATGCAATCTTCATTCATGACGCGCAGACTGGCGCCATTATTAATGTGAATCAACGCATGTGCGAAATGTATGGCTATTCACACGAACAGGCGCTGGCCTGCGGTCCGAGCGACCTAAGCGCGAATGCTCCGCCGTATTCTCCTGTCGAGGCTATCGAGAAAATCCAGCTCGCCCAAACCGAAGGCCCACAGACGTTTGACTGGCTTGCACGTGCGCGTGATGGGCACCTGTTTTGGACCGCCGTTTCACTGCGATTTGCACGTATCGGAATTCACGACCGAATTGTTGCAGTGATTCGGGACGTGAGCGAACGCAAGCAGGCAGAAGCGGCATTGCGCCAAAGTGAAGAGCGCTTGCGCACCCTGACTGAGTGGACACCACAGGCGCTTGCCGTTCACGACGGCAAGAAAATTCTCTTCGTGAATCCGGCTGCGATCAAAATGTTCGGGGCGAAGTCCGCACAAGACCTGGTGGGCAAATCCTTGTTGGAAGCGGTGTCCCTGGACTCTCGGGATGTCGTGAGGGCGTCCCTGAAGAACAACGTAGAGCATGGAGGCGCCACAGCAATAGGTGAGATCAGATGCCGCAAGCTCGATGGAACCGCCATCGATATCGAACTGCAGGGTGCGCCGATTGTTTTTGACGGCGTTCCAGTGCGCCTGATCGCCATGCGCGACGTGACTCAAAGCAAGAAAGATCAGGCAACGCTGAACCTGCAGGCCAAGCGCTCCGAAGCACTGCTTGGTCTTCCTGGCGCCGCTGAGACCATGAACGAGCCGGAGTTCTTGCAGCATGGACTGGGCATCGCAGAACAGCTCACCGACAGCCAGATCGCCTTTGTCCATTTTGTGCATGAAGATGAGGAAAACATCCGGCTAACCACATGGTCAAAAACAACGCTCGACAGCTATTGCAACGCCAGCTACGACAGACATTATCCGGTTAGCGCTGCTGGCATCTGGGCTGATGCACTGCGCCAGCGCGCTCCGGCAGTGATCAACGACTACGCCAGTGCCAGCGGCAAGCGTGGTTTGCCAGAAGGTCACGCACATTTGGAGCGCGTGATCAGTGTGCCGATCATCGAAGGCGGCCTGGTTCGCATGATGATGGGTGTTGGCAACAAGCCCCAGCCCTACACCGATTTCGACGTCGAAACCACCAGACTGGTGGCCCAGGCGCTCTACCGCATTGTCTCCAAGCGTCGCTCGGATGACGCCATGCGCCAGAGCCAGGAGTCACTCAACGAGGCGCAACGAATTGCCAGCACAGGCAGCTACGCGCTGGATACTTCGGCGGACCACTGGGATAGTTCCGAAGAACTTGATCGTCTATTCGGGATCACTGCCAGCTTCGAGCGTTCAGTGCAGGGTTGGGAGGCACTGATCCATCCCGCAGACCGGGCGATGATGAGTGACTACTTCAAGAATCAGGTCGTAGGGCAACACAAGACCTTTGACAGGGAATACCGCATCATCCGACGAGACGATCAGACCGAGCACTGGGTGCATGGTTTGGGCAGGCTCGAATTCGATTCCGAAGGGAATCTGCAGAGGATGGTCGGAACGATTCAGGACATCACTGAACGCAAACAAGCTGAAAGGGCAATGCAAGAAAGCAAGGAAAGTTATCGCACTCTGGTTGAGTGGTCACCTGAGCCCCTTGGCGTGCACCGTGATGGCAAACTGCTTTATGTCAATCCCGCTGCCACAGCAATGTTTGGCGCAAAGTCTGCCCAAGAACTGATCGGGCGACCCATTCTTGAGTTGGTCCATCCTGAGTTTCGCCAGATAGTACTGGCGCGAGTGAAAGAGCAGACCGAAAAGGGTGTCTCTGTGCCAATGATGGAGGAAAAATTTCTCAAGATTGACGGCACGCCAATCGACGTGGAGGTGCAAAGCAGAACCATCCAATACCAGGGAAGCGCAGCCTTTCAGGTTGCGATGCGAGACATCACGGCACACAAAGTGGCACAGGAGCGGATTCAGACCCTAGCCTTTTATGACCAGCTAACCGCACTCCCTAACCGCCGACTATTACTTGATCGCCTGCAGCAAGCCTTGACTGGCAGTGTCCGTTATCAACGCCAAGGTGCATTGATGATGGTCGATCTGGATAACTTCAAAGACATCAATGACGCTCTCGGTCATGGACAGGGTGACCTGTTGCTGCAAGAAGTTGCCAAGCGGATGGGCAGTTGCATCCGAGAAGGCGACACAGTGGCTCGCCTGGGTGCCGATGAATTTGTCGCGCTTCTGGAGCAACTCGACCAAAACCCGTTGGAGGCGGCAATGGATGCCGAAATCGTGGCTCACAAAGTGCTTGCCACACTTCGGCAACCCTATCAACTCAATGGCACTGAGATGGCTTGCACCGCCAGCATCGGCATCGCCCTATTCGGCGAGCAGAACGAGGACACGGTCGAAGCACTGAAGCGAGCCGAACTGGCACTGTTCCAGGCAAAAGCCCTTGGGCGTAACACGCTGCGCTTCTTCGACCCCAAGATGCAGGCCGCTGTGAACTCCCGCGTCGCCTTGGAAGCAGGTCTGCGTGACGCAGTTAGACAAGATCAACTACTGCTGCAATACCAACCTCAAGTGACCGATAAGGGACAAGTGACAGGTGTTGAGGCACTGCTGCGATGGCTCGATCCGAAACGCGGAATGGTCTCACCGGCAGAGTTCATCCCGATGGCCGAGGAAACGGGTCTGATCCTGCCGATTGGCAATTGGGTGCTGGAGACTGCCTGCAAGCAACTGGCGCAATGGGCCAGTCAACCTGGGATGGCACACCTGACGGTGGCGGTGAACGTAAGTGCAAAGCAAGTTCACCAGAGAGACTTTGTTGATTGGGTGATGCTCACGCTGGAGCGCACAGGGGCCAACCCACATCGACTCAAGCTCGAACTCACAGAGAGCTTGCTGGTTGAAGATGTCGAAGGCGTGATCGTCAAGATGAATGCCCTCATGGCAAGAGGGGTGACCTTCTCGCTCGATGACTTTGGCACAGGCTATTCGTCGTTGGCATATCTGCAACGGCTGCCCCTGGATCAACTCAAGATCGACCAAGGATTTGTGCGAGACATCCTGATCAACCCCAATGACGCGGCTATTGCCAGGATGGTGATCGCACTGGCTGAAAGCCTGGGGCTGACCGTGATCCCGGAGGGTGTGGAGACCCAGGCACAGCGAGACTTCCTCTTGGGCCTGGGATGCCACAACTTCCAGGGGTATTTGTTTAGCCGACCGCTGCCGATCGATCAGTTTGAGGCGTTCGTGAAGCGAGGTTGAGGCCTCTTCTACGACCGCTTTGGAGCGACCAGTTCTGAAAGTCCACCGTCGGGTATGTGTCTTTTGCTGGCGTAGGAGAAGCCAATCCACTTGGCGTCCAGGCGTCGGGTACGTCGAGTGTTTTAGAAAGTGTCCACTGATGTGTGCCACCAACTTCCCGGACACTGACCATCGACGGGACACGCGAAAAATCTTTTGCCACCACCTGTCGCACCCGACGATTCGACGCCATACCGGGCCCAAGTTCGGGGCAGTTTCGGAACGTTCGGCGGAGTCGAAAACGGCTATGCGCAAGCCATTGATCGGTATAGAGATTCCCGCAGGGTTTTCCGATGACAGCCGAAAAGTTCGGAACTAAGTTCGGAGCCGGAGAAGGAAATTTTTGGGCAAGGAAAAGGTCTTACAAATCTTGATCTTAGTCAAGATGAGAATGATTCTCACTTGGATTAAGAGTCCGCTGC
>CANNRR010000265.1 GCA_947508055.1 Burkholderiales bacterium
CGAAAGAAAATCGTCTGCACCGATGACACCGCGCAGCAGCAAGGTGATGCTACCCACGCTAGCGCTGATGGTGCAGGCGACGACGGCTCCCCAAAAGACTACGTCCCACAGGTCGTGCAAGGACGGCAGCGTGGGGTTGAATTTGTGATTGCGACGAATCAGCCAAGCCCCTGCCAGTGCCGCCAGCGCGCTGCCCATTGCTGCGCCAACCGCACCCCACCACACCACGCCATCGAGCAGACTCTTGACCAATGCGCCCAAAAGTACGGCCCAAAAATAGCGTGGCCCGCCGATCAGCACAGCAGCCAGTGCCAAGCCGCTGGCCAGGTAAAACACACTGGCACGCCCGTCGATAGAAAAATAATGATTGCCCAGCAGCGCGATCAGTCCATACAGCGCCGCCACGCCCAGCAGACGCAGGGCCTCGCTCGGGGTTTCTGGGAGATTGAGTTGATTCATCGCTTAGAGTCGCAGCCCCCGTTGAATGTGCCTTAGCAGCTATTAACTTGATAGCTAACGAAGCAAGTCAGGGTTGGAGCAACGCCCACACTGACGCCGCTTCATTGCCGCCGGCAAGCTCGAAGCAACGCTAGGGTACACCACATGCCGGATCAACAATTTGATTCCGGTCAAGGTCAAAACGTTTCCCAGTCTTCATCGCCCCCCTTTGCAGGGGCGGGCGCCTTGGCAGGCGCATGGCTGATCGCCTTTGCGGGAGCGGGCCGAGCGGGTGGCCTGGCCGGTGTGGCCGGCGTACGCCGCTCCGGGCTTTTGTAAGCAGTTGCAGTGGATGCCGGGGCGCGCACCGCAGGCGGACGTGGGGCCGCGCTGGGGTGGTTGTCACTGAGTTTGAACACCGCCACCACCTGCACAAGATCCTGCGCCTGTGATTTGAGGCTGCTGGCCGCTGCGGCCATTTCTTCAACCAAAGCGGCATTCTGTTGGGTAACCTGGTCCATCTGCGTAACGGCTTCGCCGACCTGCGAGACGCCCAGGCTTTGCTCGTTGCTGGCGGCGCTGATCTCGCCCATGATGTCAGTCACGCGGCGAATACTACTGACCACTTCGGTCATGGTGGTACCAGCCTGGTCTACCAAAGCCGTTCCCCGCTCCACACGTTCGACACTGGCGTTGATCAATATTTTTATCTCCTTGGCTGCATCCGCCGAGCGACCGGCCAGGGAGCGAACCTCACTCGCCACCACGGCGAAGCCCCGACCCTGCTCGCCTGCTCGCGCCGCCTCGACGGCAGCGTTCAAGGCCAGAATGTTGGTCTGAAAGGCAATGCCATCGATGACACTGATGATGTCCGATATCTTGCGTGACGAGTCGTTAATACCCTTCATGGTGTCCACCACCTGCGCGACCACCTCGCCACCCTTGACGGCTACGGCAGAGGCGCTGGCAGCGAGCTGATTGGCTTGGCGTGCGCTGTCCGCATTTTGTTTGACGGTGGCGCTGAGTTGCTCCATCGAGGCGGCAGTTTCTTCCAGCGAACTAGCTTGCGACTCGGTGCGTGCCGAAAGATCGTGGTTTCCCGAAGCGATCTCGGCGCTGGCGGTAGCCACACCTTCTGATCCTTGGCGCACCTGCATCACCACGGTCGACAAGTGGTCGCGCATGCCCGATAGTGCCTGCATCAATTGTCCCAGCTCATTATTGCCGCGCACCGCAACGGTAACCCCCAGGTTTCCATCAGAAACTGCGGTAGCAACGGACACGGCCTCATCCACCGGGCCGGTGATGCTGCGCACGAACGCCACAGCCAGCAGTACCGCACTGATCAATCCAAACAACAACAGGGCAGTCACCAGCATTTGTCTTTGCTGCATACCTGTAACGCGCAACTCCAGCGCCTGCTCCAAACTCTTCATGGCCAGTGCGTTGAACTCGTACAACCCGTCAATAGTGCGGGTGAACTCATCAAAGTAGGCCGGGGCGGGTTGCGTGATCTCGGTCGCATTGATCAGGGCCTGGTCGGCCAAGGCCAGTGCCTTGTCTACAGTCTGCTTACTGGCATCGACTTTGGCGCCCAGCGCAGTCTTCATTGCCGCATTGGCTTCTATGGCACGTTTGATGTTACGAAACATGTCACCCTGCACTTCCTGAACCCGCTTATTTAACGCAGCCAGCGTGGCGCGGCCATCGGGTGGCAAATTTCCCTGCGCCAGGAACCCGGTGCCCTGTGCGCGCATGATTCCCAGATTTTCGGCCAGCATCGGCATGTTGACCAAGGAGGCTTGAATCAAATTGTAGGCATCCAGATCGGGGTCCAACGAGAGGCCAAATTCACTCAGAACTTCTTCATTGAGAAGCAGCAGCCCCCCAATCAGTTGGGAATGCAGTTTGGTGCTCTCGGCAGATTTGAGTTGCTTGCCCGATACCCCCTGTTCAAGCGTTGCCCAGCGTTGACGCAGGTCACCCCATTGGGCCAATGTTTTTGGTGAGGCGCCTGCCTGCTTCAGGGTCGAATCCAAAGCGTCCATGGCCTTGACCACGCTGTCGCGCATGGCCGGGCGTCGCGCTGCCAAGGTCTCGTTGCCCCCTAATGCACCGGCCGACATGCCTCGATGGGTCTGCGCCAATTGCACCACCCGGTTGAGTGTGATCACTGAACCGCTGGCTCTATTTTCCAGCTTCGCCATCTCCACCTCGCCCCAGAGCTTCTGGAAATACAAGCCCGATGGAAGCAACACCATCAGCAGGGCGATAAGGCCCAGAATGAGAAACTTGTGGGCAAGATTGAGGCGGTGCAGTAGTGTCATGGCGTTCTCTCTAGGCTAGTTGTGGGTTATCTATTTCGGACTCGACCGAACAGGTCATTGCACTGGCAAACTTTTCAAACTGGTCAACGGGCAAGGGGCGACTGAAAAAATAGCCCTGGTAGTCATGGCAATTCGATGCTGCCAAAAAATCACGCTGCCCTTTGGATTCGACGCCCTCGGCGATCACACCCAGGCCCAGACTGTGAGCCAGCGCAATGATGGTTTTTGCAATGGCTGCTTCATTGGGATCGACCAAGACGTTACGAACAAAACTTTGGTCAATCTTGAGTTGGTCCAATGGCAGACGCTTGAGGTACGAAAGTGACGAGTATCCAGTGCCGAAATCGTCCAGTGAAAAGCTGATGCCATCCGCTTTGAGTGCACCCATTTTTTTAATGACTTCGTCCACGTTGGCCACCAGCAGGCTCTCGGTAAGCTCCAGTTTCAGATGGTCCGCACGCGCACCGGTGCGGGCTAGGGTGGCCAGCACCTTGTTTGCAAAATCGGCCTCGTGAAACTGTTTGGCACTCACATTCACGGCCAACACGAGGTTTGACAGCTCCGGCCTTGTGGCCCAATCTGCCAACTGTCTACACGCGGTCTCCAAAACCCAATCACCCAGCGGCAGGATCAGGCCAGACTCCTCGGCTAGCGGAATAAACTTGATCGGGGGCACCATTCCATGCACGGGGTGGCGCCAGCGCACCAGTGCCTCCGCTCCCGAAATCTTTCCATCACCCGTCACCTGGGCCTGATAGTGCAGTACCAGGTGATTGCACTCAATGGCATTGCGTAGTTCGGACTCCAGCGCGACCCGCTCCAGCACCACCCTTTGCATGGCAGGGTCAAAAAAGGTCAGCGTATTGCGTCCGCTGTCCTTGGAGCGATACAGGGCAAGATCGATTTGCTTGAATAATTCATCAGAGCCGGCTTCGTTGCCGCGAAACAGCGCTGCGCCCATGCTTGCGCTGCTGCGATGCTCGATGCCACCCAGGCCATAGACCTGACTGAGTGAGGCCAGAATCTTGCGAGCCACTGCTTCGGCCTGCGCGGCCGCGATGGCGATTTCAAAATCCAGATCGCCCAGCATCACGACAAACTCATCGCCCCCGATGCGTGCGATCGTGTCCCCGTCACGCACACACGCGGCCAATCGCGTGCTGACCTGTAGCAGCATCTGGTCGCCTATATCGTGCCCCAACGTGTCATTGAGAGTCTTGAAGTGGTCCAGGTCGATCAAAAACAACGCCCCATACCGGTGGTTTCGATTGCTGGAGGCCATGAATTGCTGCACACGATCGAGCAGGAGCCGCCGATTGGGCAACGCGGTCAATGGATCGTAGAAGGCCAGTTTATGGATCGTTTCCTCCGAGGTCTTGCGCTCTGAAATATCGGATATTGAAACCACGTAGTTGGCAACGTCTCCGGCGTCGGTGGTCACCGCAGTAACCTTGACCCATTGCGGATAATCCTGACGCGACTTGCGTTTGTTCCAGACCTCGCCCTGCCAAAATTTGTCGCTTGCAAGTGCTTGCCACATCTGGCGCAAGAGCGCTTTATCGTTCTGCTCGCCCCTGAAAGAAAAGGCGCTCTTTCCAATAATCTCGTCCGTGGGATAGCCGGTGATATCGGTGAACGACCGGTTCGCGCTGAGTGTGATGCCCTGAGCATCAGTGATGATGATGCCATCGCCGGCATTAAAGGCAATGGCTGCGATGCGCTGATCGGCCTGCGTCTTTTTGCGGTCTGTGATATCGCGGACATAGGCGCAGAACTCAATGCCGTGCGTTGTGTGGCTCGAAGCTATCGACAGCTCAATCGGGATCTCGTGTCCATTGCGGTGCAAGCCCTCGATTTCGACCCGCGTATTGAGAATCACACCTTTGCCGGA
>CANNRR010000266.1 GCA_947508055.1 Burkholderiales bacterium
CGACGGGCCAGTGAGCCGGTGGCGGTGGTGTAAAGGCGGTCCTTCAGGATGTCGAGGTAGAAGGCGCCCAGGTCTTCGCTGCAATACACCTGCAGCTTGGAGACCACGGGGTGGAATTCGTACACTTGGAAGTGCGCAAGGATGTCGGCCTGCAACTGCGCAGCACGGCTGAGTGCGTAGCGGTCAATCTCCAGCAACTGGTCGGAAGCAACGCTGTCTTTGGCCGGGTCAAAGTCGCTCACGTTGGCCAGCAAAAATTTCAGTGTATTGCGCACGCGGCGGTAGGTGTCCACCACGCGGGCCAGGATCTTGTCGTCGATGTTCAGGTCACCCGAATAATCGGTGCTGGCCACCCACAGGCGCACGATCTCAGCGCCCATCTTGGTGTTGATGGTCTGCGGCTCTACCGTGTTGCCCAGCGATTTGCTCATCTTGCGGCCCTGGCCGTCGGTGGCAAAGCCGTGTGTCAGCAGGCCGCGGTATGGCGCGCGGTCGTACAGGGCGCAGCCCAGCAACAGCGAGCTGTGGAACCAGCCGCGGTGCTGGTCGTGGCCTTCCAGATACAGGTCGGCCTCGGGGCCTTCTGCATGGAACGGTGGGCGGGCATAGGCATCCTTGTGGCTGCCGCGCAGCACGTGCTGAAAGGTGGAGCCCGAGTCAAACCAGACTTCCAGAATGTCGGTGCTCTTGGTGTAATGCTCGGCGTCCGCTGCACCCAGAATGTCTTGCGCGGTAACGCGGCTCCAGGCTTCTATGCCGCCTTTTTCCACAATGTCGGCCGCCTGGTCCAGGATCGCCATGGTGTTGGAGTGCAGTTCGCCGGAGTCCTTGTGCAGGAAGAAGGGCACCGGCACGCCCCAGCTGCGCTGGCGGCTGATGCACCAATCCGGCCGGTTGGCAATCATGTCGCGAAGGCGGGTCTTGCCGTTTTCGGGGTAAAACTGCGTCTGGTCGATCGCGTCCAGCGCGAGCTGGCGCAAGGTCTTGGGGGCCTTGTCGGTCGTGAATACTCCCGGGCCTTCATCCATACGGATGAACCATTGCGCGGCCGCACGGTAGATCACCGGCGTCTTGTGGCGCCAGCAGTGCGGGTAGCTGTGAACGATGGGCTGTGTGGCCATCAGGCGGTCGCTTTGGCCCAGCACTTCAAGGATGCGCGGGCAGGCTTTCCAGATGTTCAGGCCGCCAAACAGCGGCAGGTCTTCGGTGTAGCTGCCGTTGCCCTGAACCGGGTTGAGGATGTCGTCGTATTTCAGACCGTGGGCAACGCAGCTGTTGAAGTCATCCACGCCATAGGCGGGTGCCGAGTGCACGATGCCCGTGCCGTCAACCGCGCTCACATAATCGGCCAGGTACACCGGCGCCAGACGCTGGTAGCCCTCATGCACGTCGTACAGCGGGTGCTTGAAGTTAAGCCCACCCAACTTTTCGCCCGTGGTGGTCGCCACTACAGTGCCTTGCACGCCGTAGCGCTCCAGACACTTTTCGACCAGACTTTCAGCCAGCACCAAAAGGCCGCGCGGCGTGTCCACCAAGGCATAGACCAGCTCCGGGTGGGCGTTGAGCGCCTGGTTGGCGGGGATGGTCCAGGCGGTGGTCGTCCAGATCACGATGAAGGCAGACTTGGGGTTGCCGGGCAGTCCCGCCAGACCAAATGCCTGGGCCAGTGCCTGCTTGTCTGCGGCTTCAAAGGCCACGTCCAGCGTGTCGCTCTTTTTGTCAGCGTATTCAATCTCGAACTCGGCCAAGCTGGAGCCGCAGTCAAAGCACCAGTACACGGGTTTGAGGCCACGGTAAACAAAGCCGCGTTCAATCACGCGCTTGAAGGCGCGAATCTGCCCGCCCTCGTTGGCCGGGTCCATGGTGCGGTAGGGGCGCTCCCAGTCGCCCAGCACGCCCAGGCGCTTGAAGTCTTCGCGCTGCTGGTTGATCTGTTCCGTGGCAAAGGCACGGCTCTTGGCCTGCATGTCATCCCGACTCAGGTTGCGGCCATGCAGCTTTTCAATTGCGTTCTCAATCGGAAGGCCGTGGCAATCCCAGCCGGGGATGTATTGCGCATCAAAGCCGCCGAGCTGCTTGCTCTTGACGATCATGTCCTTCAGAACCTTGTTCAGCGCGTGGCCGATGTGCAGCTTGCCGTTGGCATAGGGCGGGCCATCGTGCAACACAAACAAAGGGGCACCCTTGCGGTGCTCGCGCAGCTTTTTGTACAAGCCGTGCTCGTTCCAATCCTTGACCCAGTTAGGCTCACGCTTGGGCAGGTCGCCGCGCATGGGGAAGGGGGTATCGGGCAGGTTCAGGGTGCCGCGGTAGTCGACGGAAGGCGTGTTATCGGTCATAGTGAGGCTGGTTGGCAAAGTACGTCTGGGCATCAAGGAAATCCTTTTTGATGCCGGCGGTCAGGGCTTCGAGCCCGTCGTACTTCAGCTCGTCGTGCAGTTTGTGGAGGAGTTCCACCCGGATGATTTTACCGTAGGCCCCCTCTGGCCCCAGTTCGGCTGGCCAATCCAGGCAATGGGTCTCCAGCAGCACCCGCCCGCCATTCACATCGGTCGGGTCCAGCGAGGGGCGAACGCCCAGGTTGGCCACGCCTTGCAGGGGTTTGTCGTTCAGGCCGTGCACCAGCACCGCAAAAATGCCGCTGGCGGCAGGCTTCCAGTGGGCAAAGCGCAGGTTCAGTGTCTTGAAGCCCAAGGTGCGGCCCAGTTTGCGCCCGTGCACCACATGGCCGGAAATGCAATAGGGGCGCCCCAGCAGTCGTGCAGTGTCCTGCATGCGGCCCTGGCCCAATGCCTCGCGCACTGCAGAACTTGATACCCGCAAACCATGCACTTCATAGCTGTTCATGCGCGCCACATCAAAGCCCTGGGTGTCGCCGGCAGCATCCAGAAACGCATAGTCTCCGGCGCGCTGGGCGCCAAAGCGAAAATCGTCACCCACCAGGACGTAGCGGGCGCCGAGTCCACGCACCAATACGTCGTAGACAAAGGTTTGCGGCGACTGCGAAGCCAGCCGTGCGTCAAAGGGTAGCACGACGGTTTGATCCACCCCGCAGTTGGCCAGATCGTCCAACTTGTCGCGCAATGTGCCCACCCGTGCTGGCGCCAACTCGGGTTTCTTGAACTTCTGCGCAAAATAGTCGCGCGGATGCGGCTCAAAGGTGAGCACGCAACTGGGCACACCGCGTTGATGGGCTTCACCTCGTAGTAGGGCCAGCATGGCCTGGTGGCCACGGTGAACCCCATCAAAATTGCCGATCGTCAGGGCGCATGCAGAGGCCACGCCGGGATGATGGAAGCCGCGAAATACCTTCATGAATTTGTTATCATTTTGATAGCAGGCTGCGCAAGTTATGCGGGGGCCTGAAGCTAGGTTGTCACAGAAAGAGGGTATATTGTGACGCAGCAGCCAAGGCAGATTGGTTTGTCCGGCTGCTGCTGCCGTATTTGCAAACTTAAAGTGTTGGGGACAGAGCTGATTCGCTTCGCATCACTGCGGTCTGTCCCGCAACGTTTCAGGAGGGCGTGTTTTGAAAGTCTTGAAACTGTCGGCCCAAGGGCTGCCGCAATCATGGATATCGCTGGAGCAGGCGGTCATCCACTATGCCGCCGATGAGGTTCGATGGGAGTCAGGCGGCGAAGTGGCGGTGTTTCACGGCGGTTACAACGCATTAACTGGCCTGCAGTCCATTATCCGGGTCAACAGCATCATTGGTACCAAGGGCGTACCCAGCATCAACCCGTTCACCATGCGCCCGGGTCTGACGAATGGCAAATTGTTCGATCGTGACCGCTGTGTGTGTGCCTACTGTGGCAACCGGTTTTACGATCACGACCTGACACGTGAGCACATCATTCCCTTTGCACAAAAGGGAGTGGATACCTGGATGAACGTAGTCACCGCCTGCAAGCCCTGCAACCACCGCAAGAGCCACCGCACACCCGAGCAGGCACATATGCCATTGCTCTATACGCCCTATGTGCCCAGCCTGTGGGAAGATTTTATTTTGCGCAACCGGCGTATTTTGGCCGATCAGATGGAGTTTTTGATCGCCCACGTTCCCAAGTCTTCACGCCTGCTCGCTTGAGTCATTTCTGCGGCACGTCCTGACATCTACCCCGGGTTCAGTACTTTTGCTACCGGGTTGGTGCGAAGCCTGAAGGCATCGGGCATACCCGAGCCCAGCAGCGGGCGCAGGTACAGCCTAAAAGCATCCGTCACATCGGTGCCGCTGGGGGTAATAAAGGCATCTTCCATGACACGGGTTTTACCGGCCACAGCTTCCAGCGGCAGCAACTCATAGTCCACCGAATAAAACCCGGTGCGCTTGATGGCCACAGAACCATCGCGGTCGCCCCACATCGCGAATTGGACGGCTTTCTCGCCCACTTCACGGGCCTCGCGCTGGTCCACGTCGGATACGCAGCCAATGAACGATCGCTGCAGGTAACCCAGCGTGTCACCACGAACCCGCTTGATGCCCAGCTTGCTCTTGATTTCTTCGCACAATAAATCGGCCAGTGCGCCACTGCCGGAGAGCTGCAAGTTGCCGTGGGCGTCGTGCTCGAGGTCTTTGGCCAGTTGTGCGGCAATAGGTGCTCCCGACGCGTCGTGTATGCCCTCCGACACCGCGATGACGCACCGACCCAG
>CANNRR010000267.1 GCA_947508055.1 Burkholderiales bacterium
CAAGAAGGCGAAAGTCACCTTTCTGGAGGACCTCCTGTTCACCCACCGTGGCCTGAGCGGCCCGGGCGTGCTACAGATCTCCAGCTACTGGCAGCCCGGCACGCCGATCCGACTGAACCTGGCACCCGATGCCGATGTAACCGAAATCCTGGCCCACGCCAAGGCGACGTCACGCAAGCTGATTGCCAACGAACTGGCTACCCTGGTGCCCGCGCGTCTGGCCGACACCTGGGTCGCCCGGGGTGCCGTACTAGGCCACAACTGGTCCCGACCCATCAACGAGGCGTCCGACAAGGCGTTGGCCGCGCTGGCCGAGCGCCTTTGCCAATGGGAACTCACCCCCACCGGCACCGAGGGATACAAAAAGGCCGAGGTGACGGCCGGCGGCGTGGACACGCGTGCCCTGTCGTCCCAGACCATGGAATCCAAGCAACCCGGCCTGTATTTCATTGGCGAAGTAGTCGATGTGACTGGCTGGTTGGGCGGCTACAACTTCCAGTGGGCCTGGTCCAGCGCGTTTGCCTGCGCGCAGGGTTTGGCCGCAAAGCTCTGTCAGTGCGATCAGCGCGACAGGGAGACCATGTAGTCAACCCCGGCTTTGATTTCGCTGTCGGTCGCAGACGCGCCGCCCCGGGCAGGCATGTAGCCATATGCACCGTTGTAGCCAACCCGCGCATGCTCGTACAGGACATCCATACCTTGCGCAATCCGGGGTGCCCAATTGGCTTTGTCGCCCGGTCGGGGCGATCCCCCAGTGCCCGCGCCATGACACAGGCCGCAGGTCTTGTCAAAAACCAGTTTTCCAGCAACTTGCTCCGGCGCGACCGGAGTTGCAGGAACTGGCACGACCGGAGGTGCACCGGCAAATGCAACGCGCGCAGCGGATGCTGATTGGACGACGGCAGGCGACGCCACCGGCTCGGGCTTTCCGCAAGCAGCAAGTGCGACCGCGCAGGTCAAGAAAATGGCAACGGTTTTGGCAACAGACATAAGCACTCTGCGTTCTATTCAAGAGAATCGACTTCCGGAAAAGTCCGCTGGGCAACACCCGGCTCGAGGCGCATTATCTCAACACATGCCACGTTCAGGGTTGAACCTTACGAATCGTCATGGCACCACGGATCTGACCCAAGGCGTAGCCCACAGCCTTGTCTTGCGGATACAAACCATTAATTTTGACGGCTACATCGGCGCTTATGGTTTCATTGGAACCATGACAACCCAGACACACTTGCTGCACGGGCAGCGCCTTCATGTAACGGAATTCCTTGCGGCCCCCGTCCTCCACCATTACGGACTTTTCCAGGGTTGCCGGACTTTCACCAGCGGCAGCACGGCGGTCAAACTCCTCCAGTGCCGAGCGTTCCCACGCATCGGGTACCGCCTTCGCGTTGCGGTTGCGCAGGCTGACCCGGCGAATAGCCCAGCCGCTTTGTTCCGACGCGGCCTTCGCCATTTGGGGGGCTTTTTCGTTGCACACACCAACCGCAGAAGCAACACCGCCCTGCGCAATTTCGGCGCTGAGGACCTGGAGTAATTTGGGTGGTACGGCCGAGGCCACTTTGCGCGCCTCATCCAACAGGCCCGCGTCATCGGCCATGGCGTTCAGACCGGCCAGCAGGCTCAGGCCGATGACGAATCGTGCACTGTGCCGACTAACGTTGACGATCAAATTCATAAAAACATCCTTGTTATCAGAAATGGGCAAAGGGCAATTACGCACGGAATGCTTCGACATGTCTGTGACCCAAGTCACGCGCTTGAGTATCCTTTTCACGCAATCGGCACGCTGGACACCCTGAAAAACGGGCCAGGAAGGGCAAAATACAGGGTAGGCAAATCAAATCCCCCGCACTAAACGCTATAATCCAAGGCTTTTCTGGCAGTCTCCCGTCGGCCAATACTAGTTAAGACGGGAAATACCGCTGAACGTGGCATGTGGGGCTCGATCTCCCCCCGTGACCGGCGCCAGCACATTTTGGACAACATTATTTAATGACAACCATCCGTGTAAAAGAAAACGAGCCGTTTGACGTCGCCCTGCGTCGCTTCAAGCGCACTATCGAAAAATTGGGTTTGCTGACCGACTTGCGCGCACGCGAGTTCTACGAAAAGCCCACTGCAGAGCGCAAGCGTAAGAAGGCAGCAGCCGTCAAGCGCAACTACAAGCGTATTCGCAGCATGCAATTGCCCAAGAAGATGTTCTAAGAACAGCCTTCCAGGCCAAAAAAAGCTCGCTTGGGGACGCTCCGGCGGGCTTTTTTTCTTTCAATCTCCCCCCCCCCTTTTGCATTCCTCCAGGAGTTACGCCATGTCCCTCAAAGACCAAGTCACCGAAGATATGAAAACCGCCATGCGCGCCAAGGACAGCGAGCGCCTGGGTACCATCCGTCTGCTGCTGGCCGCCTGCAAGCAGCGCGAGGTGGACGAGCGCATCGTGCTGGACGATGCAGCCGTGGTGGCCATCGTGGACAAGCTGATCAAGCAGCGCAAGGACAGCGTGGAAGCCTTCGTCAAGGCAGCGCGCATGGATCTGGCCGACAAGGAGTCGGCCGAGATCAAGGTACTGCAGACCTACCTGCCGCAGCGACTGACCGCAGACGAGGTACTGGTTGAGGTCAAGGCTATCGTGGCTGAGTTGGGCGCGACCGGCCCAGGCGACATGGGCAAGGTCATGGGCGTTGTCAAAACCCGGTTGGCCGGCAAGGCAGAAATGGGGACAGTTTCTGCGGCAGTAAAAACCGCGCTTGCCGGATAGGTTTTATAGGCGGGGATTAACTCCCTGCCACCTTCATCCGGTTGATCAAAATCGACCCTACGGTCTTGGCCCCGTAGTTGTAGGTATCGGCCCCCACCGCCTCAATACCCTTGAGCATGGCCTTCATATTCCCGGCAATGGTGATCTCATGCACCGGGTAGGCAATGCGCCCTTTCTCCACCCAGAAGCCGCTGGACCCGCGCGAGTAGTCGCCAGTAACGTAGTTCACGCCCTGCCCCATCAATTCGGTCACAAACAGACCGGTACCCAGCTTTTGCAACATGGCATCCAGGTCATCACCGGGCTTGGTACGGCGTGACGAAAAGATCAGGTTGTGCGAACCACCCGAGTTACCGGTGGTTTGCATACCCAACTTGCGGGCCGAGTAGCTACTCAAAAAGTAACCTTGCACCCTGCCACCGTCAATCACCTTGCGGGCCTTCACGCTGACGCCCTCACCATCAAATGGTGAGCTGCCTTTGCCCCGCATCACAAACGGGTCTTCTGCAAGGTCGATATGGCGCGGCAATACCATCTTGTCCAACGAGTCCAGCAGGAAAGTGCTCTTACGATACAGCGCCCCACCGCTGAGGGCCTGCACCAAGCCACCCACCAGCCCTGCGGCCAATGGAGATTCAAACAGCACGGGACACTCCACCGTGGCGATCTTGCGCGCCTTGAGGCGGCTCAGTGCACGTTCGGCAGCATACCGACCGATGGCCTGCGGGGTCGCCAGTTCGTCGGGGTGGCGCATGGAGCTGTACCAGCTGTCGCGCTGCATGTCCCGGCCCTTGCCCGCAATAGGCGAGACCGACATGGAGTGCCGCGAACTGGCGTAGCCGCCGCTAAAGCCGTGTGTGTGGGCGCTGAAAAAATGCGATTGCTGCGCGGACACTGCCGCACCTTCGCTGTTGGTGATGCGTTTGCTGGTGCCCAGTGCAGCGGCTTCACACTCCAGCGCCAGGCGCATCGCTTCTTCGCTGGTAATGGCCCACGGAAAGAATAGGTCCAGATCGCGCCCGCGGTCCGCCACCGGGGCAATGTCCTTGATGTCTGGCAGGCTGGCAAAAGGGTCTTCAGCGGTGAATCGGGCAATGTCATACGCAGCGGCCACCGTTTGTGCAATGGCTTCATCCGAAAAATCGGATGTGCTGGCATTACCCCTGCGCTGCCCAACATAGACCGTGACGCCGAGCGACTTGTCGCGGTTGCGTTCCACGTTTTCCAGTTCACCATTGCGCACCGATACGCTCAGGCCGCAGCCCTCGGACACTTCGGCTCCCGCGTCGGTAGCGCCCAGTTTTTTGGCATGGGCCAAAGCCTTATCAACCAAGATTTCAAAAAATGGACGGCTGAAGGCAAAGCCACTGTCAGCGGGTTTGGTCGTCAGGGCGCCATTTAGGGCGGTCTTGGGAGTGGGTTGGGGGTTCTTCATAGCGGAGGCTATGATACTTGGACATATGAGCAAACTAAAAAAAGGCTATTTCGTCAAAGGTAAATTCGTGGCTGAAGGCAGCGAACTTGATCTGGAACTCAAACGCGAACTCAAGGGAACGGATGAAAAGAGCCGCACCGACCTCAAACGCGAAAGCACCGAATTACAGAAGGTCGGCGAAGATCTGCTCACGCTGCGTGCGGAACTGTTGAAGCGCCTGGAACTTCCAGACAAGCTGCTCGAGGCCATCGCCGAGTACAAGCGCATCACCAACTTCGAAGGGCGCCGGCGCCTGATGCAGTTCATTGGCAAGCGGATGCGCCAACTAGAACCCGCCACGCTGGATGCGATCCGTATCGCCTTGGTGGAGCAGCACACGCCCTCGGCACTCGAGACGTTGTCCCTGCACCAGGCCGAGCAGTGGCGCGACCGCTTGATTGCGGACGACGACGCG
>CANNRR010000268.1 GCA_947508055.1 Burkholderiales bacterium
CAGTAATTCGTCTTTTGAGTTCGGCATCCATTTCCACCCAGTGAATACCCTAGATTGTTAAATTTTTAACAGTCTTGCGTCAAGTACAGGGTTAATGTCACGATCCGTCAATCTAAAAATTCCAGCACCATGTCCGTCATCCCACTGCATAGCTTCACGCCCGTCGATGCGACCCGCAACATACTGGAAGAGACGCTCGCCCTGCAGCGCGCCGCCTACCTGGCCCACCCTATCCCCAGCTTTCAGGAGCGCAAAGCCGACCTGCTCAAGCTCAAGGCCTTTGTCACCGAAAACCGCGAAGCGATCGTCGAGGCGATTAACGCCGACTACGGCAATCGTTCGCGCCACGAGTCTCTGTTTGCTGAAATCTTTAGCGTGGTCGATGGCGTCAGCCATACCCTTAAGCACCTCAAGTCGTGGATGAAGCCGCAGCGCCGCCATGTAGACATCAAAAACTTTTTCGGCGCCACGAACCGCCTCATTCCTCAGCCCCTTGGCGTCGTGGGTGCCATCATTCCCTGGAACTTTCCCATCTGGACTGCCTTCAACGGCCTGATCTGCACCTTTGCCGCGGGCAACCGCTCTATGGTCAAGATGTCGGAAAACTCGCGCCACATCGCAGCGCTGCTGATTGAAAAAATCCCCGCCTACTTCCCGCGCGAAAAGCTGGCCTTCTTCGATGAAATTGGCGGTGTGGGCATCGAATTTTCCAAGCTCAAGTTCGACCACATCATTTTCACCGGCTCCGGCCAGACCGGTCGTTCGGTCATGGCGGCGGCAGCGGCCAACCTGTGTCCGGTCACACTGGAACTCGGAGGCAAGGCCCCCGCTGTTCTGTGCGATGACTTTTCGGTGCACAAGGCCGCCGAACGTATCCTGTTTGCAAAGTTTTTTAACGCAGGACAGGTCTGCCTCACGGTAGACCATTTGTTTGTTCCCACCACCAAGGTGCAAGATTTCACCAATGCGGCCAAAGGAGTGGTCAGCAAACGCTACCAGAGCATTGACAGCGTCGACTACACCTCGATTATCGACGACCGCGCCTTCCAGCGCATTGTGGGCGCCCTGCAAGAAGCTCAATCCGCCGGTGCCACGCTGGTGCAACTGGTGCCCGGTAAGCCATGGGACGAAGCGACACGTAAAATTGCGCCGCACATCGTGCTCAATGCACCGGCCAACTGCGCATTGCGCACCAGGGAGATTTTCGGTCCGGTGCTACCGATCGTGGGCTACGACTCGCTCGACACCGTTATCAACACCATCAACAGTGCCCCGCGTCCGCTGGCCCTATACCCCTTCACCAATAACAAGGCGACCTCCGATCGCCTTGTTACCCATGTGATGTCCGGTGGCGTCTGCATTAACGACGCCATCTTCCACGCCGCACAGCACGACATGCCATTCGGAGGTGTGGGCGAAAGCGGCATGGGCCATTACCACGGTTACGAGGGTTTTCAAACTTTCTCCAAGATGCGACCCGTCTTCCATCAGGCGCCGTTTTCCGCTATCCAGTTCATGTGGCCCCCGTACGGCAAATTCGCCACGACCTACCTGAATTTCATTACCAAGAAATAACCGGACACCCCGCCATGTCACACCTGCCTCCCCACATGCAGCGCCGCACTTTTTTAAAGCTTGGCATTGCCTCCGCCGTCGTACTGGCGGTTGCCGGTGGTGCGGTGGCCTTGATGAAGCCCGGTCTGGTCGACAACAAAATCACTCCGGGCACTCGGCTGATCCTGACTCAGGTGGCACAAGCCATGTTGGCGGGTTCCTTGCCGGTGGATGCAGCAGAGCGCCAACGCATCCTTGACGGCATGATGGAACGCACGGATGTCTTTATTGGCGGACTGCCAACCCATGTGCAAGCCGAACTGTCCCAGCTCTTTGCATTGCTGGACACTGCGGTAGGACGACGTGGCATCGTAGGCATGTCCTCCTCATGGGAAGCTGCCACGGTGGGAGAAACGACCCAAGCGCTTATCGCCATGCGCGGCTCCGGTATGGAATTGCGTATTCAAGCCTACCAGGGTTTGCATGACATGGTCTGCGTGCCCTACTTCGCAGGACAAGAGTCCTGGGCCTTGCTGGGTTATCCCGGTCCCATCGCTGTTTAACGAAACCACCCTATGAGCAATATTCCCGATCCCATCCTCGAAGGACTAAAGCGCGGCTGGAAAGTTCTGGGCGGCAAACACGGAGCGCTCCCCACCACACTCACGTGCGACGTGGCCATCATCGGTTCCGGTGCCGGTGCGGGCATTACTGCCGAGCTCCTCACCAAAGCGGGCCTGAACGTCGTCATCGTCGAAGAGGGCCAGCTCAAGACCAGTTCCGACTTCAAACAAAATGAACCCGAAGCCTATGCCTCGCTCTACCAGGAGGGCGCCGGGCGCAAAACCAAAGACAAGGGCATCACCATCCTACAGGGCCGCAGCGTGGGTGGCACCACCACGGTCAACTGGACCAGCTCGTTTCGCACACCCGACGACACGCTCAAGTTCTGGCAAGACCGCTTTGGCCTCGCCGACTACAACCACGATGCACTTGCGCCCTACTTTGCACAGGTGGAGACGCGGCTCAATATCAGCCCCTGGGCCGTGGCCCCGAACGAAAATAACGAGTTGCTGCGCCGCGGTGCCGCCAAGCTGGGTATCAAGGCCGAGGTGATTCCGCGTAACGTCAAGGGGTGCTACAACCTGGGCTCCTGCGGCATGGGTTGCCCTACCAACGCCAAGCAGTCCATGCTGGTCACCACCATTCCCTTTGCACTGGACCATGGTGCCACGCTGCTGGTGGAAACCCGGGTCGAGAAGTTGTTGATTGAAGGCGGGCGCATTCAGTCCATGCAATGTATTGCAGTGAAACCCAATGCAGCGCCCGTCAACACTGCGGGGCCAGCTACAACAATCATAGCGAAGCACTTCGTGTTGGCAGGCGGCGCGATCAACTCACCGGCCTTGCTGATGCGCTCCCACGCACCCGATCCGCATCAGCGACTGGGCACCCGTACCTTCCTGCACCCCTCGGCCCTAACCGCCGCAGTCATGAAAAACCAGGTCGCTGCCTGGGCCGGTGCGCCGCAGACCATCTACTCCGACCACTTTTTACACACCCAACCAGTGGACGGACCTATTGGCTACAAACTCGAGGTCGCACCGATGCACCCTATCTTGTTTGGTGCCAATCTCCCCGGTTTTGGGGAAAAACAGGCCGACTTGTACCGCCAGTTCCCAAACGCAAATGTGATGGTGGCGCTGATGCGCGATGGCTTTCACGAACAATCGTCCGGCGGCAAGGTGGAGCTGCGCGACGACGGCTCCCCGCTACTGGACTACCCACTGACCGACTACGTGCTCGAAGGTGCGCGCCGCGCCATGCTGACCATTGCGCAAATCCAGTTCGAAGCAGGTGCCACCATGGTTTACCCCGGCCATGAACTGGCGCAAGGCACGAGCTCCTGGGCGGCGACTAAAACCGCCATTGAAGCACTGCCCATGAAACCATTGTTGACCAAGATTGGCTGCGCCCACGTCATGGGCGGATGCGGTCTGGCTGGAGATGAAAAGCGCGGCGTCACCCGCCCCGACGGTGTCCACTGGCAGTTGGAGAACCTGTCCATCCACGACGGTTCGATCTTCCCGACCAGCATTGGCGCAAATCCACAGTTGTCGATTTACGGCAGCGTGAACCGTTTGGCACAGGGGCTGGTCAAACGGCTTAGCAACAAGAATGTGACATTGGCCTAGCCCTGCAAGAGCCTGCGTCGGCCCCGCCTTCTAGCGCACAAACCCCATGCGACGCAGCGTGTTGTCCTTCAACACGTGGTGGTGAAACAAGGCGGCCACCGCATGACCACCGATCAGGAAATAGCCCACGTTACCGCCCAACTCATGAATCTCCTTCAACTGGCGGCCGAGGGCTTTGTCGGGCGCGATCAGGGCGGGCAAATCCAGACCGAAAAAGGGAATGGGTTTGCCCCGCGCACTCAAAACCAGCCAGCCCACCACCGGCAAAACCACCATCAGACCATACAGCGCCAGGTGGCCGGCCTTGGCCAGCTTCGCCATTAGCGCCGAAGATTCGGGCCGAATCGGTGGTCTAGTGCCTAGCAGGCGCAAGACGATGCGGACCCACACCAGCGCAAAGATCAGCAAGCCAAACGTGAAATGCCAGTCGCGCGCCATCTGCCGACCGGCACTGCCCTTCTCAAACCCTTCGGCCACATTGATCAGGGCATACACCGCCACAAAAACTAGCACCATGGCCCAGTGCATCGCGATGCTGGGGGTGCTGTAGCGTTCTGAGGCCGATTGTGAAGACATCATCATCCTTGACATGTGTAGAAAACCCCAAACCTTACTGACCCCGCCTGAAGCGCGCCTTAAATCCGGATAAAGCGCAGGTAAAGGCGTGCCGTGCAGGCTAAAGATTGCGTTCAGGGCGGGGTAACTCCAAAATAAAATTAGGCGAACATGAAAATTACCAGCATAATGGTGCAGTATTGCCGAAAATTCGGTGTACGGGTTTGCGGTGATTTACCAGTTTCGCGTCTGCTTTAAGTCTTCATTGGTTTGTTGATTGCGGGTTTGGACACCATCGCGTTTTGAGAGTTATTTTGAGGAGTCCTTACATGG
>CANNRR010000269.1 GCA_947508055.1 Burkholderiales bacterium
AATTGGTTTCATCAATTTAAAGGAGTGCGCGTGTCGATCAAAGTGGCCATTGTGGGTTCGGGCATTTCTGGCTTGGCAGCAGCCCATGCGCTGCGAGGCAAGGCTGACATCACGCTGCTGGAGGCCGGCGAATATTTTGGCGGTCACACCCACACGGTCGATGTGACGCTTCCCACACCCCAAGGCAATGTCACTCACGGCGTAGACACCGGCTTTCTGGTTCTCAACGAGCGCACCTACCCACAGCTAATTGCGCTACTTTCCGAACTGGGCGTGGCAACCGCCAAGTCCGACATGTCATTTTCGGTGCAGGCCCAGGACTACGCCAATGGCCAGCCGATGGAGTGGAGCGGCTCAAACCTGAACACTGTATTTGCCCAGCGGACCAATCTGGGCAATCCGCGTTTTTGGGGCATGCTGCGCGACCTGGTGCGCTTCAACGCACTCACGACCCGCATAGCTGAAAGCGGGACCGAGGCCCAGCTCACCCAACCGCTGGGCGAATTTTTGCGTGCGCAGGGCTTTGGAACTGCGTTTTGCGACTGGTATTTCCTGCCCATGATGGCCTGCATCTGGAGTTGCCCCACCGCGCAAATGCTGCAGTTCCCGGTCTCCACCATGGTGCGGTTTTGCCACAACCACGGCCTGCTGCAAATCACCAACCGCCCCCAGTGGTGGACCATAGAGGGCGGCGCGAAGCACTATGTGGAAAAAATCACCGCGGGCATTGCCGACAAGCGCCTGAACACCCCAGTGCACCGCATCGAGCACAGGCAGGAAGCGCCGCTTGGCGAAGGCAGCGTGCGCCTCCACACCGCCGCAGGGGTTGAGCTATTCGACAAGGTCATCATTGCTACCCACTCGGACCAGGCCCTGCGCATGCTGGCCGCACCCACGGCGCAGGAGCGCGAAGCCTTGGGCGCCATCCAATACCAGCCCAACAAGGCCGTGTTGCACACCGATGCATCGGTCTTGCCGAAGCGCAAAGCGGCATGGGCAGCCTGGAACTACGAGCGAACCGCTGCACCCGGACCAGAGGGCGCGCTGGTGTGTCTGCACTACCTGCTCAACCGCCTGCAACCGCTGCCGTGGGAGCAACCCGTGGTGGTGTCCTTGAACCCGGTGCGCCCCATCGCCCCGGAAAAAATCATTGGTGAATACGACTACGCCCACCCGGTGTTTGATCTGGGCGCTGTGGCAGCGCAGTCGCGCATGCCGGCGCTGCAGGGCAAGAACAGTCGCTACTTTGCGGGTGCGTGGATGGGTTACGGCTTTCACGAGGACGGCCTCAAGGCCGGGCTGGCCGCGGCAGCGCGGTTGCTGGCGGACGCATGACCCCGTCTGCACCGCTCATTGGGTTTGGCCAGGTTCGCCACAGCCGTTTGCGCCCGCAGCGCCACGCGTTTGCCTACCCCACCTACTTCTTGATGTTGCCGCTGCGCAGCCTGCAAGCCCAGACACCGCAACCAGGGCAGTGGCACATCAACCGTCCGGGGCCTTTAAGCTTCTTCGACACCGACCACGGAGATGGCCGCCCGCCCGAACAAGGCGGGGCCATCGCCTGGCTGGACGAGTTGCTGAGCCGCGAAGGTATCCCTGATGCAACGGGCGAGATCTGGCTGCACACCTACCCACGCGTGCTGGGCTACACCTTTAAGCCCGTGAGCTTTTGGTACTGCCACCGTGCGGCAGACGACCAGGAGGGGGCCCTGCGCGCCATCGTGGTGGAGGTGAACAATACTTTTGGCGAACGCCACTGTTATGTGCTCGACGCCCCCCGCTACGGCGTAGAGCAGCGGGCAGACAAGGTGTTTCATGTCTCCCCCTTCAACCCGGTGCAGGGCCATTACCGTTTTCGCTTTATGCGCAGCGGTCAGGGCGAACAGCTGCGCACCGTGGCGCGCGTGGATTTTTACGACGACGCACACAGCGCAAACAGCGCCGACAGTGCCGTACTGCAAACCAGCGTGAGCGGCACGCTGCAGCCCATCACGCCCGCCGCGTTGCGCCGTGCGCTGTGGCATTACCCGGCCATGACGCTGGGCGTGGTGCTGCACATCCATACACAAGCCCTGCGTCTGTGGCTGAAGAAAGTCCCTTTCTTTCGCAAGCCGACCCCGCCGCAAGCCTTTGTTTCTCGCTAGTTCCCGATTCGCCACGCATCTCAAGCCCAATTTCAGGAGCCCCCATGAACACCGCAACCCGTACCGTGCAAGGCGTCAACTTTCCGAAAGACGCACCGGCCGCAGCCCGCAGCGCGTTGCGACTGCTACAAAACCTGCGCCACGGCGCGCTCATCCTGCACCTGCCCGATGGCTCACAACGACGCTTTGGCGAGCACCCGCAGCAGCACGCCTTGCATACGCCCCACCACCCTAGCGCCAGCATCACGCTGCACAACTGGAATGTGTTTGGCGCAGCACTCAAGTCCGGCGACATCGGATTCGCCGAAAGTTTTATTGCCGGCGACTGGAGCACCCCCAACTTGACCGAGTTGCTCAAGGTGTTCTCCGCCAATCGCCAGGAGGTCGACGCCATGATCTTTGGCACCTGGTTTGGCCGGCTGCTGTACCGCGTCAAGCACCTGCTGCACCACAACAGCCGTGCCAACAGCCGCAAGAACATCCACGCCCACTACGACCTGGGCAACGCGTTTTATCGCCTGTGGCTGGACGAGACCATGAACTACTCCAGCGCCTGGTTTGAGGGCAACCTGTCGCGCCCGCTGCGTGAGGCGCAAAACGCCAAAGTGCGCCGCGCCCTTGACATGGCCAATGTGAAGCGCGGCGACCGTGTGTTGGAGATCGGCTGCGGCTGGGGCGCGTTGGCCGAACAAGCCACGGCGAGTCGTGGCGCGTCGGTCGTCGGCGTGACGCTGAGCACCGAACAACTGGCCTACGCCAATGCGCGTATGCTGCGCCTGGGCGTGAGTACCGGCAGCAGCGGGCGCGCCGACCTGCGCCTGCAAGATTACCGCGACATCCAGGATGCGCCGTTTGACGCGATCTGCTCCATCGAGATGGTCGAAGCCGTGGGCCAAGCCTATTGGCCCGCATACTTTGCAACCGTCAGCCGTCTGCTCAAGCCCGGCGGGCGGGCCTGTGTGCAAAGCATCGTGATTGACGATGCGCTGTTTGACCGCTACGTGACGTCCACCGACTTCATTCAGCAGTACATCTTCCCCGGTGGTTGCCTGCCCTGCCCGCGTGAGCTTCGTCGCCTGGCGAAGTCGGCCGGACTGGAAGTAGTGGATGAATTTGCCTTCGGTGCCGACTACGCCGAGACATTGCGCCGCTGGCGCGATGCATTTCTGGCGCGCAAGGCCGAGGTGGCGGCACTGGGCTTCGATACGCGCTTCATGCGCATCTGGGAGTTCTACCTGTCCTACTGCGAAGCCGCGTTTGACACCGGTGATATCAACCTGGTGCAGTACACACTGCGAAAACCAGCACCACTTTCGCTATGAAAAACGTAGCTGCTTGCGCTTTATTGGCGGGGGCTGGAGGCATTTTTTGCTTGCAAGCTCTGGCCCAGGCATTGCCGCAAGAGCTTCGCGCCTGCGTGCCCACTGCGACCCTGTCGGGGCAGGCCAGCATGACGTTTCTGGGCTTTGAGGTCTACCAAGCCACCCTGTGGGTTGCGCCGGGCTTTGTCCAGACCGCTTATGAGCAAAGCCTTTTTGCGCTGGATTTGGCCTACCGTCGGGACTTTAGTGGGGCCGACATTGCCCAGCGCTCCATTGCCGAGATGCGCCGCCAGGCGCCGATGACCCCGGTGCAGGAAGCGTCTTGGGAAAGCCAGATGCGCGCGCTGTTTCCGGATGTACGCACGGGTGACCGCATCACCGGGGTCAACCAACCCGCTACCGGCGTGGTGTTTTGGAGTAATGGCCGCCTGCTGGGCGAAGTGCGCGACCCGGCCTTTGCCAAGCAGTTCTTCGGCATTTGGCTCAGCCCGCAAACGTCGGAGCCCCAACTGCGCCGGGCGCTGCTGGCGCAGGCCAAGGCGGCGGCCCTGGCGAGTACCGCTCCATGAACCTGGCCGCTGCGTCCGCACCGGCACCGGAGACCACACCGCCACAGTGGTCTGTGAGGGACGGCCTGCGCTACGGCCTGCTGGGATTACCCCTGGCGTTTTGCGCGCTGCCACTGTATGTGCTGATGCCCAATCTGTATGCCCGCCAATGGGGTGTTCCGCTGGCGGCAATAGGCGCACTGTTGTTGGGCGCTCGCCTGCTGGACGCGGTGATTGATCCGCTGCTGGGGCGTCTGTGTGACCGCTTGTACGCCACCTCGCTGCGGGCGGTTCTCGCGTTGGGGGCGTTCGCATCGGGGGTGCTGGCACTGGGGTTTTCATCCCTGTTTGTGCCGCTGGTTCACGAGCCGACCGCACTGTTGTGGTGGGCCGGGTTTTGGCTGGTGGTGACCTATGCGGCTTACAGCGCATTGAGCGTGGCCCACCAGTCCTGGGGCGCCATGCTGGGTGGCGATGCGCTGTACCGCAGCCGCGTGGTGGCGTGGCGCGAGGGGTTGGGCCTAGTGGGCGTGCTGCTGGCAGCGGTCACGCCCGCGCTTCTGGGTGTGCCTGTCATGTTGGCGCTGCTGCTTGTGGGTTTGGTTCTGGGTTGGTGGGCC
>CANNRR010000270.1 GCA_947508055.1 Burkholderiales bacterium
CAACCCGGATCCGGCCACGCTGCGGCTGAGTTTTGCCACGGCGGATGTGGTGAAGATTGAAGAGGGTGTGGGGCGTCTGGGGCAGGCGTTTTAGCTGGCGCAGCATATGCGCAAACCAATTCAATCTGACGTGCTGGTGGTGGGGGGAGGTTTGGCCGGCATCGTCACCGCCATCGAGTGCCTGCGCGCTGGCAAAAGCGTGACGCTGGTGGATCGCGACACGCCTGAACGCTTAGGTGGCTTGGCACTATGGGCGTTTGGCGGCATGGCCTTGGTTGATACACCGTTGCAACGACGTATGAAGCTCAAGGACTCACCAGAAATTGCTTTAGCCGACTGGCTGCGCTTTGGTGAGTTGGGCGAGGCCGATGTAATGCCGCGACAGTGGGCGACGCATTACGTGGAGCACTCACGTACGCAGGTGTACGACTGGGTGATCGACCACGGCCTGAAGTTCATGCCGGCCGTGAATTGGGTGGAACGTGGCATGCAGGGCGATGGCAACACATTGCCACGCTACCACGTGGTTTGGGGCACCTCGCGGCTTCTCACGCGACGCATGATTGAGGTAATGCACCAGGCCAATACGGGCAACCGGTTGACCCTGCTCAGCTGCCATCGGATCACTGCCTTGGACGCACAGAATGGCACAATTACCGGCGCTAGCGGCATCAATGAAGCCAATGGGCAGGAGGTGCATGTTAGTGCGCAAGCAGTGGTGCTGGCCATGGGCGGCATCAACGGAAGCCACGAAGAGACGCGTGCCAATTGGGTCAAGAGCAGGCCTATGCCCGCCACCATGCTCAACGGTGCCCATCCGTTTGCCGATGGCAAGTTGCACCATCTGGCGGCGAGTCTGGGTGGAAACATTACACATGCCGGCGAGATGTGGAACTACGCCGCCGGTTTCCCCCATCCGCAACCGCATTTCGAAGGCCACGGCTTATCGGCCATTCCCTGCAAATCAGCTCTATGGCTGGACCATGCCGGGCGGCGTATTGGCCCACAACCGCTGGTTACCGGTTTTGACACCCATGAGTTGTGCCAACGGGTCGCAGCGCAAGAGAAGCCCTACACCTGGCAGCTCATGAACTGGCGCATTGCGGCGAAGGAATTTGCCATCTCTGGCTCGGAACACAACCAACGCATTCGCGATCTGCAGTTCCCTCTGTTTTTGAAGGAAACCCTGCTCGGAAACCACCGACTGGTCAAGCAAATGGCCGCTGAGAGTAAACACTTTTTGGTGGACAACACATTGGCCGGGCTATGCGCCAAGATGAACACACTCACTGGCACGCAGGAGGTAAAGCCCGAGGTTCTGCAACACTCCGCCGACGCCTTTGATGCCAACTTCTCGCGCTCCGATTCGGTGGTCAATGACGATCAGATTCGCCGCGTCGAACACGCGCGGCATTGGGGGCCGGACAAGTTGCGTACCTGCAAGCCTGCGCCGCTGCAAAAGCCAGGAACCGGTCCGTTTATCGCCATTCAGATGCAACTCATCACGCGCAAGAGTTTGGGCGGCTTGCAGACCGACTTGCAAAGCCGAGTGCTCAATGCCGCAGGCCAACCCATGCCAGGCCTGTACTGTGTGGGTGAGGCGGCTGGCTTCGGCGGTGGCGGCGCCAGCGGCAAGCGTTCACTGGAAGGCACCTTCCTGCCTGGTTGTATCCTGACGGCGCGCGCTGCGGCACGCTCTATCAACGCGGGCCGGGGTCTGTGACATTCACAAGCCTTTGACCTCCATCAGAACAACAAGGAGAATCCTATGTCCAATGGCGCCAGTGCCCTGATTCGAACGCTGGTTGATGCCGGCGTTACGACCTGCTTCACCAATCCGGGAACTTCTGAAATGCACTTCGTTGCTGCGCTCGACACCGTGCCTGAAATGCGCGCGGTGCTGGCGCTGTTCGAGGGCGTCGCCACGGGTGCGGCCGACGGCTACGGCCGCATGGCCGACAAGCCCGCAGCCACGCTTCTGCACTTGGGCTGCGGCTTGGGCAACGGTTTGGCTAATCTGCACAACGCGCGCAAGGGCAGGGTGCCCGTTTTGAACATCGTGGGCGATCACGCGACCTATCATGTGCAGTACGACGCGCAACTTCAGTCCGACATCGAAACCGTGGCTCGCAATGTGTCGCCATGGGTGCGTACCTCCAAAAGCACACAGGACTTGTGCAAAGACGCGGCCGAGGCCATCGGCGTGTGCCAGGGTCCGCCGGGTCAGGTCGCCACGTTGATTCTTCCAGCCGATGTGTCTTGGAGCGAGGGCGCTGTGCCCATACCGCCGCCCCAAATCACTCCACCGTCCACGGCCGATGACGCCACCATAGCGGCCATAACCCAGGCGCTGCAAGGCGGAGGGAAAAAGGCCATCTTGCTGGGAGGTCGTGGCCTGCGTGCGCCCGCGCTGATGGTTGTAGCGCGCATTGCCGCCAAAACTGGTACCAAGTTGTTTGCCGAAGTCTTACCCACACGCATGGAGCGAGGTGCCGGATTGCCACCGGTCGAGCGCCTGGCATACATGGCCGAACTGGCCTCGGTCCAACTGACCGGGCTGGACCATCTCATCCTCGTTGATACCAAGGCGCCGGTTTCGTTCTTCGCCTACCCCGGCAAGAAGAGCTACTTGGTGCCCGAAGGCTGCCAGTTGCACACCCTGGCGTCATTCACACAGGACGTGTTGGGCACACTGGAAAAACTTTCAACGGAGGTGGGTGCCGGGCAGACTACGCCTGTATTGCAGGCGTCTAAACGCCCGGGTCTGCCACGCGGCAAATTCACCGCCGACAAAGTCTGCAAATCCATCGGAGAACTGATGCCCGCAGGCGCCATCATTGTGGACGAGGCAATCACCTCTGGCCTGATGCTGACGATGTACACAGCAGGTGCTCCGCAGCATGATTTGATTACCCTCAGTGGCGGCTCCATCGGATTCGGTTTGCCGAACGCCATTGGTGCGGCGATTGCTTGTCCGGACCGCAAAGTGATTGCTCTGGCCGGCGATGGTTCGGCGATGTACACCATCCAGGCCTTGTGGACCATGGCCCGTGAAAAGCTCGATGTCATCTCCATCGTTTTCAACAACCGAGCCTACGCCGTTCTCAATGTCGAACTACAGCGGGTGCGGGCGAGTGGCGCCGGTGACAAGGCCCGAGCACAACTCGACCTGAAGAACCCCCCGCTCGATTTTGTGCAACTGGGACAGAGCATGGGCGTGGCATCCAGGCGCGCCAGCACTACCGAAGAATTCCTGGTTGCCTTCGAGCACGCACTACGCACCCCGGGCCCTCACCTGATTGAGGCCATCGTGCCACCAAGTCTGGCCGGGTTGAAGCTGCGGGTGCTGCCACACTTGCTCCAGTCGCTGGCCAACTTGCCCCAACCGATTGCCCGGGCACTCAAGCGAAAGATCGCGCCCTGAAGACCGAAGTGGCGGCCAGCACATGATTGCGAGGAAAGGGTGGGTCGCATTGGCCATTGGTTTGACCGTGTTGGCGGGCGGATGGGTCTTGCAGTTTCAAAAAGCAGATACCGACGCGCTGCGCGCTACTGCGGTCCCCGCGATGAGCCCAAGCGCCGATACCGTGGCCTATGTCGGCAACGACGCCTGTCTCTCATGCCATATGGATCAGGCGCGGGAATGGAGTACCTCGCACCATGCACAGGCCATGGCACTGGCAACATCTGCCAGCGTGCGGGGAAGCTTTGACGGCCGGCAGTTCAAGCACAGCGGAGTAACTTCGCGTTTTTTCAAGCGAGGAGAGCGTTTTTTTGCCAACACGGACGGTCCCGACGGCAAGTTAGCTGATTTTGAAATCAAATACACCTTTGGCGTGAAGCCGCTGCAACAGTATTTGATTGCGATGCCACGAGGGCGCTTGCAAGCACTGCAGGTTGCGTGGGACGATTCAAAGAAGCAGTGGTACCACTTGCGGCCCACCGAAAAAGCACCGCCTGGGGATGTGTTGCACTGGACGGGTCGTTACCAGACCGCCAACACCATGTGCATCGTCTGCCACACGACGGCCTATGAACGGCGTTATGACGCAGTAACGGATTCGTTTGAATCCCGATGGAAGGAGCCCAATGTGTCGTGCCAGGCCTGTCACGGGCCGGGTGAAGCCCACGTCAAATGGGCCAAGGCCAAGGATGGGGACAGGCCCAAGTTGAGCGGAGCGGGTGCCATGGGGTTGACCGTCAAGCCCCACTCAAGCGACCCGCGTGCTTCCCAGGAAATCTGCACCCCCTGCCACTCCCGACGCAGCGAGTTGTCTGCGGCGGGTGTGCCGGGGCAACCGTTGATGGATCATTTCTTACCGAGCGTTTTGCACGATGGCCTGTACCATGCGGACGGCCAGCAAAGCACCGAGGAAGTCTTTGTGGATGGTTCGTTCCGGCAAAGCAAGATGTTCAAGATGGGGGTGACTTGCACCAACTGCCATAACCCCCACACCGGCAAGTTGCGTCAACTAGGCAATGCGTTGTGTTTGCAGTGTCATACTAGCCAACAGAATGCAGCGTTTCCCGGTGCGGCCGGAAGCTACGACTCACCCAGCCACCATTTCCACGCAACTGGGTCGCCTGGTGCGCAGTGCGTGAGCTGCCACATGCCGTCCAGGGTCTA
>CANNRR010000271.1 GCA_947508055.1 Burkholderiales bacterium
TGACTTTGGCACTGGCTACTCATCGCTGTCGTACCTCAAGCGGCTACCGCTGGACCAGCTCAAGATCGACCAGTCTTTTGTGCGTGACCTTCTCACCGATGCCAACGATGTGGCTATCGCCAACACCATCATCGGCCTGGGTCACAGCCTGGGACTGATGGTCATTGCGGAAGGTGTAGAGACTGCCGCGCAACACAAAGTGCTACTGGAGATGCGCTGTGATGCTTTTCAGGGTTACTTTTTTGGACGCCCCGTCACCGCAAACGCTTTCAAGGAAAGCGTTGACCAAATGGTCGTAAAAACATCGCCTCAAACTGGATCCATCGCACCCATTCAGCCATGTGGGGAACCTTTCGCATACGGAAATCTATGAAGACATCTTTTTATGCGCTTTTGGGAAAGCCGCTGCTGCTGTATCCGCTGTCAATTGGCCTATTGAGTGCTGTACTTCTGCTTTGGGTGGGTGATTTTGGTTTTATCGCCACCCTCGCCGCCATTCTTGTCCTGCTTTGGGCTGGGGTTTGCGCAATGCGATTGACCTTAGAGCGCAATGCGCATTTCCAATCCATAGAGGTGTATCTCAATGGACAAGTCCACTTCAGCACGCAGTTAGTCCCCGTTTGGCAGGGACACTTGGAGTCATCGCGGGTACAAATGGAAACAGCGATCAACGCCCTGTCTGATCGCTTTGGCAACATCGTGGACAAACTTGGCGAAACGGTGAGCACGGCAAGCCTGGAAACGCAAATGATTGACAACAGCGAAACCGGTCTGCTTGCGGCCTTCCAGCACGCTGAAACAGAACTGGGTGATGTCATTGCTGCGCAAAAGTCAGACATGCACAGTACGCTGAGCATGCTGGAGCAAGTGAAGGGCTTGACCGCGTTTATTGCAGAGCTCGACGGCATGGCGGGCGATGTGGCCCAAATTGCCCACCAGTCCAACCTGCTATCCCTGAATGCAGCCATCGAGGCCGCCCGAGTTGGCGACATGGGCCGCGGTTTTGCGGTGGTCGCCAAGGAATTTCGAACCCTCTCGGCCAAGTCGGCAACCATCGGCGTGCACATTGCAGAAAAAGTGGGTTTTGTAAACCACGCCATCGCACAGGCATGCAAAACCGTGGAGGCGTCCGTCGCCCAGGGGGACAACCGTACCGTCACGTCAGAGGCCACGATCAACCGCGTATTGACGGAGTTCAAAAACATCACCGGCGCGCTGCAGCGCTCCAGTGGGCTGCTGAAAGATGAAAGTCTTGAAATTCAGCAAGAAATTAACAAATCCCTGATGCAGCTGCAGTTTCAGGATCGGGTGAGCCAGATCATGAATCAGGTGAACACCAGTTTGGACCGTTTGCCACAGCTGTTAAGCGGACAAGCGAAAGACTACCGGGAAACCCGAACTTTGCAGGCGCTGGACGTAGCCAGCTTGCTGGCAGATTTGAAAAAAACCTACGTTATGGCTGAACAACATGTGGTCCATTCCGGCGGCAAAGTCAAAGTAAACAACACCAGTACCGAAATCGATTTTTTTTAGGGAGATTGCCGTGGCGAAAACCATCATGATTGTTGACGACTCCGCATCCATGCGACGGGTTGTAGGCATTGCGCTGAAAGGCGCAGGCTACGACGTTCTGGAAGGCTGTGACGGCAAAGACGCACTTTCCAAATTGACCGGTCAAAAAGTGCATTTAATCATCAGCGACGTCAACATGCCAGTCATGGATGGCATCACGTTTTTGAAAACAGTGAAACAAAACCCGACCTACAAATTCACGCCAGTCATCATGCTGACCACCGAATCCGATGAAGAAAAGAAACGCGTGGGCCAGGCCGCTGGTGCCCGCGCCTGGGTGGTCAAACCGTTCCAGCCCGAGCAATTGGTCAATGCGGTGCAAAGGCTGTGCCTGCCATGAGCGCCGCACCGGTGTTGCACATCGAGGGTGAATTCACCATCTTTCGTGCCATGGAACTCAAGCCCGTCATCCTAGCGGCCCCACCACCGCTGGAAATTGATCTCTCCGGTGTGACCGAAATGGACACCGCAGGGCTGCAGTTGTTGATATTGGCCAAGCGTGCGGCGGTGGCGGCGCAACGGGAATTGCATTTGGTTCGCCACAGCCCTGCCGTGCTGGAGGTGTTCGACATTCTCAATATGGCTGCATATTTTGGTGACCATTTGGTAATGGACTCCACCGTCGGCACTGCAAGGAGTTGATATGGATCTGGACGACGCACTACAGACTTTCATTCTGGAAAGTCGCGAGTTGGTGGAGAGTATGGAGAGCGCCCTGCTCACGGTGGAGCATGCAGAGGCAAAGGACGAACTGATCAACGCCATCTTTCGCACGGCACACACCATCAAAGGTTCTGCGGGCCTTTTCAGCCTGGGTCATGTGGTGGCTTTCACCCATGTCATGGAAAGCGTGCTGGACCGCGTGCGTGCCGGCAAGCTGAGTATCGACGCCCAGCTGGTGGCGCTGTTGCTGGACTGTGGGGACCACATTAGTGCGCTAGTTAATGGGGTTGCCGCCGGGGAAACGGCCGGCACGGATGAGCTTGCAGCACAAGGGGCACCGCTTGTTGCACGTCTGAGCACCTACCTGCCGACGGCACCGGCCATTGCACACGGCAATGGCAAAGCGTCAACCGTGACGCTCAGCGCGTCGGACGATGCGGTTGATCCGATCCAGCGGATCGAGGGGGACGGATTGCATGTCGACCACTGGCACATCTCCGTGCGCTTTGGCCGCGGGATACTCAAAAACGGCATGGACCCTTTGTCATTCATTCGTTACTTGGCCACGATGGGCGACATTGCCGGCATCGCCACGCTGACAGACGCCCTGCCGGAAGCGCAGCACATGGACCCGGAAGACTGCTACCTCGGGTTTGAAATTGCGTTCCAGTCGGCAGCCGACAAGACCGAAATTGAGCAGGTGTTTGAGTTTGTGCGTGACGATTGCACCCTGCTGATCCTGCCACCCCGTAGCCTGGTGTCGGAATACATCAACTTGTTGCAGACGCATGTGGGCGATCTGAACCGGTTGGGTGACATGCTGGTGGCCTGTGGGACGCTCACTGCCCAAGAGTTGAAAACGGCACTGGCGGCGCAGGCCGGTGATCCTGAAAAGCCCATCGGTACCATTTTGCTGGAGCAGGGGTCGGTTCATGTGGAGGTGGTTCAAGCCGCATTGACCAAGCAAAAGCAGATCAAGGAAGCCATTGCCACCGAGAACCGCTCCATCCGGGTCGATGCCGACAAGCTCGACCAGCTCATCAACCTGGTGGGTGAACTCATCATTGCCGGGGCCAGCGTGAACCTGATTGCCCAGCGCGCCCAGATGGCCGATATGCACGAGAGTACCTCCAAGCTGTCCATGCTGGTGGAAGAAGTGCGCGACAGCGCTCTGCAGCTGCGCATGGTCAAAATTGGTGCCACCTTCAGCCGGTTCCAGCGTGTGGTGCACGACGTGGCGCGCGACCTGGGCAAAGACGTGGCCCTGGTCATCCACGGCGAAGACACCGAGCTGGACAAAACCGTGGTCGAAAAAATTGGCGACCCGCTAATGCACCTGGTGCGCAATTCGCTGGACCATGGCATCGAATCGGCCGAGTTGCGTGCGGTTCGTGGCAAGCCCGCGCAGGGCACCCTCACGCTGAATGCTTTTCACGACTCGGGCAGTATCGTCATTACCGTACAGGACGATGGTGGTGGCCTTAACCGCGAGCGGGTGCTGGCCAAAGCCCTTGAGCGCGGGCTGGTGGAGCCCGGGCAACACCTGAGCGACAGCGACATTTATGCCCTGATTTTTGAGCCCGGCTTCTCTACTGCAGAAAAGGTGACCAACCTGTCCGGGCGCGGCGTGGGCATGGACGTGGTCAAACGCAACATCGCCGCGCTGCGGGGTACGGTGGGTATCAGCAGCGAAGAGGGACAGGGCACCACCGTAACCGTGCGCCTGCCGCTGACGCTGGCCATCATCGACGGCTTCCTGGTCGGCGTGGGCAAAGCGGTTTATGCGATTCCGCTGGACATGATCGAGGAGTGCGTGGCCTACACCAGCGACACCGAACACGACTACACCAACCTGCGCGACCAGGTCTTGCCATTCATTCGCCTGCGGGCCTTGTTTGGCACTCCGGGCAAGCCCGCCAAGGGCGAAAACATTGTGGTGCTGCGCTATGGCGGCCACAAGGTCGGGTTGGTGGTGGATTCACTGCTGGGAGAGTTCCAGACTGTCATTAAACCGCTGGGCAGCATGTTCAACCAGGTCAAGTGCATCAGTGGGTCCACCATTTTGGGCAGCGGTGACGTGGGCCTGATTCTGGACGTGCCCGCCCTGATTCGTGAGGTGGCCGAGCGCTCTGCTGGCGCGCACACTGCCACGCTGCACTAGCGCCGAAGCCGCTGTATCCGATTCTGTCTATTCATTGCCATTTCAAATTTCACAACGAGGAGCCACACCATGTTCACCAATCTGAAACTCGGAGTCCGCCTGGGGCTGGGCTTCGCCGCAGTTCTTGCCATGCTCATCATCATTGCGGTGCTGAGCATCACCCGCATCAATGCGCTCAA
>CANNRR010000272.1 GCA_947508055.1 Burkholderiales bacterium
CTCGGCCGTGCTGGTCAAGGCCAATTTCTGGCGGCGCTGGGTTGGCACTTCGATGAATGAGCGCCAGATCAAACTGCTCAATAAACTGTTGGACGGGTTTGAAGGCAAGCTCACCAGCAGCAAATGGGCGGTGATCGCCAAGTGTTCACCAGACACCGCGCTGCGAGACATCACCGATCTGCTTGATCGCGGTGTGTTGATGAAGACCGCAGCGGGTGGGCGCAGCACCAGCTACGAATTAAAACCCATCATCTGATTCACTGCTGCGTTTGCGCAGCCTCTTCGATGATGCCGCAATGGGCCACAAAGCCCGTGAGGTAAGGCAGGGGGTATCAAGTGAATTCTGGGGAACTTCGAAGATAAAGTTGCTGGGGAGTGACTGGGGGGGGGAGCGGCGGCAACGGGCTCAACTTAATCTTGGCGCGCCATAAGGGATTGAGAAAATAATGTAAATTCGCCTTACACTGTGGCTATTGCAAAACTTCAAGGGGATCAAGCGATGACAACATTGACAGTGACCGCCCGGGGGCAAGTGACTTTTAGAAAAGACGTGCTGAGGCACCTCGGTATTCAACCAGGGCAAAAGATCGAACTCGATTTGCTGCCAGATGGTCGAGGCATGCTGAGGGCAGCCCAGACGACCGGTACGATCAACAGCTTCATCGGACTGCTGGCGCACCGGACAAAGAAAGTTGCCACGATTGAAGAGATCAACGAGGCAACCGCGCAAGCTTGGGCTGGCAAAGCATGAAAATCACCGTTGACACCAACGTGCTGGTTCGCTCTTGCGTGCGCGATGACCCGGCGCAAGCCGGCATCGCCACCAAGGTTTTGACAGATGCTGCGTTGATTGCCATTGCGTTGCCGTGTTTGTGTGAGTTCGTTTGGGTGCTGCGCAGGGTCTACAACATTGAAAGTGACGACGTCATTAGGGCGATCCACGCGCTGATGGCCAGCGAAAATGTGGAAATGAACCGGCCAGCAGTCGAGGCGGGGTTGGAGGTGCTCAGTGCTGGCGGGGATTTTGCTGACGGTGTGATCGCCTTTGAGGGCAATTGGCTTGGCGGGGAAACTTTTGTTTCATTCGACAAGAAGGCCGTGGCGCTGCTCAGTGCACAAGGGAAAGAGGCGCGGCTCCTGTGAGCAAGTCATGAAAGCACGGACGTCAGGCATTCCGGCACCTCTTGCAACAATGCATCTTTGACCTGTTCAGCCAGCCTTTCGCAAACTGGCAGTCTCAATGCGCATGGCCACCGGTTTGCTCAGCATCTCCAGAAGAATCATGGACCGGCTTTCAGCGTCGACTGTCTGAAAGATGGCCTCGAAGCCAACAAACGGACCATCAGCCACAACAACCTTTTCTCCGGCTTTGAATAGCGGCTCGGGCAGGTACCCTTGCTCCTTTGAGCGAAGAAGGCCGATCAGTTTGGAATCAACCACTGCCGGCTGACCACCAAAGCGGACCAACTGACTGACCCCCAAGGTGGAGCGGATCGGTGACCAGCTTTGGCCTGACCCGCTGCTGTCCAGCCGAATGAACAGGTAGCGCGGGAACATCGGCTCTTCGACCAGCGTTGGTTTGTGCCGGCGCAGCTTCTGCAATTTGATCATCGGCATGTAGCAGTCAAAACCCTGCCGGTTCAGATTGGTCATGGCCAGTGCCTCTTGGCGTATCTTGGTGTGGACCACGTACCAAGACAGAGTGGCCGGCGACGCTGACGGGTTGGCCGGGGAGGGCGTTGCCGGTTGGGCTGATCGGATAGCCCACCAGCAAACCTTTTTGCACGATGGGCAGGCCGTCGTCCCTGCAGCGCAACTCATGCAGTGCACTGGTCGTCAAACCAAGCCGGTCAGCGGCTTGTTGGGTGGTGAGGAGGACGGGTGCCGTTGCAGGGCGATCAGTGAGCATGACGGAGCCATGTTGGCTTCGAAACGCTAGATCTATCAAGTTAATTTTGGGAAATTGGACGTGGAAGTCGTGGTGAAGCCACTGGCGTCGGTGATGATTTAAGTGGCATCCAGGCCATCGCTGACCCCAGTAGTCTGCGGTCGACACAAAATCAGTTGAGGCGCGACAAATTCTATGACAAAATATTGGCGTGCTTTTGTCGTTCTTTTCCGAGCGCGACATTTTCAGTCAGAAAGGACCACAGATGGCAAGCAAGTCGCTCAACCAAGAAATCGAGACGATCTTGGCGATCATCCGGGAGAATCCCGATGGGGCCGGTATTGCTGCGCTTGAGTCGGCCGTAAATCAGAGACTTGACGCACCACTGATTCGCCGAACGCTGCAACGCCGGCTTGATCTTCTGATGGCAGATGGGAAGATCCTCGGGAAAGGCAAAAGCGTAGCACGCGTCTACAAACCGGTCTCAAAGTCGGCACTTGTTCAATTGGAGGGTGTTGCTGCCACCGCAATGACCGGTATAGCCACACTAGACGTCTATGTGCCAGTGTCAGCTGAGGGTGCCAAGATCCGTCAGTGGGTTCGCCAAGCTTTGATGCACCGACGTCCGGTTGGCTACCAACGTGAGTTTCTTGAAGCCTATCAGCCCGGAGTCACGTGGTATTTGCCCGAGTCCACACGTGCCCAACTGCATGAGATGGGTCGCACGCCACAGGATGAGCGACCTGCCGGAACCTACGCGCGGGACATCTTGAACCGCCTGTTGGTGGATCTGTCCTGGGCGTCGTCGCTCTTGGAAGGCAACACCTATAACCGACTCGATACCCAGAACCTGATTGATTTTGGCCAGGCTGCAAAAGGCAAGGATGCTCAGGAAACGCAGATGATTCTGAATCACAAGGCCGCTATCGAGATGCTGATTGAGGATGTCGACGAGGTTGGTTTTGACGTCTTCACTTTTCAGAATCTGCACGCCCTGCTTTCACAGAACTTGATGCGTGAAGATGCCGCCAGTGGTCGACTGCGTCGGCGTCCGGTAGAAATTTCGGGCACCGTCTTTCATCCCTTGGCGATGCCACAGGTCATTGAGGATTGTTTTCGGTTGTTGCTGGCCAAAGCTCAAGCCATTCCTGATCCATTCGAGCAGGCCTTCTTTCTGATGGTTCAGTTACCTTATCTGCAGCCGTTCGAAGATGTGAACAAGCGGGTGTCACGCATTGGCGCCAATATTCCGCTCATCAAACACAATCATTGCCCATTGTCGTTCGTTGACGTACCACAGCAAGCCTATGTGGACGGCACTTTGGGTGTCTATGAACTCAACCAGATTGAGTTACTGCGCGATGTATTCGTTTGGTCCTACGAGCGCTCGTGCCAACGCTATTTGGCTATCACTCAGAGCTTGGTGGATCCCGATCCTCTAAAGATTCAATATCGGGATACCTTGATCGAGGCGGTGCAAACTATTGTCAGGGGGAAGTTGGCGCCCACTGAAAAAGCAATTAGACGATTGGCGAGTGAGTCAGTTTCCGAAAAGGACGTGGACTCATTTTCTCGTTTGTTGGCCCAAGCAATCGAGCAACTTCACGAGGGGAGCGTCGCGCGGTACCGACTTAAACGCTCTGAGTTCTTGGCATGGAAATCGATTATGAGTAATGGCAAATAGCTGGCGTGCCTGTTGAATCCGAGGGTTTTGATGTGCTCGGCATGGCGAAGCCGAACGACTATGGGTTCTACGTTGGAGTAAGGAATCTGATTTCATGCGATAGTTTCACAATATGAAACGGACAATCTCCGCAAACAGGGGGCAAACACCCGAAACCTTCCTCACCTGTCGCAAGAGCGAGTTTGGCGAGGGCTGAATGACGAATGATTAGGCTCGGCTGTTTGCTTGTTGCAATTGCGAGTAACTTATTGATAAATGCCTATAAGTTGCAACTTGCCCGGGCGCGACCACTGCTGGGCGTCCGGAATCTTGCGCAGAAAGCACTGGCCATCCATCGGTCATATGTGCAGACGCGGGTCAATGGGGATGTCCGGAATTCTGGAGCTTTTTGGTGCACCATCTCGGTACTCCTATGGAGGCAGTCATATTCAAACTGAAGAATGTCCTCGACCCGGTAAATTATCTGGCCGCCAATTTCTATTCAGACGTCAACCTTCATCCCCAAGTTCATCACGCTGTTCATATTCTTGGCGCGCCGCCTGCCGCCTCGCTTGATGCAGAGTTATCTGACTTTCTGCTCTGGCTGGAAGTCGACCAGCAGGACGACCCGGTCATCAAGGCTGGCCTGGCCCACCTATGGTTTGTCACCATCCATCCTTTTGAAGATGGCAACGGGCGGATGGCCCGCGCCGTGGGCGATATGGCCCTTGCCCGGGTCGAACAATCAGCGCAGCGCTTCTATAGCTTGTCGGCCCAGATCCAGCGTGAGCGCAAGGATTACTACGACATGCTCGAGCACACCCAAAAGGGAAAGCTCGGCGTAAGCGATTGGCTGGAATGGTTCCTGGGCTGTTTGCTGCGCGCCATAGAAGGTGCGCATGAGACGCTCTCGGCCGTGCTGGTCAAGGCCAATTTCTGGCGGCGCTGGGTTGGCACTTCGATGAATGAGCGCCAGATCA
>CANNRR010000273.1 GCA_947508055.1 Burkholderiales bacterium
CGGTTGCGACCAACACTGGAGCCACCCGTGTGTATGACGGCACGACAAACGCAGCCTCAAGCCTGCTCAACGTCACCAATGCCATCAATGGCGACACTGTCAGTTTGGGCGGATCGACCACGCTGGTGGGCGCTAATGCAGGCACTGAAACCGTCAGCGGCATGGGTGGCCTCACGACAAGCAACCCCAACTACACGGTGGTCGGTGGCACGGCCAGCGGCAGCGTGGCAGTCAGCCCAGCCGCCTTGACCGTAACGGCCAGCAACGCCAGCAAGGTCTACGGCCAAGCACCCACACTCACAGGCTTTACCGCCAGTGGTCTGGTGGCTGGCCAAACCATAGGCAGCGTCACCGAAACCAGCACCGGCGCAGCAGCCAGTGCCGGTGTCACGGGCAGCCCGTATGGCATTGTTGCCAGTACCGCCACTGGCGGCACCTTCGCTCCTGGCAACTACAGCATCAGCTATGTCAATGGCAACCTCACGGTCACACCACTGCCTGTGGCGATTGCCACGGTCGCAGGTGCCACCCGGGAATACGATGGCACCGCCAACGCAACGGTCGACCTGCTCACGGTGACCAACGCCGTCAATGGGGACACCGTCACCTTGGTTGGAAACGCCACTCTTGCTGCAAGCACCGTAGGCAGCGAGGCATTGGCAAGCATTGCAGGAATCAGCCTCAATAACCCCAACTACACGGTGGCGGGAGGTGCAGTCAACGGCAGCGTGATGCTGAGCTTGCCGCAGGCGGCTATTGCCAACACAGCCACGCAAGTGCCGGCCAACAGGAGTGCAACAAACTACCCAAGCCTGACACTGCCGGCACAAGTCAGCACGTCAACCGCAGCTGGGGACAGGCCCGCAGACAGCATCGTCAACGTGGTCAACCCCTTGCCGCAAATCACTGCAGCCTTTGGGCCCAATACCACCCTGACGGTGATTTCTTCGCCCAACGCCAGCGAACCTAGCCAGGTGGTCAGTCTTTCACAAGTGCGCAACATGCTGCAGTCCTCCTCCCAAGGGGGGGGAACACCTGCCCAAGCGGGAATTCCCCAGGATGTGCGCGTCCCCGTGAGCCGCAATTCATTAGCAGACATCGTCAACGGCGGCGTTCGGCTTCCTGATGGCGTCGAGCAAGAACTGTTCGTCGTCCAAGCCAACTAATAGCAGTCACTCCATCATGCACACCACACACATCAAACTATCCCGCCTTTCGCTTTGCTTGTCCTTGGCATTTGCCGCAAGTTTTGTAAACGCCCAAACGCTGCCTAACAGCGGAGACGCCCTGCGCCAGGCGCAACCCCCGGTTGTGCCGTCGAAACCTGCACCCACATTGCCCCAGATTGGCTCCGTGCAAAAGATCGAAGCCCCCATGACCGCCTTGCCATCCGGCCCCACAGTCTTGGTCAAGCAAATCGAAGTCATCGGCAACCGGGTGGTTGACACGGCCACCCTGGCTGCTTTAGTGGCGGATGGGGCAGGCAAGACCTTGTCATTGGCTGAACTAGAAGCACTGGCCCAGCGCATTACCAAACACTACCGCGCAAACGGCTACTTTGTGGCACGGGCGTATATCCCCGCACAAGAAGTATTGAGTGGCAACATCAAGATGCGGGTGGTTGAAGGTAACTACGGCGAGTTCCATCTGAAGAACCAATCGCTGGTGCGTGACGACATCGTGCAGGGCATGTTGGACGACGTGAGGAGCGCCGACATCGTGTCCCTTGATACGCTGGAGCGTGCCATGCTCATCATCAACGACACCCCAGGCGTGCAGGTCACCCGGGCCGATGTGATGCCAGGCAGCAAAGTGGGCACGTCCGACTTTGCGGTGGACACACAAGCAACAGCGGCCTACAGCGGCTATGTCATGCTGGACAACTTTGGCTCGGTCTACACCGGCAAGAACCGCGTGAGTTTCAACGCCGATGCCAACTCCGTTACCGGTCGGGGTGACCGCTTATCCCTGAGTGGCATGGCCACCGAGTCGGGTGGGCTGCTCAATGGCCGTCTGAGTTACGGCAAACCACTCGCCCCGAACGGCTTGCGCGGCGAGATTGCACTGGGCTCAACCCAGTACGCGTTGGGAGACACCTACAGGAACCTCGATGCCAAGGGCACCGCGCAGTCGTTTGATGCCACCGTGACTTACCCGGTGCGCCGCATCCGGGCCCAGACCATGGAAGTCAGTGTGAACGTGGCCTACAAGGACTTGCTGGACAAGGTGGATTCCACCAGTACCCGCACGCCCAAGACCTCCAGCGCCATCACGGCGTGCTGGCTGCTGCGCGATGAGTCCCCCTTGTTGGGTTTTGATGGCCTCACGCGGGTGAGTGCGTACCTGACACTTGGCGAACTCAAGATCAACGATGCAGCTGCTTTGGCATTGGATGCGGCTGGCGCCAACACACAGGGCAGCTTTAGCAAAGCCAGCCTGAGCCTGAGTCGGGTCAGTCTGTTGCCCAATGCGTTTAGCCTGACCACTTCGCTCAACACCCAGCAGTCACTCAGCGGCAAGAATCTCGATAGCAGCGAGCGCATGGCGGTGTCGGGTTCATCAGCGGTTATGGCGTACCCCTCGGGTGAGTTGATCGGCACCAATGCGACCTTGGTGCACCTGGAACTTGCCCGCGCTTTGCCGACTTGGGGCAAGTTGCAAAGCAGCTGGACGCTGTTTGCGAATTGGGGTCAGGCCAAGGCGGCTCAACCGCTGGCCACAGACAGCACCCGCAGCATCAGTGATGTAGGTGTGGGTTGGTCGGCCAATTACGGCAAGGCCATCATCCGGGCGAATCTGGCGCATCGGTTGGAGACAACGCCTGCTGCCAGTGAACCCACGTCTCAGGACAACTTCTTGCTGCAACTGGGTTGGGTGTTTTAAACGAGGAAGAATGTTTTGAAAACCTGCTGTGAACACCACAATCTTCGAGCCGGATGCAATCAAGGGCGAAACTGTCCATGTGCCTGCGACCACACGCAAGGCAAAGCACTTGACGATGTAATCACATTTCGGGAAAGAGCCGGATCTTTCAGATCTGTATTGGCTTTGAGAACTTGGTTCGGGGCAGTCTTCGCCAGGATCGCCTACAAAAATGGCAAAGATCAGGGCGATGAGGCGCCCGTCATGTGCGACTCTCATGTATCTTGAATGACCTGCCCACCAAATTTCACCCGCGACTGGCCACTTGCCGCAGCAAGGTTGAGATTGTCTCGGGCGGTACTCAGACCGCAGCCAGCGCCTGCGTCAGATCAGCCAGCAGATCGTCAATATGTTCAATGCCGACCGACAGGCGCACCGCGTCTTCGGATACGCCGGCCTTGACCAGTTCTTCAGGCGAAAGCTGGCGATGCGTGGTGGAGGCCGGATGCGTGGCCAGCGACTTGGCGTCGCCGATGTTCACCAGTCGCGTGAAGAGCTTGAGCGCGTCCAGAAACGCAGCCCCGGCCACGCGGCCCTGACCCGGTGCCGACTTCACACCAAAAGTCAGCAGTCCGGAGCCCTTGCCACCCAGATATTTTTGCGCCAGTGCGTGATCAGGGTGGTCGGCCAGGCCGACATAGTTGACCCAGGCGACCTTGGGCTGCTTCTGCAGGAACTGCGCAACTTTCAGCGTGTTGTCGTTGATGCGTTCCATGCGCAGTGACAGGGTCTCAATGCCTTGCAGAATCAGAAAGGCATTGAACGGTGAAATGGCTGCGCCCAGGTTGCGCAGCGGTACCACGCGGGCACGACCGATGTAGGCGGCGGGGCCCAGCGCTTCGGTATAGATCACGCCGTGGTAGCTCTGGTCGGGTTCGTTCAGGCGTTTGAACTTGGCCTTGTGCTCGGCCCACGGGAACTTGCCGGAGTCCACAATGGCACCGCCCAGTGAAGTGCCGTGGCCGCCCAGGTATTTGGTGAGCGAGTGCACCACAATGTCGGCACCATGCTCGAAGGGGCGCAGCAGGTAGGGCGTGGCCACGGTGTTGTCCACAATCAGCGGCACGCCGTGGCGATGCGCGATTTCGGCGATGCGCGCAATATCGACCACGGTGCCCTGCGGGTTGCTCAGCGACTCGACATAAATTGCCTTGGTCTTCTCGTCGATCAAGGGCTCGAAGCTGGAAGGGTTGCGCGCATCGGCGAAGCGCGTTGTGATGCCTGACAGGGGCAGTGTGTGGGCGAACAGGTTGTAGGTGCCGCCATAGAGAGCGGTGGAAGACACGATGTTGTCGCCTGCTTCCGCAATCGTCTGAATGGCGTAGGTCACCGCCGCCTGGCCGGAGGCCACAGCCAGCGCCGCAATGCCGCCTTCGAGCGCCGCGACGCGTTTTTCCAGCACGTCCTGCGTCGGGTTCATGATGCGGGTGTAGATGTTGCCCGGCACTTTCAGGTCGAACAGATCGGCGCCGTGCTGCGCGTTGTCGAAGGCATAGGCGACGGTCTGGTAGATCGGCACCGCCACCGCCTTGGTGGTGGGGTCGGGCGAGTAGCCGGCGTGGAC
>CANNRR010000274.1 GCA_947508055.1 Burkholderiales bacterium
CAGCGTCCGACACCGAACCGTCGGCCACCACTTCGTCACGGCCGTTGATCCAGCGTGCCCAAAGCGCAGTGCCGGTCTCCAGAATCAGGTCACCCGATGGCTCTGACTGCTTGAGGGTCAACACGCTGGCATTGATCTCACCGCACGGCTTTGCCAGCAAGATTTCCACCAGCAGTCCACCACCCGGGTCGCTACCGGTTGCTGGCTGGGTGGTTGCGTACAGTCGAATGCGGCTGTTTTGCGCGCCCGCATCAGCAAACAATAGAGTCCCGGTCAGCCGTGCCAGCTTGTGCACAGGAGAAATGGCCAGCGTCATGGCGTGTACTCCAGCATCGGTTCAGGTACCACCCGATCAGCCACTACCGCCCGAAAGGCTTGGGTATGGTCGTAGCTCACCACGGTGTAGGTGGTGTTCATGGCGACCCGGCCAAACGAATAGGCACCGGTAGCCGCTTCGCTCCATGTCTCGCGGATCACGGCCCGAGTGGCTTCCTCAATCAGCAAAATGCGCCGCCGCACAGGGGTGGCGGGTGTGTTTTTGACGGTACCCACCACCTGGCCGACACCACCGAAGTAAATGTCGTGGTGGCCCAAGATTGGCACCAGCGCATTGTTACGAACTCCCTGGCCATCGAGCGCCTGCATTGGTGCGGTGTTGATTCGTCCGGTGTTGTCACCCAGACCTTGGGTTGCCAGGTTGACCGGTGGAATGGTGTTCACCCGACTCAGGTCATTGCCGTACCCATGAAAAACCACGGGCGGCCCCACCACGGCCAGGCGAACCTGAGCTTCCAAGTCTTGCAGATCGGTCAGGCTGGCAACTCCGTCGAACATGCCCAGTGCCGACAAATTTGCATACATGCCCCAGGATGATGGCCAATTGGAGCCAACACTGGAGAGCAAGCTAAGTGGTGCGGCGAATTTCGCCCCCACCCAGGATCCGTTGCAGTAATACTGGTAGCCACTGGCATCAAAGGCGATGGCGACGAACTTGACCGCTGCCCCTGTGGGCAGTCCGACCGAGTTTGCCGCGCCTTCGCAGCGAATTTGCCCATGCGGGCTCAGTGTCGTGACATCCGTCTCAATCAGCAGCGCATGGAAGTTGCCAATCACACCATAGTCAGAAAAAAGCATCACCCGTGGATTGACGTGACTCACCAGCGCCATCAGCACGCCAGCAGTCGGACGAGTCACCCGCTGATAACTCCAGCCAGCACCCACCCCTTTGACGCAGGTGATGGATTGAATCGGGTTGGTTCCCACCACCACCAGGCTGGCCGACTGGCCCGCCATGTCCGCATGGTTACCTCCACCAGTCAAATCGGTCAAAACCGCGTTCGACTGGAAGTGTGACGAGTCATAGGCAATGATCGGGGTCAACCCCGCCGCGCTTGTCCACCAGTTCATGGCTTACCACCAGGGCCCGGTGATGTCATAGGCCAGTGTCGCGGTGTAATTGCCACTGCTGACACCATGCGCGACTTTGAGCAGTAGAAAAGTGCGCCCTGGGTAATACAAACCGACCGGCGCTGAAACGTCTGCTGGCAGACATCGAGGACGGTCGCATCGATGTGGTGGTGGTCTACAAAATTGACCGGCTGTCCCGGTCGCTGTCCGACTTTGCCCAGATGGTCGATCTGTTTGATACTCGTGGCGTCACCTTTGTGTCGGTGACCCAGCAGTTCAACACAACGACCAGCATGGGCCGATTGACGCTCAACATCCTGCTGTCATTTGCCCAATTCGAGCGTGAGATCACTGGGGAACGGATCCGCGACAAGATTTCGGCCAGCAAGGCTAAGGGGATGTGGATGGGCGGCACACCACCTCTTGGTTATGACGTGCGAGAACGCAAACTTATTGTCAATGAGCCGGAAGCTGCGCTCGTCAGGGACATATTTGCGCGGTATGCCGAAACCGGATCAGCGGCGCAACTGGTGCGTGAACTCCAGATCGAGGGGCACACCACCAAGGTGTGGATCGCACAAAACGGCCGCCGCCACGATGGAAAGGTCATTGACCAGCAGTGCTTGTTCACCTTGCTGCGCAACCGCCTGTATCTTGGGGAGATCACTCACAAGGGGCAATCATTCCCTGGACAGCATGAGCCCATTGTCACCACCGAATTGTGGGCGGCAGTACATGCGTTTGTCGATGGCCGCAAGCAGGGGCCACGAACCCAGTACAAGAAGGAGCCCGCACTGCTGAACGGCCTGCTTTATGCACCCGATGGTCAACGCATGCTGCCGACCTATACCCAGAAGAAGAACGGCAAGCGCTACCGCTATTACGTGCCCTATCTGGAAAAGCGGCAATCGGCGGGCGCGACCTACGATCCGACCCGGCCAAACATAGGGACGCTGCCAGCCCTGGAAATTGAAACTGCTGTGCTGGCGCAGGTGCATAAGGCCTTGCAGGAACCCGAGATGATCATTGGTGTCTGGCAGGCCGGTATGGCACTTCGGGAGCGCAAGGAAATGGACGAGCCGACCGTGCTGGTGGCCATGCGGCAAATGAGCGAGGTCTGGGAGCACTTGTTCCCCATCGAACAGAACCGGATCATGCGGTTGCTCATTGAGAGGGTTCAACTGCATGAGGACGGTTTGGACATCATCTGGCAGGACGACAGCTGGCAACGTTTCTGCCGTGAATTGGAACGGCACCAATTCGTGGTCGAACAACGCGCACCGGCTGACGAGGAGACTGTGTGATGGATGCCACCGATAGCTCCACACGTGGTACGCCAGCGTTGCGCCGGGTCGTGGTCACGCCATCGGGCAAGCCACGGCAATTCGAGATGGCAGGTCGATCGGTGACATTTGTTCCGCTGTCCATCAAGCGACGCCACTCCAGCAAGTTAATCGTGCCGCCAGCGGGTGCGGCGTTTGTGAGAACGACATCCACATTCGATCTGCCCTTGATCCGCACCCTTGGCAAGGCTTTTTACTGGCAGAAGTTGATTGACACCGGCGAGGTGGCCAACGCGACGGAACTGGCACGCCGCTTCAAGCTTGAGCCGGGGTGGGTTAGCGAAGTGCTCAGAATGACACGCTTGGCACCAGACATCATCCGGGCGATCCTGGATGGTCGGCAGCCACGTCATCTGAACCTTCATGCGCTGCGTGGTCGCCAGGCGGAGGTTCCATTGGATTGGGATGAGCAGCGTAGGCTTTTTGAATTCGTTTCGTGACTTACTTGATCAGGGGGGCAATGTCCTGCTCGAAGATCTGAAGCGCAGTCCGTTCGCACGGTTTGTAACCAGTTATGGCTTCAAGCGGCTCGATCGTACCGCCGACAGCAACGACTACATATTTCAGCCTCGTGTCCCCTAAATTGACTTGTCTCGGGGGTAATGCGCGCATGACATCACCCATAGATGGGTTTTGTCGCTGCAAAAAGGTATCAAACGACATACCTTGCATCCTCAAAGCCGTACGTATTTCAGGATTGGCCAAGTCCTCAGGCGTCCATTTGGCGGACAGCCAATCGCGGGCCATTACAAACGGCGGAAGGTAATCGCCCTCGCGGCCCTCATAGACCTGGTGGCGGACCGTGACGTCCACAACTCCGAAAGGCGGTGCAACCACTATCGCGTGCGGCGCTGCAAAGCTTCCCTCGTCAAACGACCAAAAATAGCGATCAGTGATTCCGCTGTCTGATGGAAACGTTATGGTTAGCGTGGCCTTGGCAACGTAGTTCCAAACCCCAAGCCGGTCAAGCATCCGACCCAACATTCCAGATGCGTCCACGCAGGCACCGAGTCGCCCGTCGGCCTTAACCGCCAAGGTCAATGCATTTGCAGCGATATCAATCTTGGTAGCCGCATCAGCAAGGTAGCCATCGTCATATGGACGGGCCTCAACATACCGCGCGTACAACTCCAGGAAGCGCGAATCCAGCCGCTCCTGCATTAGGAAGGTCGGGTGGTCATAGAAACCAGGCGCATCAAACGGGATATTTCGATTAGAGAACGCGCGCTCCAAACGTCGACGCTCCTGCACATTTGACAGAGGCCACGGCATAAAGTACTCCCTGGAAGATTGTTAAGTGGTCAAACGACCAGTTTTGCCATCCAGTTTATCCGGCGAACTGCACAAACTGACACGCGCATAAGTTGTTGGCAGAACTCTATGTCTGCGTGTGCCAGCGTCGACATGGTTCTGACCTGCTTTTTGAGAACAGAGAGCAGAAAGGAATCGAAATAGAGGCAGTCGGCAAGAAATAGTGACCGCATCGTAGGCCGCTCTGCGCACGCAGATCGGCCACACCCCCCGCGTAGCTTGGGAAAAGCCCAGAAATGACAAAGCCAACTGAGAACAGTTGGCTTTGAATATTGGTGGCCTGGGGCGGAATCGAACCACCGACACAAGGATTTTCAATCCTCTGCTCTACCGACTGAGCTACCGGGCCTGAGCCTGAAATTATAGCAGGAAGATTGGTTGATTTTAATCCTCAGCGCTTCAATGCCCGTTGC
>CANNRR010000275.1 GCA_947508055.1 Burkholderiales bacterium
CGATCACAGCGAATGTTGACTCAGCGTCATTCGTCCGGCGCTGCGTTTCGAGCCCGCTCGCGCATCGCGTTTTTAAGTCTCTCAAGCTTCAAGCGGTCAGGAATATCTGATTCCCGCGTGGTGCGTTTGGTTTGCAGCATGCCATCCACATCCAAAGTCACCACCAGGATGCCGTTCAACAGCACCGTCTGAATGTGTGGTCGTAATTTGGGCCGCCGCAGATGCACCTGTATCAGCCGCCGACCGCGATGATGCATTTGGCGTTGAGGATCAGCTTGATGCGGGCATTGCACCCGACCATTTCGCGCTCAATGTCAACCTGCTGGCGCAACCGACGCAACTGCGCCCGGGTGGCAGCACACAAGTGCAGGTGACGGTGCGTCAGCGCCATGACGGCGTGGCAGCGGCACACCTTGGGCCAACATTGCCATCATGGCAGCGGTGCGCCTGCGCCGGCCACGCCAGTCAGGCATGCAAGTCTCAAAATCGGTCGCACCCATCGAGCAGCGGCAGCCGGGCCAGTGGTCGGCAGGCGACCTGGTGCGCGTCACGCTGCGCTTGCAGTCGCAAGCCGAAGCCACCTGGGTGGTGGTGGTTGACCCGGTGCCCTCGGGTGCCACTATTTTGGGCCGGGGTCTGGGGCGCGAGAGTGATCTGGCGCAGCAGGGCGAACGCAGCAGTGGCTGGGCCTGGCCGGCGTTTATTGAACGCGCCGCTGACAGTTTTCGCGCCTATTACCGCTGGGTGCCTGCGGGAAGTTGGCGCATCGACTACACACTGCGCCTGAACAACGCCGGTCAGTTTGAATTGCCCGCAACCCGCATTGAGGCGATGTACGCGCCAGAGATTTTTGGAGAAAACCCGAATACCGCCTGGCTAGTGTTGCATACTTAATTGGCGGATCGAATAAGTTCAGAATCAATCGTGTTGACAAATAGTTCTGCTTCAGCGACTTGGCGCTCTGCGTCAGCTTGCGTGACCGAATCGCCGTTGTAGTCGGCCACCAAACGCACCTCTTCCCCACGATTGAGCAGGCGGCCAATGTCTTTGGTGAACGGCCCATTTTTCACCAAGTGCAGGCTGAACGCAGCGATCAAACCGCTGTGTGTTTTACCCAGCTCTGGTCCCACGGGCGCGTGGGATGCCAGCAAAGCCGCCCGTGCAGCATCAAACATGGCGTAGTAGGCACGGTTACAAGCACCATCCACGTCACCCGTGTTCAATAAAACTCTGGCTGAACTGCAAGCCTGTCGGGCTTTGCCCATGAGCGCCTGTGGTGTAAAAACGTTGCTCACAGTCGCACCCCTTCACGATTGATGTTGGCCAGCAGGGCCGGATTGGCATGGTGCTCAGGGTGCTCCCACTCATCAAGCCAGACTGGCAAAGGTTGCACCCGCACGCCGGTTTCCAACAAAACATCAAACGCCAAGTCGGCCATGTCAAGCTTGGTTTTCAAAAACGGTTGATGCGCACCACGTAACAGAACCGCCACATCGGCATCGCTGTCAGCCCGGTGAGTTTGTCTGGCCCGACTACCAAACAGCACAGATCCGGCAGTGTCGTAGTGGGCAGAGATTTGCGCTATAAACAGGCGAGTTGCCAACAGGGTTTGGGCATCGAGTGTGGTGGTGTTATTCATTGAAGTTTGCGAATTGCATTTCAAAGATCATGATTGACGCGCCACGTGAATGGGCATCTGCAGCGCTTGGCTGAGTTCGCGGGCTTCGTCAAAGCGGTTTTTTTCTTCCAGGGTAGCATAGCACCTGGCGGCACCTGGGGTGGCCTGATCATCAGACCCTACAAGAGCAGCACCGTCTTGCAAGCGCCCCCAATTTTCTTGCAACCACAGCCAGCGCGCTGCCGGTGTCATGCCTTGCACGCGCAGCGCTTCTTGCAATTCGCGCTCGGCCTGATGGTCAGACATCGCCTGAGCGGTCTCAAAACACCTTGCACCCACCGTTAACTCCTGTTGAAGCATTGCGATAAGGTTAGCACGCCGGCCTGGCCAGTCAACGCAGCAAACTCTCCCAATGCCCCGGCACCCCTTGGGTTCCTACAGATTAATGCAGCCAGAACAAGCCCAACAAGAATGCCAGAATGCCGACGTCGCGTTTGATTTTTTTGGTCGATGCGGCCGTCAGTTGGCCATTGCGCTGATTCAACCAACGGTGTAATTGCGGCAAATCGGGCGCTTGGGTCAGACGCAGACACACCGTCAGTTCAAGTGGCGCATCTGGCAGTTTGTCCGGTGGTATGCCCTGACGTTCCAACATGCTCCCAGGGTTGTCAATGGATTTGATCAATCGCCGCAACCATTCATCCACCAGGTCAAGGCAGTGACAATAGACCGATATAAGCAGAATCAAACCTGGCTGATCTGCAGCGTCCACATTCATATTCCGGATTTCCATCTCGGCTTGATGCCAGTCACCCAAGTCGTTCAGAAAAGCTTGGGTACGTCGATTCATGACGGCGTCACTGACCTCGGGGTTGTTGATGATCTCGACCATCAGCGCCTAAAACGTCGGTCGCAAACTGTCCAGATAGCCTTGCAGCAAGTGGAGATAGTCACTGGCTTGACCCGCAAAAGTGTTGCCCGAAAAACGTGGCTTTAGCGTTGCGGCTGATGTGGTGAGTCGCTGATTCAAACACGGTTTGAGCAAATTCCCCAGTCTTTGGACGTGCTCGGGAACATGGGGTTTGTCTGTCATGGTGTCTGTGCCTTTGATAAACCTGGACAATCGATTATGTGCATCCTGTGGCTCAAATACTGCGCCACTTGCCTTGGGTCACCCAGAAAGTATTAACCGCATGAACCGAATCGAGCGCTTTTACAAGATCGACCAGATGCTGCACGCCCGTGGCGTGGTGTCGCTTGAGTCCTTTTTGGCCGAGCTGGAGGTATCGCGTGCCACATTCAAGCGCGACATGGAATACTTGCGTGATCGCTTGCATGCGCCCATTGTGTGGGACCGCAGCGCCGGCGGCTACCGGCTTGACGGTGGTCATGCGATTGGTCCGGTTTATGAACTCCCGGGGCTGTGGTTTTCGGCCAGCGAGCTGTATGCGCTGCTGACGGCACACAAACTGCTGGCCGACATCGAGCCCGGCGTGCTGGCGCTGCACCTGGCACCCCTGCAAAGCCGTTTGCAGAAGCTGCTTGAGGCGTCGGGACATCCGGCCGATGAGATCAACCAGCGCGTGCGCTTGCTGTCGATGAGCAAACGAACTTTGGAGCCGCGTCACTTTGCCGAGGTGGCGCGCGGCTTGCTGGAACGTAAACGCCTGCAAGTGGTGGCCTGGAGCCGGGGCCGCGACTCTGTCAACACGCGGGTGCTTTCGCCGCAACGTCTGGTGCATTACCGCGACAACTGGTACCTGGATGCGTGGTGCCATTGGCGCAAAGGCTTGCGCAGCTTCTCGGTGGACGCCTTGCAGCAGGTTCAGGTGCAAGACAGCAAGGCACGTGATGTGGCAGCCAGCACACTGGACGCGCACTACGCGAGCGCCTACGGTATTTTCAGCGGCGCGGCAAAAGCTTGGGCGATGTTGCTGTTCTCGAAAGAGAGTGCACGCTGGGTCCAGGCTGAGAGCTGGCACCCTGAGCAAACCTCTGAGACCCTGCCCGATGGCCGCTACCGCTTGCGTGTGCCCTATGCAGATGAGCGCGAGCTGTTGATGGACATCCTGCGCCACGGCCAGCAAGTGCAGGTAGAGCAGCCGCCCGAACTGCGCCAACGGGTCGCTGACGAAGCGGCGGCGCTGGTGAAAATTTACAACGCAGCGACACCAAGCTCCGCCTGAAGCTCACTTTTTGAGCCACTCGGGGCTTATGCTGGCCTTCTCACACATCGAGGCCGACATGAACACAAATGAATTGACGGTGGGCCGCCACATCGAGCACACGGAACATGGCGCCGGTACGGTGACCTTGGTCGGACCCGATTACATTGGCATCCGGTTTGACAATCAGCTAGAAGCCCTGATCCGGCGCGAAGTGATTGAGCAAGACGCGCCAGCCCTGGTCGAACCCAAAGCAAAAGCAACTGTATTACCAGACTTGCCCTGACCCGCCTCGACCTTTGTCTCCGAGTCTGCCGATGCGGCACACTTACCGGGTTCGCACTGGGATGCCTTTTTTGAAGACGCTGGCGAGCTGATGCAGCGCTTGCCCGCGGTGGTCAGTGCGGCCATGGTGCAGACGGGTTACCCGTGCATGGATTGCGAGTGGGACGACGTTAGCTCGTGCGACGTCTGTGGCTGGCCGCTTTGTCCAATTTTGTCCCACCCGGAGCCCGCGTTGGATGCTCAACCAGTCGGTGGCTCTGGGCACGACCGAGTCCTGGACGGTCAATGGCGGCAACATCTTCAGCCACTCTTTTCACATCCACGGCGTGCAGTTCAAGATGGTGGCGCGCAACGGCAGCGCCAGCGCGGTCAAGGCCTACGAGCAGGGCTGGAAAGACACTTTC
>CANNRR010000276.1 GCA_947508055.1 Burkholderiales bacterium
GATGCGCGATGTGTCTTTGAGTCGACATTCCAGCTGGCGCACACATTCCATTCAGGAACGGGAGTTGCCGACTGTTGATGACGTGATGTTGGTTCGTCAGTTCAAGGACATCTTGCCAGTCGATGGTCGGGTGCAGGTAAATCTCAGCGAACATGTTCGGCTTGAGTGCTCGCTGGTGGAAAACGGTCAGGCTCGCCGCATCACTAACCAAGAGGAGTTCCAAGCTGTTTCGTCCAGTGGCAATACGGCTCTAATCACAGCAATGTTCCTGATGGGCTTTGTCCAAATGATCCGGGGAACTGACTCCGGAGTCCGACTGACTTGGGTGACTGACGAGGTTGGGCGGTTTGACGCTGGCAATCTAGCGTCATTTATGCGTACGCTCAATGACCATCAGATTGACGTGATCAGTGCTTCGCCAAGCGTGGATCCAGCACTTGCTCGGCAATTTAGTCGGCTAAGCTATTTCGAGAATACTGGGGCTATTGCAACCACACGTATAAACGCGGAGGAGGATTTCTATGTCGAGAATTGAATCCGCTCTCAAGCGTCTTGCTGAGGGCTGCTTTGTTTGCGCATATCACTACCCCGATGAATTTGAAACTCTTCAGGAAGCGGGTGGAAAGCGTCAGGCCGAGGAATGGTTGGGGCTAATCGGATATCGACTGGCCCGCCTTGGCGAGGATGGTGCATTTTTTATGGCGCATTCCATCGTGACGAACGAGATGCGATCCGGTTTGCGAGAAGAAATGCGGGCGGTCCGTACCAAGCTGGATCCGATCGTTCATTTTCTTGAAGTACTGCGTGAGACTCAAGGGCGTGACCCACACATTCACCCTGGGGACATGATCTGGGAGTCAGAAATCAGCGAAGCAGTGCGCGCCAACTCGCGGCTGGAGAGAACCCTGAACGAAATGCGGGAGATCAGTGGTTCTCGAACGACTGACTCTTCCATCGACAGGGTGAGGCGAGTACTAGAGCAGCTGGTTAAAGCTGGTTATATCGTAGAGACCAATGCCGCCAGCAAGGGATATCAGGTGACGGGAAAGGTTCAGTATCTTTACCAGCTACTCAATTTCATCAATGAGAATACGCCGCTGCTGTCAGATGATGGGGTGGTTGATTCGATTGATACCCAGCTCCGGCTGGATGGTACAGACGGCGAACGCAGTGGGCTGCAATCCCCATGAGCACCCCGATCAAGGATGTCCTGCAGACATTGAGTCGCTATGCCGACTTAGTGGCACAGGCATTGGCCGGTGTGGTTGCGGTTGGCGACGATGTATCACACGCTGAGATTCTTGCCTTGCGCCAAGTCGGGGCCTTGCGACCGGTAGGCGACGACGGATACCGTTTGCATCCCAGGTTGCGTGAATACTTGCAGGACCACCTTCAGCTATTTCCGGCATTTCAAAGCCTGGCAGACATTGGCGCCAAGATTACGCTTTTGAAATCGCTCTGGGATGAGGTTGAGCTTCTGCGTGGCGATCGTGAGTCGGTTGTCGGCATGATTGATGAATTGCAGACCACGGTGCTCGACATAGGCGACACGATGAATCGCAATATGCTGCAGCTGCAAATTCTCATGAGCACGCGTTATGGCAACGTGCGTTCCCTGGAAGCGAAGAAGAGTCAAAACCGCTTCTACCAAAAACAGACCAGTGCTCTCAGCGGCGACGTGCAGCGCCTGGCGCGTGAGGCTGAAAGGGTCGAGCGCGAGGCCAGCATCCGAGGTCGAGATGACCTGGCACGTTTCATCCGGTGTCAGTTGCTGACAAACATGATGTCCTGGCAGCACGGACTGTCGGACATGCAAACGTTCCTACGCAATGAGATCTACCGTTTAAGGGTGGTGGAGCAGGATCTAAAGTTGCTCGCCCGAACTGACATGCTGCTCCGTCAGCAACCCGGATGGCGCGGATTTGAAGTGGATTTTTCTGGCGAAATTCCAGACTTCCTATTATCCACGTGCCTTTCGCCTCTGGTCGCACATAGCGAACCGATGGAGAGCGACCGCGGGATGGTTGATGAGATGGCCACGTTGGCACGTGCGTTGCCTTCCAGCGCAGCCCCCCCAATACCTGCTGAAGCTCCGAAACGATACACACGGATTGTGGACGTACCTGCACCAAGGCCGATTACCCCCGCAATGAAGGCCTTGGGAAGATTGCTGCGTGATGTCAGTACAGCAGAAGGTGGCTTGTCCCTCATTGAATGGCGCGACGGCAATGTTGATGCTCAGACCATGCCTCCATCCATTTGGCTGGTATTGGCATTGGCGGCGTTACGTGCTGGGCAACATGAGGTTCATTTGGTCCACAATTTGCCGCGTGATGGAGAGCGATTTGCACACACATTCAGGGATGCACGTGCATTTCCCAAGAGAAAGGTGATTCCTAAGGCCACGCACCGGCAAGGAGTTGCCGTTTGAAGATCAAGGAAGTTGAATTTTTGCGCCGACTTGTTGCCGATCGACCCGCCGAGCGGCGCAGCGATTTGGCAATTCAGTTCTCTCGGGATGAGGGGCTCGGGGTGGTACTGGGTTCCAAGGTGAACTATCGTGCCCAGGATTTTGAGCGTGCAGCCAGTTTGATCATTACGCGAGGTTTCGGTCTGAAGTCGCCACCGCGAGGGTTTGCCCGAAGCGAGGCTCCGCGTGGAGGTTCGGAGAAAAGTGGTGCCAGGGCCGTAGCGCAAGACCTGGTGGCGGTGTTCCCCATCGGAATGGAAGTGTCCGCCCCTAAAGATGGGTTTTTGGCCATGCCCTGGCAGAGTGCCATTTCGATGCAATATCAAGTTCTGCTGGTGTGCGAAAACCTTGAAACGTTTTTGCAGCTCAGGGAGTATCTGTGGCTCACGGATCTGATTAAAGGCAGGCCGACCTTAGGCCTGTTCCGAGGTATGGTCCACACCTTTGGAACCGATGGTGCTGCTCGGCTTATCGAGAACGATCACCGGCCGACATTGGCCTTTTTTGATTTTGATCCGCGCGGTTTGGCTATGGCAGCCTCATTGCCACGGCGCGAGGCACTTTGCCTTCCACCCTGGGAGCTACTTGAGCCTGCAATTCGTGATGCGCGACGCGACCACCTGTTCACCAACTCGTTCCACGGCAGTTGTGCACAACTCGACAAAGAGCAGGATCCTGCAATCGTATTGGCTTGGCAACGGCTTAAATTGCTCACCAAAGGACTGAATCAGGAGGCGTTTCCGCGTGAAGGCACCGAGGGTTGATTTGGGATTCAGTAGCGCCAGAAAATTTGCGCCTATTCGAATTTTCTTGCGAAGTGTGCGAAGTGTTTTTTCTCTTTGCAATTCAACAGCTTGCATTTGAATAACTCTTCGCACCAGATGCGAAGTGCGCGAAGCGTTTCAGCAGTGAAAACGCGATTGCAAGAAGTTTCTCATGCTGAAAGTTGCCGGACAGCCGACAAGGCGTAGACGTTGGTTTGGGGACCACGCGCACCACGGGCGCGCGGTTGGATCTTGACTGTGATTTGAGGTGGCGAGGCTAGCAGCAGTCTTTCGATCGCGCCGTCAATCGTGCCCTTCGATGCATGCCCCCGAAAACACTCACTGGTGATCTGCCACCGCGTGGACTGTCCTTTGACGCGCAGAAAGTCCACGATTTTCGTCACCGCTGCGTTGATTCGGTCCGAGTCCGCAGCGTCAGTGGCTTTGACGAATACGAATTTGACTGACTCGACACCATGGCGAATCCAGCCTATGGCGGCCTGTATGTGATTGGCGTCAATCTGTGTTTGCAGATCGCAAAGTGCAAAAAGCATTGCCAGCCGTAGCAACATGGGCGCACGACGCTCCAATAGCGCGGTGACAGGTTCGCCCGCGCTATCGTCAATCAGTTCACCGCGGTAGAGTTGGGAGTAGATGTTTTGTGCCTGTGCTGTCAGGCTTACTGGCAAGTGATCCCGCTCATTGACTCGCTCGGCCTGGACAAATTTCAGAATGCTGAGAATTCTGGCAGCCAGGGCATCTACCGCTTCCTGGGGAGTTGCTTGTGGAAACGGCACAATTCTTTCCCGCTCCGCCCAAATCATCAGGAATCTGTTGGCAAAGCCGTTCGTCAATTCACGTGTGCGCATCAATGACAAAAGTTCACTGGGCGATATAGCTCCGCTCAAACACAGATGCGGCTGGCTTGCGGACAGACGATTAGTTTTTGTCGCGGGTTTAAGACTGACGCCGTCCCAGCAGTCACGAAGTGCTGCTGACAGCGTGTTTCCACCGCGACGGCTTTGGTGCAGAACATTGGCAAATTCTGATTCGACTACCCAAAGGCGTTTGTCGTCAATCGGCGCCACTTCTTGCGCTCCCTGCTTGAAGCCGTCATGAATCAGAGCCACCAAACCCTCTCGAGTGGAGAGTCCGCCTCGGTGAATCTGAGGCGCGACGCCGGGATGCAGTTCCCGTAACGCCTGATCCAGTCGCATGACAAGAGATAAGGC
>CANNRR010000277.1 GCA_947508055.1 Burkholderiales bacterium
ATGATGGCCCAGTACCTTGGCATCAAGGCTGAATATCCCGACACCCTGCTCTTCTACCGCATGGGTGATTTTTACGAAATGTTCTTTGCCGATGCAGAGAAAGCCTCCCGCCTGCTCGACATCACTCTGACCCAGCGCGGTCAGTCCGCCGGTGAGCCTGTTGTTATGGCCGGGGTGCCTTTTCACGCCATGGAAGGCTACCTGGCCAAGCTGATCCGTCAGGGCGAGTCAGTCGCCATTTGTGAGCAGGTGGGCGAGGTTACGGGCAAAGGGCCAGTGGAGCGCAAAGTGGTGCGCCTGGTGACCCCGGGTACGCTGGTGGACGCCGAACTTCTGAGCGAGAAATCCGAGTCCGTCCTGATGGCCGTGCACCAGGGTCCGCGCAACCGCTGTGGCCTGGCTTGGCTGAGTGTGACGCAAGGCGTGGTGCACCTGGCCGAGTGCACGCCCGATGCTGTTCCTGAGTGGGTGGCACGCGTCAGCCCGAGTGAGCTGGCGTACAGCGCCGCCGCAACGCAGGCCTTTGAAGACCGGCTCAAGCGCCTGCGCAAGGGCAACAGCGGCGCGAATGCGCTCTACACCACGGCGCGACCGGAGTGGCAGTTTGACGCGGCGTTGGGCCAGCGCAAGCTGCTCGAAGCCTTGCAAGCTTCCAGCCTGTCGAGCTGGAACGCGCAAGACCTGCCGCTGGCCCATGCCGCTTGCGCCGCGCTGCTGGGCTACGCAGAGCACACCCAGGGCCGCACACTAACCCACATCAGCAGCGTACAGGTACAGCGCGATGGCGAACTGATTGATTTACCCCCTACCACCCGGCGCAACCTGGAACTGACCCAGACCCTGCGCGGCGAAGACTCGCCCACCCTGTTCTCGCTCTTGGACACCTGCATGACCGGCATGGGTAGCCGCATGCTCAAAAGCTGGCTGCTCAGTCCCCGGCGCAGCCGTGCTGAGGCCCAGCAGCGGCTGGACGCGATTGCCACGCTACAAAGCAGCACGATACAAGACTCCACTCTGTCGCTCTGGCAAGGTCTGCGTCTGCAACTCAAGGGCAGCGCCGATGTGGAACGCATCACCGCCCGCACCGCATTGCGCCAGGTGCGACCGCGGGAACTGGTTGCCCTGGTCAATACGCTACAAAAAACAGAGCTGCTTGCGCACAGTCTGCGGGGGCTGGAAGGGTATGGGGCTGGGGATTCTGCGCAGGTAAAGGAGGAGTCCGCAAAGCGGGCGGCGGACACGGAGCAGAATTCCCCGCCCCATACCCTTCCAGTGGATTTGCTGGCGCACATTGCCTATGACCTGCTGCCTCCACCCGGCTGCGCCGCCCTGTTGCTGCAGGCCATTGCCGCGGAGCCCGCCGCGCTGGTGCGCGATGGCGGCGTCATCGCCACTGGTTTTGATGCCGAGTTGGACGAGCTGCGCGCCATTCAGACCAACTGCGACAGTTTTTTGCTGGACCTGGAAGTGCGAGAAAAGGCCCGTACCGGCATTGCCAACCTGCGCGTGCAATTCAACCGTGTGCATGGCTTTTACATCGAAGTCAGCCAGGGCCAGGTGGACAAGGTGCCCGACGACTACCGACGCCGCCAGACGCTGAAAAATGCCGAGCGTTTCATCACCCCAGAACTCAAGGCATTTGAAGACAAGGCCCTGTCCGCCCAGGAACGTGCCTTGGCGCGCGAGAAGTGGCTGTTCGAGCAGGTGCTGGACCATCTGCAGGCCTTTATACCGATGCTGACCCGCACTGCACGGGCATTGGCTGCGCTGGACACCCTTTGCACATTGAGTGAACGCGCCTTGACACTGGGCTGGTGTGCACCCCGCTTTGTGCTGGAGCCCTGCATCGACATCACCCAGGGCAGACACCCGGTGGTGCAGGCGCGGCTGGCGGAGTTGTCCAGCGGCAACTTCATCGCCAACGACACGCGCCTGGGCACCAAACAGCGCCTGCAAATCATTACCGGTCCGAATATGGGCGGCAAGTCCACCTACATGCGTCAGGTGGCGCTGATCGTGCTGCTGGCATCTATCGGCAGCTACGTGCCGGCACACGCCTGCCGCCTGGGACCTATCGACGCCATCCACACCCGCATCGGCGCGGCGGATGACCTGGCCAATGCCCAGTCCACCTTCATGCTGGAGATGACCGAGGCAGCCCAAATATTGCATGCCGCCTCGCCTAATTCACTGGTGCTGATGGATGAAATCGGCCGGGGCACGTCCACCTTTGATGGATTGGCGTTGGCCAGCGCCATCGCCACCCAACTGCACGACAAGACCCAGGCATTCACCCTGTTTGCTACCCACTACTTCGAACTCACTGAATTCCCCGCCACCCACCACCAGGCGCTCAATGTGCATGTCAGCGCCACGGAATCGGGGCGCGACATTGTTTTCCTGCATGAGATCCAGGGCGGCCCGGCCAGCAAGAGCTACGGCATTCAGGTGGCGCGACTAGCCGGCATGCCCACCGCTGTACTCAATCAGGCACGCCACACATTGGAGGCTCTCGAAACGCATGCCACCCAAGCCCAAGCCCAGGTCGACCTGTTTGCCGCCCCAGATGCTAGTGAAACAATAGCGGTAAACGCTGTGGATAAATGGCTTGCAGACATCAACCCTGATGCATTAAGCCCACGCGAGGCGTTGGAGGCCCTGTACCAGTTGAAGGCGTTGGCTGGCAAGGGTTGAACGATACACTCTAGGTATTTCCCCTAAGTCCCTGAGCAACCTGACAATGACGTACTGTGTAGCCATCAAACTCAACGCCGGATTGGTGTTTCTCTCCGATTCTCGAACCAACGCCGGGCTGGACCAGATCAGCACCTTCCGCAAAATGATCGTCTACGAGAAACCGGGTGACCGTTTCATGGTGCTGCTGTCAGCCGGAAACCTGAGTATTTCCCAGTCCGTGCGCGAAATCCTTCAAATTGAAAAGCTCAAGGACCACGAGGCGGATGAAGGCATCACGATATGGAACGCCAAGAGCATGTTTGATGCCGCGCGCGTATTAGGCTCGGCCATCCGCAAAGTGCATGAACGCGACGCTGTATCTTTGCAGCAATCGGGAGTGGACTTCAACGTGTCGTTAATCTTTGGAGGTCAAATCCACGGCGAAGGTATGCGCCTGTTCCAGGTGTACTCAGCCGGAAACTTCATTGAGGCCACGCCAGAGACGCCCTACTTTCAGGTTGGCGAATCCAAGTACGGCAAGCCTGTTCTGGATCGGGTCATCACACCCGACACCCCATTGGACGAGGCTGCCAAATGTGCCCTGGTATCCATGGACTCAACGCTCAAATCCAACCTGTCGGTAGGCCTGCCACTGGACATGGTGGTCTATGAGGCAAACCAGTTTCAGACTGACCGAATTGTCTGCATTGACGAGCACAACCCTTATTTCAAGATGCTGCATGACAACTGGGGATTGAAACTGCGCGAGGTGTTTGACAGCATTGAAGACCCACTGTGGAACGGTGGGCAGACCGATGTGCCTTTACTGGTCAATGCCGCCCGCAGTCTGCCCATGAGAAAAATCAGCACGCCGCAAGAAAAACTAATTTGATTGCGGGACAGCCCAAGATTTGCGAACCAAATTTGCTTTGTCCTCAAGTGATTAAGTGATGATCGTCTTTTCCCACGCCAACAGCTTTCCGGCCAGCACCTATCGTGTCCTATTCAGGCATCTGAAATCAAGGGGATTCACGGTCAAGGGCATTGAGAAGTACGGCCATGATCCACGCTACCCGATCAGCAATAACTGGCCTCATGTGGTGCAACAGTTGGTCGACTATGCCCGCAGCGTAGTGGAAAAGGCTGGCGAGCCGGTCTGGCTAGTGGGTCATTCTCTGGGGGGGTTTCTGAGTCTGATGGCGGCGTCGCGCAATCCGGAGTTGGCGCGCGGCGTGGTACTGATCGACGCCCCCATTCTGGGCGGTTGGCGCTCGACTGCGGTAGGCGTCATGAAGACGACGCAGATGTTCGGGTCGCTGTCGCCCGGTGCAGTCAGTCGCAATCGCCGCAACAACTGGCCGTCAGTCGACGCAGCGTTTGAGCATTTTCGGCACAAGAAGGCGTTTTCCAAATGGGACACCGAGGTGTTGATGGACTATGTCACCCACGGTACGCTGGAGTCCGATGGCAAACGCATTTTGAGCTTTGACCGGCATGTGGAAACCCAGTTTTACAACACGGTTCCGGACAACCTGGAGCAACTGCTGGCCCACCACCCGGTTAAATGCCCGGTCGCCTTCGTTGGTGGACTCGCCTCCGTTGAAATGAAGCAGGTCGGCATGGCCACCACCGAAAAAATTACCAAGGGTCGCATCATGATGCTGGACGGCAGCCATCTTTTCCCGATGGAAAAGCCCGTAGCCACGGCCGCCGCAATCGAGGCAGCACTGCGCAACTTCGGTGTCAAAAGCCAAAAATAGGAGGCTTTTCCGGACAGATGGGCCATGGC
>CANNRR010000278.1 GCA_947508055.1 Burkholderiales bacterium
AAATGTTGGGTAAAGTCAAACGGCTGTATTCACGCGACAACAAGTCGCTGCACGAGATAGCCAAGGCGACGGGACTGTCGCGCAACACGATACGCAAATGGGTACGTGAGACCAAGGTGGTGGGCAAGCCCACCTACCGGCGCAAGGAGCGGGTGAACAAACTCACGGCGTTTCATGAGGCGCTGGTGCTAGCGCTCAAAGCCGACTCCCACCGGACAAAACAAAACCGGCGCACTGCCAAAGCCCTGTTTGTGCAGATCAAGGCTCAGGGCTACGGCGGCGGCTACAGCCGGGTTACCGACTTCATTCGCGAGTGGCGTGACACCGAAGGCCAAGCGCCAAAAGCCTTTGTACCTTTGAGGTTCGAACCCGGTGAGGCGTTCCAGTTTGACTGGAGCGACGAAGGCATGGTGGTCGGCGGCCTGTACTACAAGCTCCAGGTTGCCCATTTGAAGCTATGTTTCAGTCGTGCCTTCTGGCTGGTGGCCTATCCCAGCCAAGGGCACGAAATGCTGTTCGATGCCCATACCCGATCCTTCATCGCGCTGGGTGGTATTGCCCGACGCGGCATCTACGACAACATGAAGACGGCGGTGGACAAGGTGAAGAAGGGCAAGGGCCGGGTTGTCAATGCACGCTTTACGGCGATGTGCGCGCACTACCTGTTCGATCCGGACTTCTGCAACGTGGCCAGCGGCTGGGAGAAAGGCGTGGTGGAGAAGAACGTGCAGGACAGCCGCAGACGAATCTGGCTGGACGCCCAAAAGATCCAGTGGGGATCGTTCACTGAACTCAACGCCTGGCTGGGAGAGCGCTGCCGCGCCCTGTGGAGTGAACTGCGCCACCCCGAGTTCAAGGAATTCAGCGTGCTGGAGATGTTGGAGCAAGAGCGCCTGGAGCTTATGCCAATGCCCAGCGCGTTCGACGGCTATGTCGAGAAACCTGCCAGGGTGAGCAGCACCTGCCTGGTCACGGTGGCACGCAACCGTTATTCAGTTCCGTGTGAACTGGCGCTTCAGAGAGTCAGCACCCGGCTCTACCCAAATAGGGTGGACATTGCCGATGCTGAAACCGTGGTTGCCAGCCATGAGCGACTCTCTGACCGGGGCCACATCCGGTATGACTGGCAACACTACATTGCACTGGTGCAGCGCAAGCCTGGAGCACTGCGCAATGGCGCGCCATTTACTGACCTGCCGGCGCCACTGCAGCGACTGCGTCAAGGTTTGATGCGCCGTGAGGGTGGCGACAGGGTCATGGCACAGGTGCTTGCGGCCGTGCCAACTGCGGGGCTGGAAGCGGTCCTAGTGGCGGTGGAGTTGGTCATCGAGTCCGGCGCGCTCAGTGCTGAACATATTCTCAACGTAGTGGCCCGGCTGAGCGCCGCTCCTGCACCGGACTCGATCGAGACCACCTTGCAGTTGACACAAGCGCCGCTGGCCAACACCAGCCGCTACGACAGCCTGCGTGGCGTGGATGATGTACTGACCAACTTGCTGGAGGTCAACCATGCGTCGTGATGTCAGCACCGAACTCAAGGAATTGCGTCTGCACGGCATGGTGAGTGCATGGACCGATTTGATTGCGCAGGGGGAGTCACAGGTGGCGTCTTCCAAGTGGTTGATCGAACACCTGCTGCAAGCCGAGCACACGGATCGGGCGATGCGCTCCATTAGCCACCAGATGAAGGTAGCCAAGTTCCCGATTCATCGTGATCTGGCTGGGTTTGACTTCACTTCAGAATCGGCCCAAGATCTTGATGAAAGTCAGGTTGACAAACTCGCTACGCTGGAGTTTGCCGACACTGCACAGAATGTGGTGTTCATTGGTGGACCGGGCACCGGCAAGACCCATCTGGCTACGGCGATCGGGATAGCTGGCATCACCCGGCGCGGCTTGCGGGTGCGCTTTTATTCCACGGTCGATCTGGTCAATGCGCTCGAAGCTGAGAAGGCCCAAGGCAAGGCAGGACGCATTGCACTGTCGCTCTTACGCATGGATCTGGTGATTCTTGATGAGCTCGGGTATTTGCCGTTCAGCCAGGCTGGAGGTGCATTGTTGTTTCACCTGCTGTCCAAACTGTACGAGCACACCAGTGTGGCGATCACCACTAATCTGAGCTTCTCGGAGTGGACCAGCGTGTTTGGCGACGCCAAGATGACCACGGCGCTATTGGACCGGCTCACCCACCACTGCCACATTGTGGAGACGGGCAATGAGTCGCATCGGTACAAGCAAAGTAGTCTGGCTGCGAAGTCGCGCATCAAGGAGCGTGAGCAATCACGCAAGAAGACCAAGGCAACGCCAATTGAGCCGTTCTGAGGGAATCGCGCACGGGGGAAATCCGCTTCGGGCTACGCCCTTCGCTCCTTTCCCCCGTGCCTCAAAGGAATTCAAAACCAGCTACTGAGTACACTTATCCACAGTTGCAAATTCAAAAAGCAGCTATCCGCCCTGGGTCAATATTGAATCGGCAGGGTGGGTCAATATTCAATCGGCGCGGACAGTATGCCAAGTTGGCTCATCATCGTGGATGTTGTTCGGCGTAGATCGTGTGCTGTCCAGTGACCGCCGTCCAATGTCAAGGCATTGAAGGCCTTGCTACGATTCTTCATGATCTTGTCATGTGTGGTCTGGCGGTCAGCCAGTTGTTTACTAAACGACTTGATGCACACCGGCCCTTCGCTCCGTCTGGCGGGGAACACCCAGGGGATGAGTTTCCCAGTTTCATCGTCTCTTTCACGAAGTTTCGCCAACTCGGTGAACTGGGCGATAGCGAAGTCGCTGAGGTAAATCGTATGGTCGCGCTGGTTCTTTGTGGTTGGCAGGTACCAGCTGCGCGATTTCAGATCAACGAATCCCAGTTTCGGCGCTTCCCACGTGCGTACAGGATGCGCGGCGTCCAAGAACGATTGCATGGTGATCTGATTCGGTCTTGCGTCACTCCAAGTGGCACCAATGAGTTCACCGATGCGGCATCCAGTTGCCAGGATGACCCAGAGGCCAAGCTCTGACCGCCTGCTCAAGTTGGCTGCTGGCACCTTTTTGATCAGTGCAACCAACTCGTCGTTTGATAGCACTCGATCACGTTTGACATCCTTGCCGCCGACTTTTCTTTTCGCCACTAATTCGATGGGGCTGTGCTCAATGATTTCGCGCTCTGCGGCGAAGCGGAACATTTGCTTGAGATCGGCCAGCAGCATGTTGGCTGTGCGTAACTTGCCTTCCGCCTTCACAGTGTCGAGGATCGCCAGCAGGTCAGCCTTGTGGATGTCCACGATGGCGATCGCGCCCAATGCAGGGAATACCCTCCGCTCGAACTGATCGCGTACATACTGTCCTCCGTCTCTGCGTCCGATACGCTTGCCGTCGCCACCAATATGCGGCTTCAGCTCAGTGGAGGCCCAGCGATCAAAAACCTGCTGCACTGTTAGTCGACGTTGCTGCGCCAATTTGTCGGCAACGTGTTTGGCCTTTTTTTCGGCCAACTTGGCAATGTTGTCTCTTACTAGATCGGTGTTTTGAAGCGAGAGCGTGCGACCCGACGCTGCGGCTCTGCGTGCATCGGCCAGGCTGGCCTCTGGGTATGCCTGATTCGGCATCAATGCAGCCCAGGTGCGCTTGCCGGTAAGTGGGTTGATTTGTCGTAGTGACCAGTAAGCACCGCCCGATCGCAGCCGTAGGTATAAGCCCCCGCCATCGTGGATACTTGATACTGTTGGGTTCTTGATCCAGGCGCGAATTTTCAGGTCGGTGAGGAGCTGCTTGGCCATTACCTTCTCCATGGGATACCATTTGGGATACCATTTGGGATACCATTTGGGATACCATTTTAGGCTGGATTTCTTGGAATCAAGTTGGAAGTACCTGGACTATGATTCTGAATCAAGCTTCGTAACATATTGTTTTATAAGTGAAAAAATGACTAGGACTTGGAAGGCTGGAAGTTTGTGGACATCAAATGTGTTGACTACGAACCAAGGGGTAGTGGGTTCAATTCCTGCCAGCCGCACCAAATGATTTCCCTCTGAAGACGTGAGTTTTCAGAGGGATTTTCATTTCCAGATCCCGGGTCAGTTTTTGCCGCAGGGATAAACCTCGGGGTATACAGCCACAATCCTGAGTAAATGACACAGCTGCGACTCAGGCACGCAGTATTCAATCTCCCGGCGCATTTGCTTGCAGCCCTACTTTCCAGATTGCGATTTTTGCCTGATTCGGCAGCTCCCAAGCACCTGCTTGAGATCAAGCTCGCCACCCAGAACCGTTTTTAATGGCGTGCCGGTCTAAGGTTAGTTGAGGCACCAGCCCCTATCCCATTTTGAAGCAACGATCAAACCGGCATTTCTCACACAGTAGACCTGACGGCCAGACAGCCCGTTTCTATTCGAGGTGCAGCGCGAAAATAACCACAGCGCAAGCGGTAGGCTTATTCCAGTGTCAAACAGTTTGAGGCCAA
>CANNRR010000279.1 GCA_947508055.1 Burkholderiales bacterium
CCCACCGCATGGTGGTGGGTAATGGTGCCGCCGTGGTCAATGACGGCAGCGTTGGCCGCCAGCTTGATGTCTCGCCAGGCCGCCAGCGCACTCGCCACACTGCCGTCGGGGCCACCGCGCGCGGCGAAGGTGAAGTAGGGCGCCGGGCCATCCGGGTACACATGCGTCAACCGGCACGACAGCAGCGCTTCCTGCCCGGTAGCGCGCGCTATTGCCGAACCCACATCTGCCTTGACGCTGTCATAGAAAGTCTCAAACCGGTCCCAGGTGATGGCGGTCTCAAAGGTGTCCATGATCAGGCCCAAGCCCACGGCTGGGTCACGCCAGTAGGGCATGCGCAGAAAGGCATCGCGCCAGGCTCCGGCCGCGCCGCTGCGGTGGCCGTCACCGCCTTGCGCGGCCAGCGAGCGTGCTACGGCGTCTGCGTCATAGGCACCACCATGGTCGCGCACCAACTCCAGCGCGCGCTCCATCCACGCTTGTAGCGGGTGGTCGGCGGACTCAAAGCCCAGAACAAGAATCGCAAAACGGCCATCGCCCACGCCCGAAAAAACTGTTTCCAGCGGGTCCAGCAAGCGGCAGTTGGCCGGGTTCAAGCCGGACTGGGCGAGGGCTCGCACGCATCGCGCAGCGGCAAAGTAGTCGGTAAAGCGAATGGAGGCCGAAGCCCGAAAGCGTGGCGGCTCTTGCAGACGGACCCAGGCCTCGGTGAGCACGCCCAGGGTGCCTTCGGAGCCCAGCACCCAGCGGTCGGGTGCCGGGCCTGCGCCCGATCCTGGCAGGCGCCGCGTCTGCATGATGCCGGTGGGTGTCACCAACCGGGTCGATTCGACAAAGTCGTCGATATGGGTGTGCTGTGTGGCGTAGTGGCCACCGGCCCGGGTGACGATCCAGCCGCCCAGCGTGGAGAACTCAAAGCTTTGCGGAAAATGGCGCAGCGTCAGTCCGTGTGGTTTGAGCTGGGCTTGCAATTCCGGGCCCAATGCGCCGGCCTGAATGCGTGCCGCGCGGCTGACCGTGTCCACCTCCAAAACCCGGTTAAGGCGCTCCAGATCCAGCGACACCACAGCAGCGTAGCTGTCGCCGACCGCAGCCTCCACGCCGCCGCACACGCTGCTGCCGCCGCCATAGGGAATGACTGCCACGTTGTGGGCTTGTGCCCAATCCAGTATGTCGACCACTGCCTGTTCGTCATCCGGGTAGGCGACCCAGTCGGCTGGCGTGGGCGCACTGCGCAACCACATGCGCGCCAGGTCGGCGTAGCTTTTGCCCACGCAGTGGTTGAGGCGGTCCAGTGGTGTGGCAGAAAAACACGCCGCCAGCGCTGGTGGTGCGGGTATCCGCGGTGCCGGCAGGGCGAACTCGTGGGTTTGTGGAACGGGTTTGTCGGCGAAAGGGACGTCGAGCTGTTCGACCATGGTTTTGACCGTGCTATGTTCGCGTGCGTCCAGCGCCGCATCGGCCTGGCCCCAGCCCCAGAAACGACGCGGGGCTCGGCGAGAGAGCGTGGTGGATGCGGTCATTGGGAGATCCTGAGGCTGGGTGGGGGAAATCGCTATTTTGCATGGACCTGCCAACCTGTACTATGTGGACTCAGTTGCTACCACCGCCAAATAGATGCAGCAGGCCGTCATGGAGGAATCCCAGCCCCGTATTGCTATCGAGCATGTGCAGGATGGCGTGCGTGTGCGGTTGTTGGGGCGCTGGAACGCTGGCAACCTGGCCGCGCGCGCCAACTGGCAGGCTTTACAAACTAACCTGGGTGCGCTGCCACAGGATTGGCGGACGTGTCAGTGGGATTTGCGCGACTTGTTGCGCATGGACCACGTCGGGGCGCAATTGCTCTGGAACACCTGGTACCGGCAGTGGCCCGACACGGTGCACGCCCTACCGGGGCAGCGCGCCCTGCTCGAGCGTGTGTCGCAGTTCTCCTCAGTATTGCCGCCCCGCAGACACTGGACCGCGTGGGATTGGTTTTTGCGCATGGGTGCGCTGGTGGTTCGCGCCCAGAGTCATCTGATGGGCGCTGTGCAATTGATCGGGCAACTGTTGTTGGACACGTCCCACCTCCTGCGCACCCCTCGCAGCGGGCCCTGGCGCGACATCTCCGGCAACCTCTACCGTATTGGTGCCACTGCTCTGCCCATCACCGCTCTGGTCGGGTTTTTGATTGGCGTGGTGCTGGCCTACCTCATGGCGCAGCAGTTGCGCCAGTTCGGAGCGGACGCTTTCATTGTCAATATTTTGGGCATCTCGCTGGTCCGCGAACTCGGCCCGGTGCTGGCCGCTATTCTGATTGCCGGGCGTTCGGGCTCTGCCATCACGGCGCAAATTGGCGTGATGCGGGTGACCGAAGAACTCGACGCCATGAAGGTCATGGGTATCCCGCAGGGCTTTCGGCTGGTGCTGCCGCGCGCTATTGCCATGGCCGTGGCGATGCCGTTGTTGGCGGTGTGGACCACGCTGGCCGCCCTCTTGGGCGGCATCCTGGCGGCCGATATGGTGATGGGCCTCACGCCCGGTTATTTTGTAACAGCCCTGTCCAAAGTGGTGCAGGTTTCCAACCTGTGGCTGGCCATGGGCAAGTCGGTGGTGTTTGGCTTGTTGATTGCGCTGATTGGCTGCCACTACGGGCTGCGCATCAAACCCAACACACAAAGCCTGGGCGAGGGTACCACTGCCTCGGTGGTCACCAGCATCACCATGGTCATTCTGTGCGATGCCCTGTTTGCCGTGGTGTTCAAGGATGTGGGCATATGACTGGCGTGCGTGCTGAAACCGACCCGTCTGTACCAACATCGGTGGTGGATATTCGTGGCTTGTATACCGTGTTTTGCACCGACGGGGTGGATGCGCTGATTCATAAAGATCTGAACCTTGCCATCGAGCGCGGCGAACTGCTGGCCATCGTTGGTGGCTCGGGCAGCGGCAAGACCACCTTGTTGCGCCTGATGCTGGGGCTGGAAGCCCCCATGCGTGGCAGTGTCAACGTACTGGGGTCCCCGGCGGTTGATCTCAGCGGGTCGGGGGCCGCCAGCCGCGTGGGCATGCTGTTTCAGCATGGTGCGCTGTACTCGGCTTTCACAGTGCTGGAGAACATTGCTTTTCCACTGCGTGAGCTCAAATCTCTGCCCGACGATCTGGTACGCGATGCCGTCATGGTCAAGCTGCAAATGGTGGGGCTGGACCCGGCACATGCCCACAAGATGCCGGCCGATTTGTCGGGTGGCATGGTCAAGCGCGTGGCCCTTGCGCGTGCGCTCATCATGGACCCGCCTTTGCTGTTGCTGGACGAACCAACCGCCGGGCTCGACCCCGACCGCTCGGACGCGTTTTGCAGCCTGCTGCGCTCATTGCACCAGGAGTTGGGTTTGACCGTCGTGATGGTGACACACGACCTGGATACCATTTACGAGATCAGTACCCGCGTGGCCGTGGTGGCGGACAAGCATGTCATTGTGGACGCGGCGCCCAAAGAGGTTATTCAGTTTGACCATCCCTTTGTGCGTGAATTTTTTCTGGGTGGACGGGGTCTGCGCGCGCAAGAGCTGCTGCGCCTGCACCCGCATACTGGGTAGAAGGGTTACGCATGGAAAACAAATCACACGCGGTTGCCGCCGGAGCCTTTGTGCTGGTAGTGGCAGTCCTTCTGGTGGCCATGGCCGCCTGGCTGACGCGCGACACCGGCGAACATCGCCCCTTCGAAATCTCCAGCCGCGAGGGCGTCACGGGTCTACAGGTGCAGGCATCGGTGCGCTACAAGGGCGTGACGGTGGGGCGCGTGCAGTCCATCGTCCTGGACCCGCAAACCCTGGGCAATGTGCTGATTCGCATCGTTGTGGACGGTACAGCACCCATTACCCAAACGACCTTTGCCACGCTGGGCTTTCAGGGTGTGACCGGACTGGCCTTTATTCAGCTCGACGATGCCGGGCCATCGTCGGCCGTTCTGGCAAGCAATGACGACCAACCGGGGCGCATTCCCATGCGTCTCAGCCTGATTTCGCGCCTGTCGGACCAGGGCTCCGGTCTGCTGACCCAACTGGACGAGGTGACACAGCGCGTCAGCCAGTTGCTGGCTGCGCCGAACCAGAGGAAGCTGATGGACGCCGTCGGCAATCTGGGCCAGGCCGCTGCCAATATCGGCCAGTTTGCCCAGCAGGCCAACCAGGCCAACCTGCCTGCGCTGGTGCAGGAAGCCGGCGCCACCCTCAAGAACCTGCGCAGTACGTCGGACCGCCTGGGCCAGAGTGCCGACTCGGTTGGTGCGTCGTCTGACTCTTTCAAGCGCATGGCGGACCGTATGAGCGAGCCCGGTGGCACGCTGGACCAGATCGGGCAGGGGACCGATACCTTGCTGGCCACCGGCCAATCGCTCAACGCTACGCTGGTACCGCGCTTGAATCGCACGG
>CANNRR010000280.1 GCA_947508055.1 Burkholderiales bacterium
ATGTCTTGCCGGAACCAGGAATCCCGATCAGGGCAATCTTGGCGCAACGCTTCTCCGACATCCGTTCTTCGGCAGAGATGATTGGGAGTGCCATCACACAGCCTCCTCATCAAGAGTCAAGGTAAACGAAGGCTTACCCGCCTCCACCGTACGCGCGCCAGCAAATTGGCTCTGAAGCACCGGCGGCCAATTGGTGTAGCTGGACTCCGACACTGCCAACTTGACATCGATGTAGCTGTTGACTTGCTCGCCAGCTGCGGTGATCCGCTCGGCCATGGCGGCGAGCTGCTTCTGGTCCCAAGTGACCTTCTTGGGCAACTCGAACTTGATGCGCAGGGATCCGTCGCGGATATGTGCGGTGCCAAAGTCACGACCGGACGCAAGCAGGGCAGCCTTGGCCTGTTCTTCGTAGCACTGCTTCAGGGCAGCGTCGAACTTGGTGCGTGCCTGTTTCAGCCAGACAATGGCTTTTCCCAGATTGGCATCGACTTCCAATTTTTGATCTGGCGTCAACTGGGCGAGTTGACTGACGGACATTTCGGCGATGTCGGCGGGGAAGATGGTGAGATCAGTCATGGCTGACTCCCTCCGTGGCAACGCGGCTGTGCGGATTGGCATAGAGACAGTCGTGCTCAAACTGCTCGATGTCTTCAAGCCGATACAAAACTTTGCCGCCAATTTTTAAATATTGCGGGCCGACACCATCGGAGCGGTAGCGCTCAATGGTGGCTTCTGACTTGCTCCAGCGCTGCGCAATTTCGCGCTGGGTCAGATGCCTGGCTTTCAGACTTTCTGCTTGCATTTGCAACTCCTTCGAGGTTGATGTGCACCGGTTGCAAGTGCCCGAACTGGCACTGCCTACCGATGCAATCGATGATCTCGAAGGGCGCTACACAAACCACTTCACAGACTTCACAAGCTCATTACACAAATCCGTTTCGTGATGCCAGAATGCAAAAAACCCGGGCTGACTTGCGATCAGTACCGGGTCCATGAAGAAAGATGCGGGTGACGGTGGTTCAGTATCCGTGCTTATCTCAACCAATGCGCGTCTTCGACGGGAATGACCAACGCATATCGATCGTCGTCTCGCAGGTAGTGAATGACTGTTTTGTAGACGATTTGGTTGCGCTGGAATTCACGCGACGGACTGAAATCTTGAGATTGCGAACCACAGGCCGACTTGAGTGCGCCCTTTTCCAACTCATGGTCTGTGGCATCGATCAACGCGATCAAGATCTTCTGCTGACTCGGCTCGAGTTCAAAGCGCACGCCATCGACAAACGCTAGCGCCTCACTCTTGACATATTTCAGTGAAGTGCCCGCTGTAGCCTGTGCCAAAACTTGCGGACCTGGATAGCCTTGCCGATCGGCAAAAAACTCGAACTTGCTCTGCCCGATACGTCCCATCGTGACAAGTGGTCGAACATCGAACTCTGTCATGGGAGAGCCCAGAGGCAGTGGCACATCGCTGGTGGTCAGTACAACGCACGATTGTGTTGTTTTATCGAGCGCGATCTGCTCACGCAGCCGGGCAGCAACATCTGGCCGAAAAAGTTGTCGGGCAAAGTACCAAGTCGATGGCTTGTTGCGAGATGCTTGCGTTGTCCCCAAACGCCAGATCTGATCCTCGGCAGCGACGCTCAATCCGTTCGCAGAAAGATCCAGGCCGTTGAGTAGTGAGCGCTGGAATTTCGGCATAGACACCTTGTGCGTGTCCGTCAAATGCCGGGGCCCGGTCACATCCTGGCACTGCGGGCACATCAACATGATTTTGTCGCCGCCAACTTCTCGAACCACACGTGCCAGATCAACTTCGCATTCCGGACACGTGACCCATTCCTTGGTTTTGCCCAACACCAAGAGTCTCTCGCGTAAAAGATGCACGGCCGCATCCTTGTTTTCACCAGAATGCAGTGCCTGCCCATTGATTTCCGGCTTGTCCTGCTCCAGCAATTGGCAAAACAGCGCCGTGGCATCAATTTGGGACTGACTCATCTGGGCTCCTGTGGCGTGGCGATCAGATCACATCGAGCGCGCTCAGTACCGCGTTGGCAATGGGCTGATTTTTCTCCGACAAATTCTTGATGGTCGATGAACCTGAGGAATACACATTAAAACTGAAATGCGGGCTCTTGCCTTCTGCCGGTGCCGCCATGTAGACGATGACGCTGGCGCCAGTCATGTTGAATGAAGACGTAAAGGCCCGATCACACTTCAGGGAATTGAGAGCGATCTTGATCGCGTCGTCGTCTTCCTTCTCGGGTGATGCCTCTACATGCAGACCAATCGTAGTCTGTCCCATCGGCGTGAATTGGGCACGACGCAGTCGAACTTTTTCCACGCCGTGCACTGACCAATCTTCAAACGGCTCAAGCATTCCGTCACGCAATGCGTTCAGATTAAAGCGCTGCTTCTTGATTTCCGTTGGCGTGATCGCTTGTTTGACAACATGCGTGCCAAACAGCGCAAGCACGGCCTCGTGGTTCTTGGCGCCACCCTTGACAATGGTTTCCACCACGCCCGTGGATGGGTGATAGACGATGGCTGTCTCCAACGCCACTCTGGTGGTCATGCGCTTAAATGCCTTTTGGGAGAAATGGGCCAATGCCGTGATGGGCCCTTCAACATAGATGGCCAGCTGAATGCTGCCGTCGGCACAGCGATCAATCACCTCGACGTGGGAGCTCTTGCCACCACCGCTTTTCTTGTAGAGATTGCCCACCTCGGTGCTGAAGGCCTCAAGCTCGGTCTGGTCTCTGGTCGGGCTCAGTCCCGGTTGAATGCAAAACTTCTTCCAGTACTTGCCGTTGGTCCTGGCCTGAAACGCCAAATGGAGTTCGGCATCCCGAAAGACCTTGTCCCGCATCGCCAGCATCCACAGCGCGATTTCACGGTCATCACGGTTTTCAAGAGCGGCCGTTGCGTCCCCGTCCTTGGAAACTGCGACACGCAATTCGGTAATGGCCAGCCCATTGGACATGAGATGGGCTCGGCGCAGGTCGTCATGCCAGTGAAATAGATCCTGCTCGCGGGCCTCGCGCTCGGAGGGACTCAGATCCGCGCTGCTCAGAGAGGCTTCCAGTGCGTCGACTGTGTCACTGACAGTCTCAGATAGGGATTCCGGCAGAGTCGTCCAATCAATGGCCAGCCGGGGTGACAAGACGTGCGTCTGAGTGAACTCTCGCAGCGTCGGCATCGAAATATGCAGCAAGAAATGTCGTGAAGTGAAGATCTTCATTGTTATTCCATACCCTTTGCTTGGCCGGGCGGCGTCCCATGCCCGCCGGCAAAAACCGGGTGTCAGACCCGTGGCTGTTGGCTTTGATGAAAACATTATAGCTGGTGTTTTATACAGTTATTAATCATCAATTTGACATCCTAGCAATTTGCCTCAGTGCCACCGTCCTGCGGCGACAAATTTCGCAATCGCCCGCAACTGTTCGCAACGCTTGTCAATATTGCGATGGCATGGGTGCAGCCGGAGCAACAGAATTCTGATCAAGCATTTTGTTTGACCGAAGCACCCACCATGACCACGCTAAACGTTATTGATCCCTCACAGATGACCCTATTGGAGCGCCGCGCGGAAGTCGCGTCGATCTTGGCTTTGGGCCTTGTTCGCTTGCGAACGCATCCTGCGGCGACAACCGAGAAAGAAAAGAAGAAAGAACTTGGCTTTTGCCCACCAAAGAGCGTTCATACAAACCCCGCATCAACAGTCCGCATGGCACTACGCAAAACCCTGCAGGCTCAACAAAAGGAGTTTGAGTGAATACATCAACAGGTCAGCATGGCGTCATCGGCCGCATAGCGCGACTGCCTGACACCAAGTACGAAGACATCAAGACGCTGTGGCAGCAATTGTTCGCCACGCCCTTGCCAACCTACAACCGCCAGTACCTGGAGCGACGAATCGCTTACCGGATGCAGGAGCTTGAATTTGCAAAGCGCGAGCCCGGCCTGTTGGAACGCAACAAGGCACGAATCGATGCACTGATCGAGATCACCAAACCCAAGGCCAAGGCCGGCAGGGGTGAGGTTGTCAAACTAGTCCCGGGCACCATGCTCACACGAGAATTCGCGGGGACCGTGCACCGTGTCGTTGCTCTGCCTGATGGGCAATTCGAATACCTGGGCAAGCCCTACGGCAGTCTGACCGCCATATCCAATCTGATTTCCGGCACCCGATGGTCTGGACCCGCCTTCTTTGGCCTGCGCGGCAGAGCCACCAAGGAGGCTGCCAAATGAGCGGCCCCGAAGGCACAACCAAGAGACGGCTACGCTGCGCTGTCTACACGCGTAAGTCCAGCGAAGAGGGGCTGGACCAGGAATACAACTCGATCGACGCACAACGCGACGCTGGGCAGGCGTATATCGCCAGCCAACGCGCCGAAGGCTGGATTGC
>CANNRR010000281.1 GCA_947508055.1 Burkholderiales bacterium
AAGTCGTCCCGGCCATTCCTCCCCAGTAGTAGGCACCAATGGAACCCGGCTCAGGAGCCAGGCCTGCGTCTTTGCGCACCGCGAACCCCAGACCAAAGCCGTAGCCCGCTGGCAGCAATTCGCGCGATGCGCCGCTGTTCACAGGAATTGAACCAAGGTGATCTGAGGTCATGTAGGCAATCGTTCGCGATCCAAGCAATCGCACACCGTCGAGTTCACCTCGATTCAGCATGAATTGCAGAAAGCGGGCGTAATCAAGCGCCGTAGAAGCCAGTCCCCCGCCACCCGACTCCATAACGGAGTCCTCACGTATATCTATCAGACGCATTTGCATGGCACCGTCGGGATCACGCGCGAAAGGTTCAGCAATTCGGTATTGATGCTGCTGTGGCACAGAAAACCAGGTTTCTTCCATGCCCAAGGGAGCGAATATGTTTTCTCGCAAGTAAGCACCGAGCGTGGCGCCGCTAACCACCTCAACCAAGCGCCCCAACACGTCGGTAGCCCGACTGTATTCCCAGACCCTGCCGGGCTCAAACATCAGTGGAAGGGCGGCAAGTTGCAACGAGAACTCGGCGTTGCTTCGCTCACGCGAGCCGATTCGGTTCTGCGCATACTGCCGCTGCACCGGGCTGCTGCCCATGAATTCATAGGTCAAGCCCGCCGTATGCCGCAACAGGTCCTGAACCGTAGCTGTCTGCTGCACCTGCTGGAATTCGACCGATCCCTCGACCATGTGAGCAACTCTCTGACCTGAGTACTCGGGGAGATACTTGGCGACAGGATCGCTCAACAGCAGTTTCCCCTGCTCCATCAGCATCATGACAGCCACTGAGACCACAGGCTTGGTCATCGAGTAGATTCGAAAGATCGCATCCCGTGTCATTGACACACCAGTGCCCGGATCCAGCACGCCCAGGCTTTCAAACAAAGCCAGCTTTCCGCGCCGTGCAATCAGAACCACTGCGCCTGGAAGCCGCTGACGGTCCACCTCCGTTTGCAGAACATCCACCAAGCGGCGTGTCCGCAGTCTGCAAAGACCTATGTCCCCGGGGTCCACTACGGGTAAGACACTCATAGCCCCGCCTCCCGCAACCGGCGCCACATCAGTTCCCCCGCACCACTCTTGGGCAATGATTCAACAAATCGCACCATTTGTCGACGGTATTGCGATGCGCCCAGTACACGAGCGCCCTGGAATTCTGGTCCATATGGCAATGCTTTCTTGATCAGAGTTAAGACGTGGAAAGAAGTTTGACTGAACAAAGGATAACAGCGGTCTTGCGCATCCTGGCATAGAACCTGCTAAATTACGCTAGGCACAATCACCAAGAATGCATTTGCTTATGAAGTTTTTGCATGTCCTGCAAGAGTAAACCCCGATGCGGGCACCACGCAGCCGCTGCTAAAGTCGCCGCTTGGGACGATTCTCGGCGTATGCTTGTGCGTCAATTTTGTTGATTCAACTTTTTATCTGGAGTAACGTAAATGCATTTGAACAATCTAAAAACCATCGTCGCCGTCGTGGCAGCCATGGGTGCCATGGTAGCGATCCCGGCACATGCCGGCAAAACGCTCGATGGAATCAAGGCGCGTGGCCAGGTGATATGCGGCGTACATACTGGTCTGGCGGGTTTCAGTGCCGCAGACTCTGGTGGAAAATGGGCCGGCATTGACGTTGATGTGTGCCGCGCGGTGGCTGCTGCCACTTTGGGCGACAGCGAAAAGGTGAAGTATGTTCCGCTGGTTGCCCAGGCCCGCTTTACCGCGCTGCAGTCGGGGGAAATTGACGTTCTCTCGCGCAACACGACGTTCACCTTGACACGCGACGCATCGCTGGGGTTGAGCCAGACCGCAGTTACGTACTATGACGGCCAGGGTTTCATGGTGCCCGTCAAGAGCAAGATCAAGAATGCCAAACAGCTCAAGGGCCAAACCATTTGCGTTCAGTCCGGCACAACGACAGAGAAGAACCTGACCGATTTTTCCAAGGCCAACGGCCTGAATGTCAAACCTGTTGTTTTTGAAAAACTTGACGCAGTGGAAGGTGCCTACTTTTCCGGCCGCTGTGTGGCGTACACCACGGATGCTTCTGGTCTGGCTTCGGTCCGGAACAAGTCGGCGAAAAATCCGGCTGACCACCTGATCTTGCCAGAGTTGATTTCCAAGGAACCGCTCGGGCCGCTGGTTCGTCGTGGTGATGACGAGTGGGCAGCCATCGTCAAGTGGGTGATCTATGGTCTGCTCGAAGCTGAGGAATACGGCGTTACCGCAGCCAATGTCGATGACCTCAAAGCCAACAGCAAAGACCCGGTCATAGGTCGCATCCTCGGAACGACAGAAGACACTGGGAAACTGCTGGGCCTGGACAAGGAATGGATGGCACGTGCGGTCAAGGCAACCGGCAACTACGGCGAAATCTTCGAGCGCAATGTCGGCCCCAAGTCCGCACTGCAATTGCCCCGCGGCTTGAACAACCAGTGGAACAAGGGTGGCATCCAGTACGCCCCGCCGATCCGTTAAGCTGCACCTGAACGGGGTGCAGGCCATGCCGGTACCCTGTTCAATATTCAAGGGCAGATGCATCTTGCGCTGCCCTTTTCCATTTAAAAAGTATTGCAACTCAAATCAAGAGACCCCATGACCGCGACTTCTCACTCTCCGCCAAAAAAGCCCTGGTCGTGGCGCAGCCAGGCGTTTCGTGCCCTGGTTTACCAGATCGTCGCAGTCGCCGTCATTGGCATCATGGTCCTCTACCTCGCGAACAATACCGCCACCAATATGCGGGCACGCGGTATTCAGAGTGGTTTTGATTTTTTAACCGGCTCTGCCGGTTTTGACATCGGAGAGAGCCTGTTTGCCTTTGATTCCGGCGAACCCTATTGGCGTGCTTACCTGGTCGGCATGGTCAACACCCTGCGAGTCGCTGTCGTTGGCATTATTTTCACGACGATTCTGGGGACACTGATAGGTGTCGGACGTTTTTCACGAAATGCCTTGATCCGTGGCCTGTGCGTTGCATACGTCGAATTCTTCCGCAACATTCCGGTCCTGCTGCAGTTGCTCATGTGGTACCTGATGTTTACCGAGGTTCTTCCGGCAGCCAACCAGCCATGGGTCGTGGGACCCGTGTTTCTCAGTAAAGGAGGACTCAATTTTCCGATTCCGGTGTGGGCCGACGGCCATGTTTGGGCTACCTTTGGCTTGATGGCGGGTTTGATCGCAGCCTGGGCCTACCGCCGCCATGCGCGCCGCAAGTTTGAGCAGACAGGACAGCCCCAGAGCATGTTCCTGTTGCCGCTTGCCATGGTCCTCGTATTCGGCGTGATGGGCTGGCTCCTGGGCGGCGCACCGACCGCAATGGATAAACCCTTACAAGGAGAATTTGCAGTTGAACGTGGCGGATCGCTGACGCCTGAGTTCCTGTCCATGCTATTGGGGCTGACCATCTATACGGCAGCCTTTGTTGCAGAAGTGGTTCGAAGCGGCATCCAGTCGGTTGCCGCCGGTCAGGCCGAGGCGGCCAGCGCTCTTGGATTGACACGTGGCCAGACGATGCGCCTGGTGATGCTGCCGCAGGCCTTGCGGGTCATCATTCCTCCAATGACCAACCAGTTTTTGAACCTGACCAAGAATTCTTCGCTGGCAGTGGCTATCGGCTACCCGGATGTGGTGTCCATTGCCAACACAGCAATCAACCAGACCGGCCGCGCCGTAGAGTGCATCGCCATCATCATGCTGGTCTATCTGAGCACCTCGCTTTTCACCTCGGTACTCATGAACTGGTACAACGCTCGTGCCGCCATCAAAGAACGTTAAGGACCAGACCATGAGTGTGCAAACGTTTCAATCCGTCAAGGCCCGATCTGCTCCTGTCTCGACCGAGGGATGGATTGCCTGGTGCAGGATCAATCTGTTCAACGACTGGAAAACAGGGCTTGGCACCCTTGCCATCGGTGCGGTCCTGCTGGCTTTGTTGCCGCCTTTGTTTCGATGGGCCGTTGTGGATGCCGTCTGGGTGGCGGACTATACGGTCTGCCACACCGCCAGCGGTGCTTGCTGGGGCGTCGTTCGTGAAAAGTTCCGCTTTATCATTTTCGGTCGTTACCCATTTACGGAACATTGGCGTGCCCTGGTCTGCACCGTGATCCTGCTGACGCTGATCATTGCCAGTTGCATGCGCGCCTGCTGGAAGCCCTGGTTGGCCGCCGTCTGGTTGCTTGGCCTGTCGTTCTACTTTGTGCTGATGCGCGGTGGCGTGTTGGGCTTGTCCAAGGTAGATACCGATCTGTGGAGTGGTCTGCCGCTGACGTTTTTGCTGGCGGCATTGAGCATGACGATGGCCTTTCCGCTTGCCCTCGTCATTGCCTTGGGTCGCCGCTCCGGCATGCCA
>CANNRR010000282.1 GCA_947508055.1 Burkholderiales bacterium
AGTTGCATGGTTTCCCAGACGTAGCCATCGATGCAGCCCGCATGTGCCAGCCCGCTGGCCACCGCCTCGGCGACGTTGTTGTGGCCATGCGCGAAGAAGCCGCGCCGCAAATCCTGAGGGCTCAGCCCGGCAGCGCGCAGTTGAGCCTGGGCCACCAGCCAGCCCGAGTTCGATAACGGGTCGGAGTAGGCCAGCACACGGTTTTTCAGATCACCCCAGCCATTGAGCTTGATGGCGGCTCCCCGCGTGCGGATGAGGTACGACTGGTAGACGGGGTTGCCCTGGTACAGCGGCACGGCCAGCAGGCGCAACTGGGCCTGGTGGCGCACATAAGGGTAACCACAGATCCAGGCAGCATCGATTTGATTTGAAAACAGCAGATCAAGAACCGCCTGGTACGACTCCCGTGCCGCAAAGACCACCGGTACATCCATGCGCTCGGACAGGTACTCGCTCCAGCGCGCCAGAAAGGCCGCCTGGTCTGCCAGGATGACTGCGGTCAATCCAATGCGCAGCGGTGCGCCTGCCGCACTGACGCGCGCGCAGGCCAGGGATAAACCCAGACTCGCCCCGTACTCAACAAAATTTCTGCGTTGCATGCAAAGCCCACAGGTTCAGGAAACAGGCTCCAAGTAGATAACTATTTCGTAACACAAGCTCTCCGTATAAACCCGCATGACGTTACGTTTTTGTAACATTACTGAGTGGTGCAGCAATCGCAAAGATGCGACTTCTCCAATGGAAATGCCTGCGCAATCGCTTTCTCAGGCAATGGCACAGATGTTGCGGAACAACTGGAGCAATTGACGCGTGAATCAAAGAACCCACATCATCCACAGGAGACAAATCGATGAGTGAAGCAACAAAAGCGCCTTCAGGCAATGCGGGCAAAAAACGCTACGCCATGGTGGTCGACATCCGCCGCTGCATCGGCTGCATGGCCTGTCAGGTCGCCTGCAAGGCCGAATACGACACCCCGCTAGGTGTCAACCGAACCTGGGTGCCATACAAGGTCACCGGCAAATACCCCAATGTATCGCGCAAATTTTTGCCGCGCCTGTGCAACCACTGCGAGGACCCACCCTGCGTGCGCAACTGCCCGGTGGAGGCCACCTTTGTTGTCGAGGACGGTGGCTTTGTGCTGCAACGATACGAACGCTGCATTGGTTGCCGCAGTTGCATGGCGGCCTGTCCGTACAACGCCCGCTTCATGCTGCCCTCGCACCGCACTTACACACCCATTACCAATGTGGTGGACAAGTGCACATTCTGCTTCCACCGCGTCACGCAAAACCTGGTGCCGGCCTGCGTGCAGACCTGCATTGGCCGCTCACGGGTGTTTGGGGACATCAACGACCCCAACAGCGAAGTGTCTTACCTCATTGCCAAGAACCCGACCCAGGTGCTACGCCCGGAGCAGGGCACCAAGCCGCACGTTTTCTACATTGGCGCGGATCGCAACCAGACCGAGATTGGCCGCGATGCCTACAAGCCGATTGACGTGATGGAGCCAGACCGCACGTCCTTCAAACTTCATTTCAAAATTTAAGGAGCACACACCATGGGTGAATACGTTTGGTTCCACGACGTGTCGTGGCATTCGGCCTACGCCATCTACTTCTTTGTCGTTGGCATTCTCGCGGGCCTGTCGTTTCTGTCCTACGGCTCATGGCTAACGCCAGCGCTGCGACCACTGCGCGAGAAGGCGGCCTACCTATCGGTCGTCCTGCTGGCTGTGGGTGGTGCGCTGTTGATCAGTGACTTGTCACAGCCGATGCGTTTTCTCAACACGCTCAATCCGTTCTACATGCACTTCACCTCGCCTCTGGCATGGGGCGCCTTGAACATCGCCGCCTTTGGCATTTGTTCGGTGCTGTATATCCTGGCGCTCAGAAGCGGCGACGAACAGCGTGGCAAGTTGCTGGCATTCGTAACCGCTGCGCTGGCCCTGGGTCTGCCCATCTATACCGGCTTTGACTTGTCGGTACACCAGTCGCGTCCGGTCTGGAACACACCTGTCATGCCGGTGCTGTTTGTGGCATTGGCCATTGCTTCCGGTTCTGCGGTTGGCTCTCTGCTAGCAGGTGCCAACGAGTCAGCGCAAAAGGTACTGCGCGAATACATGCTGTGGTCGACGGCGGCAGTAGGCGTGGTGCTGGTTGCCATCCTGGGCACCACCAACTATGGCGGCTCTGCGGAAGAATTGACCTTTCAGATCCTGACCAGCGGAACCATGGGCATGATCTTTGTGGGCCTGGGCATTCTGGCCGGCATTGCTGCACCCGTGACACTGTTGTTATTGGCACCAGTGGGCAAGCCGCCGCAAAGCACGCTGATGATTTCAGCACTGCTCATCCTGCTTGGCAGCGCAGCCCTGCGCTACGCCATTCTGATGGCACCCCAACAATTGCAAACCCTGTTCTAACCGTCAGCGAGGAGAATACAAATGAAAATACCTAGCCTGAAACGCCGCACCTTTCTGCAAGTGAGCGCAGGAACAGGCGCCGCAGCTGCCACTGCTCCGCAACTGCTGCACGCAATGGAAAACGACCTGGGCGGCAAGGACATCGACCCTGTCTCTGCGGTTGTACGCCGTGCAGTCCCTACCAATTGCCATGTGTGCAACATTCAGGACGGCGCCATTGCCTTTCTGGAAAATGACCGCGTGGTCAAGCTCGAAGGCAACCCCGAGCACGTCTCCACTCGCGGTCGCCTGTGCGCCAAGGGCAACTCCGGCATGTGGTACAGCTACGACCCGGATCGCATCCTGTACCCGCTTAAGCGTGTGGGTGCACGCGGCGAGGGCAAGTGGAAGCGCATCACCTGGGACGAAGCCCTGACCGAGTTGACCCAAAAGCTCGACGCGGCCATCAAGGAAGACCCCAACACCATCATGTTGAAGTACGGGCGTGACCGCTCGGGCGGTGCGAACGGTCGATTCATGAAAACCCTGGGATCTGCAACCGTGGTCAACCACACTTCGGTGTGTGAATCGTCCAAAAAAGTGGGTATGGAACCCACATGGGGCCCGGACATCGAGACGCCAGACTTTGCCAATGCCAAGTACGTGCTCAACTTTGGCTCCAACATTCTGGAGGCGGCCTACTTTCACAACCCGCTGTCGCAGCGCATCACCGAGGGTGTTGTTGAAAACAAGATGAAGATCGTCACGTTTGACGTGCGCCTGTCCAACACGGCAGGCTTCTCGGACGAGTGGATTCCAGTCTTCCCTGGCACCGACGGAGCAGTCGCCCTGGCGATGGGTCATGTCATCTTGCGTGAAGACCTGCACGACTCCGACTTCATCACCAACTGGACCAATGTCACGGTGGCTGAGTTGAAGGCCCACTACAAGCAGTACACACCGGAATGGGCATCCAAGATTTCGGGCGTTCCGGTGGAATCCATCGAGCGCATCGCCCGTGAATTTGCCACTACCAAGCCGGCCACTCTGTTCACCTACCGCGGCCCGGCCAAGCACCTGTATGGCTCGTACAACGAACGCTCCTGCATGATGCTGCCCATCATGACGGGCAACGTCGAAAAGAAAGGCGGCTACTGCCTGCCGCGCGGCATGGGCTGGCCACAGCCCTCGCCGGAGCCTGGCAAGCCGGCCAAGCCCTCCTTCCTTTCGCAGCCACCCGATTACCCGCTGGCAGCCCACAAGGTCAGCCATTTGGTGCCGTTCTGGATTGCCGAAGGCAAACAGAAAATCAACGTGTACTTCACCTACCAGGACAACGCGGTCTACACCAACCCCGGCGCCATGGCGGTGTGGGGCAAGCTGTACAAGGACGAAAAGCTGATTCCCTATCTTGTGTCCATGAGCCCGTTCATGGGCGAAGAAACCGCTTTGGCTGATTTGATCCTGCCGGATTGCCCGTATCTGGAACGCTGGGAGCCCGAGTCCATGCCCAACTCGTTGTGGCCTTGGTTGGGTATACGCCAGCCGGTGCACAAGTCGCTGGGCGAATCGCGCGAGAACCGCATCATCCTGCGCGACATCATTCACAAGCTCGACCCGGACGGCAAACGTGGCATGAAGCAGTTCTGGAACTTCAAGGATGGCGAAGATTACATGCGCCACCACTTTGACAACGTGCCCGGTCTGAAAGAAGCCGGAGGCCTGAACTTCATGAAGCAGCATGGCGTCTGGCCTATCTACGGCAAGCTCGACCCCAAAACCGGCAAAGTAGCCGACAAGACCGGCCGCGAAATCCAGGCCGAGTACGGACTGCACAAGAAGGAGTTGTCCGCTGCCGACATGGCCGGGGCCACAGTCGACAAGTCAGGGGCTATCAGCAAGGGTGGCAAGACCATTGGTGTCAAACGCGATGGCAAGAACTATGTTGGTTTCCCCACCGGCAACCGCGTCATCAACATTCG
>CANNRR010000283.1 GCA_947508055.1 Burkholderiales bacterium
CCCCCAACCAGGAGAGGGTCAATGGACATCTTGTTCCTTGACTTCCCGGCGCGTGATGGGGGGCGACACAGCCCGCAAACGTAGTTCTGATTGAAGTCAAAACGATGGGTCAGAAAATTTCCACCGCATCGCTTGCAGGCAACTGTTTCCAGTAGAGGGCCCAGGAAGCGCAGCAGCGTCCATGCCCTGGTCACTGTCAGGATGGGTTCAATCTCGTTGGTCTGCACGTGCTCAAGATACAGTCTGTAGCTCTTGATGAGTAACTGCACACCGGATAAGTCCGTATGCGCCGCGAGGTATTGGTGAATGTTGACGAAGATGGAGGAGTGAACATTCGGTTGCCAACTCATAAACCAGTCAGCCGAGAACGGCAGCATGCCCTTGGCCGGAGATTCACCCTTGATTTCCCTGTACAGCTTGAGCAAGCGCTCTCGACTCAAATGGGTGACGGTCTCGAGCACCTGCAGTCGAGCCCCAAGAGTGATGAGTTCAACAGCAACCTGGATTTCGTTGCCTTCCGACACGACGCTTGTGTTTCGCATGGAGCCTCCGGGCGGCCTCAGGCCAAAGTTTCTGCAGCTTGCCCCGCCAGCAGGATGGCTGCGTGCGATTGCGACATCACCCCTTCTTTGCCGTGACTGGTAAGCAGTCCAAGAATGAAACGGTCATCACAGCGCATGCGGCACAGCAGTACGTTAGCGCCAGCCAGTTTTAGTACCTGACTTGCGGTTAGATTGGCCAGAATGTCGGACGATTGCTGATTGATGCCCAATCGATACGCCGCTGTGTATTTGTCTTCTCGTATCATGTGCTGCGCAAGCATCAGATACGTGAGATTCAATTCCTTGATTTCCGACTGCATATCAAACGTGTTCATCATTCTTTCCCCATAAATTTTGCTTCGCGAATTCTTTTCCTGAACGCGCCATTGCATTCTGGATCCGAGAAGCTTTTCTATGAATTGGAATTTGTCCGTTTTTATGCTGTTACAGACAGTAACCTTTTGTAAGACTTTGTCCTACAAAATCATTTGAACCCCGTCCAAACAAGGGCGATCGCCGTTGCTGCGACGTTTCATTGAGGGGGTAAGTCGATAAGAATCAAGTTGGGTAACACGCGCCTTTGCAAGTTGGAGAGCCGGGGCGAAACGCCGCGGTCAGCCTCTTTATCGACAGGCTCACGTCTAACTTGAGGAAATAATTTTCATGGAACATGAAATCCAACGGTGCTGTGTCAAGAATCACAGGCCGATGTCGATAAAGAAGCAGGCGTTGAAAGTTCCCTCCGGGCAGATTGCGCCCCAGGGATTGGGCCGGTTGTCCGGAGTCTGCGGTACATTTGTATCGGGGAACCAGGGACATACTTGGTCGCGCAATGGGTCAATTGGTGATTGACAGCCTGCAAGCCTCTTAGGAGCAGGCGCTTGGACAACTGGAAAGGCAGACTCACGAAGTGATCGAACGAACCATTGAAAGGGGACGCGAATTCGCATTCACCTCAGCTGATTTCGAACGCGTGCGCAAGCTGATATACGGGCGCGCCGGAATCTCCCTGAGTCCGAGCAAGCACGAAATGGTATACAGCCGGCTTGGTCGACGCTTGCGTGCCTTGGGGCTATCGCACTTCAGCGATTATCTGACCCTTCTGGAAGATGGCAACGCTGTCGAGTGGGAGGCTTTCACCAATTCGCTCACGACCAATCTCACAGCGTTCTTTCGCGAGGAGCATCACTTCCCGGTGCTGGCCGAATTATTGAAACGCCAAAAGGGGAATGGCACCATATCGTTATGGTGTTCAGCAGCATCTACTGGCGAGGAGCCTTATTCGATGGCGATGACCGCAGTCGAAACATTCGGCACTCTTACGCCCCCAGTAAAGATTCTTGCCACCGATATCGACACCAACGTGCTGGTGAAAGCGCGTCAAGGTGTCTACCCCATGGAGCGTCTGGAGAAAATGTCGCAAGAGCGTATACGGCGTTTCTTCCTTCGTGGCAAAGGGGCGAGCAATGGTCAGGTGCGGGTTCGCGATGAACTGCGTGCTTTGATTGACTACCGGCCACTCAATCTTCTCGATGCGAGTTGGTCTATCCGTGGGCCGTTCCATGCCATTTTTTGTCGCAATGTGATGATTTATTTCGACAAACCCACCCAATACGGTATCTTGCAGAAGTTTGTTCCGCTCTTGCATTCCGACGGGTTGTTGTTTGCCGGTCATTCGGAGAGTTTTCATCACGCCGCAAACTTGTTCCGACCGCGCGGCAAGACGGTGTATGAAGGCGTTGCCGGCACTCATACGGCAGGAAGATGACGGAGCTCCATAGTGCTCGCTCCCAATCTCTACTATGACAATCACTTTGAACTCGATGCAGCAAAGATTCTGCCTGGAGAGTTTTACGTTACGGTGCGCGACATGGTGCTGGTAACGGTGCTCGGATCCTGCATCACTACTTGTATCCGCGACAAGGTTTCCGGAATTGGTGGCATGAACCATTTCATGCTGCCAGATGCTCATCCGGATCAGGACAATCCAGCAAGTCTTTCAGCACGCTACGGTGCCTTTGCCATGGAACTGTTGATCAACAGTCTGATCTCTCTTGGCGCTCGGCGCTCCTTGTTCGAAGCAAAAGTGTTTGGGGGTGGCAGTGTGTTGCCAGGAATGAGCACTCTGAATGTTGGACAGCGCAACGCAGATTTCGCGATGAACTTCCTCAGCACGGAAAGGATCCATGTCGTTTCGCAAGACCTCAGCGATGTCTATCCGCGAAAAGTCTACTATTTCCCGAGAAGCGGCAAGGTCTTGGTGAAGAAGCTTCGCAATACCCACAACGAGACGATCCGCGCGCGCGAGATCCAGTACGCTGCGCGCCTCGTCGATGAGGAGGTAACGGGCGATGTTGACCTATTTGACTAATCTTCGATCGGCCGAAGTGGCGATGCAGTCACTAGATGCAGGGCCGTGCAAACACACTCACAATTTCCGCACAAAATGAAGAAAATAACCGTTATTGTTGTTGACGATTCAGCTCTGATCCGCAAGTTGCTGAGCGAGATCATTAATAGCCAACCGGATATGCTGGTGGTTGGCACCGCACCAGACCCTCTGATTGCTCGCGAAATGATTCGTTCACTGAATCCGGATGTTCTCACACTGGATGTGGAAATGCCGAAAATGGACGGGCTTGACTTTCTCGAGCGACTGATGCGTCTGCGCCCCATGCCGGTGGTCATGGTGTCGTCGTTGACGGAGAGGGGGTCGGATGCCACTCTGCGGGCACTGGAACTCGGCGCAATTGACTACGTGTCCAAACCAAAAATCGACATCACGCATGGAATCCAGGAGTACGCAGCTGAAATCGCCCACAAGATTCGCACTGCGGCTGTCTCAAAACCGCGCGCCCGACCCGTGGCCGGACAATCGAAAAGTGATCACTCGTTACCGGCACTGGCCAATCGCAGCCTTTCGACAGAAAAGCTGATCATCGTAGGAGCTTCCACCGGCGGCACGGAAGCGATCAAAGAGTTTTTGATCGAGATGCCGCCCGACTGCCCAGGCATCTTGATCACGCAACACATGCCAGAGGCCTTCACCAAATCCTTCGCGGCGCGGCTCGATAGCTTGTGCCGCATCAGCGTGAAGGAGGCACAGGACGCTGAGCGAGTTCTTCCAGGGCACGCCTATGTTGCCCCAGGCCATTCGCATTTACTTCTGCGTCGCAGCGGCGCAAATTACATGACGCAACTCAGTGGCGCCGAATTGGTTAACCGCCACAGGCCTTCAGTCGACGTGCTTTTCCGCTCGGCCGCCGAATTTGCTGGCAAGAACGCGATCGGTGTGATCCTCACAGGCATGGGAAAAGACGGCGCGTTGGGTATGCTTGCCATGAAGCAGGCCGGTGCCTACAACTTCGCACAGGACGAAGCCAGTTGCGTGGTCTTTGGTATGCCCAAGGAAGCCATTGCAGTAGGAGCGACCGACGAGATTTTGCCCCTGGGCGCTCTTGCACAAGGCGTCATGCGACGGCTGCATTTGCTTGGCTCACGAGGAATACGGGTGTGATTCATCAACAGCTGACCGTCCGGGCGTGTTTTGGCCCTGACTTGTTGGCTTTGGCATTGGCTTTGGCTGGACACTTTTGCCCCAGTGCGTCAAAATCGATGGCCTACGAAACGGAGTGATGATTCCTCATGCCAGTAATCGCGGTCGTCAATCATAAGGGAGGTAGTGGCAAGAGCACACTGGCCACCCACTTGGCAGCCTGGCTTGCCAGGCAGGGCTTGATGGTCATGCTGGGTGATATGGATCGTCAACAGTCCGCGCGCACCTGGCTCAAGCAGCGCGACCCGTCACTCCCCACGATCCTGCCATGGACAGCCGACCACAA
>CANNRR010000284.1 GCA_947508055.1 Burkholderiales bacterium
CACCATAGAGTTCTGCGATTAGCCTGAGCGCATGCTCGGCAATAGGGCTGGCGTTGAACTTGTGTGCCTCAAACAGATGCCGGCGGGCGTGCGCCATGCACAGTGCGGCGGTAATGCCGTCCTTTTTGTGCAAGGCATGTTAGCGGTGCTCTAAATTCGTAAAAATCTGGAGGCCGTAAATGGCGGCGATATTTGGCAGCCGAATTTGGTGGTCATTTATGGTGTCTGATTCCGGTGCCCACGGTGCCACCAATGGCTAGGGCCCCGTGAGGGGCCCTGGTTGTTGATGGGTTTAGAAGTTCGTCGCTAGTCAGAACGACAAGTCCTGGTCAAAGTCGTCAAGCGGTTGAAGGGTAACGCGCTGTTCACGCATGAGGTTCTGCATGACCGCTCCGTAATGGGCCCCGACGCGATCGCGCAGGTCATCAAGCAACTCCCACACCGCCAATGCCTGCTCTGGCGTCCAGTTGGCGTCCACTTTGAACGCCAGTCCGCTTGAGAGCCCTGAGGGTTGATGCCATTTTTTCATTTTGTCCCTTTTGAAGTTTTGCGTTTGCCAGCGCGTGCCTTGGCATGCTCTTGTGCCTCTTTCTGCCTGTAAGACTCTCCCTTGATGCCAACGATCTCGGCGTGATGGACCAGTCGGTCAACCAGGGCCACCACGCAGGCCGCGTTGGGGAATACCTCGCTCCAGTCGGCAAACGATTTGTTGGTCGTCAGCAGCGTGCTTTTTTGCTCGTGGCGGCGGCTGATCAGCTCGAATAAAAGGTCAGCATAGCGACTGGAATACGAGAGATAGCCGACTTCATCAATTGCCAAGAGGGCGGGCCTTGCGTAGTGGCGCAGTCGGGTTCGCAGTGCCGAATCACTGTCCAGGCTGGCAAGCTCGCCCAGCAGCTTGCCAGCAGTGGTAAAGATGACCGTGTGCCCCTGCAACACCGCCTGGTGCGCGATGTTCTGGGCAATCGTGGTCTTGCCCACGCCTGAGGGGCCCACCAGGATGGCGTTGCTGGCGGTTTGCAGGAACTGCAACGTCATCAAGTCGCTCACGGCCCCTTGATCAATCTGCTCGGGCCAGCTCCAGTCGTAATCAGCCAAGGGCTTGAAACGCCCGATGTGCGCACTGTGCAGCCGGCGCTCCATGGAGCGCCGGGTATTCTCTTGCTCCTCCCAGTCCAGTAGATTGGCCACCCAGGGCTCTGTGGAACATGCACCCCAGTTGGACAACAAGCCGTTGAGTTGCAGGGCCTGGGCACGACGTTTGAGTGTGGATGGATCAGTCGTTTGCATCGTCGTGGTCTCCAATGAGTTGGTCGTAGCCACTCAGGCTGTGGGGTCGCACCGCGATATCACGCTGGCGCACATGTTCAGGAAGGGCGACACCCAGCGGGGGTGGGGTTGAGGGTGGGGTTTGCGCCTGGCGTTGGCGCTCCAATGCCAGGCGAACGGCATTGGGGTGTGGCACACCACGATTGAGGGCATCCGCAACGGCCGCAGTCATCTGCGTGCGCCCATGCACATCAAGCAGTTCCTGCAACTGGCTGGCGGTGCGCCCCAGCGGCTCTCCCCGCTTGGCAGCCTCATTGAGCAAGGTCTGTATCTGAGGAATTGCGTGCACCAAGCGGTCGGTATCACGGTGGGCACGCCCGGCCCGCTTGTGTTGCACCAGTTCCTCCACGTGGGCTTCGACCTCGATTTGCTGGCCCTTGTCCCAGCAACGCCGGTGGGTGGCCAGAACCTGTTGGCCATCCACAATGCGTACCTCGCACAGGTCCGCACTGACTGTGAGACTACGCTGCACATGGGTGTGGGGAATCGAATAGTCGTTCAGGTCGAAGCGAACGTAGGGCGTCTTGCCGACAGACACGGCCCGCAGCTCATCGCAACTAAACGGGGTCGCGGGTAGTGCCATCAGGTGGGACTTCTCCTGCTCGAAGGCCTCCTGCACCGACAGCTTGGTGTCTTCGGGGCACGGGCGCTGGCTCGACGCTCCAGCTACCCAGGCATCGGCCTGTGCGTTGAGGTCGTCGATGTCTGTGTAGGTGCGCGCGGCAAAGAAGTTGTCACGGATGTAGCGAATCGAGCGCTCCACGCGGCCCTTCTGATTGCCCCGTGCTGGTGCCACAGGGCGTGGCTCGAAACGGTAATGCGCCGAGAGTGCCAGCAAGGTGGGGTTGAAACGGATAGCCTGTCCCTTGCGCTCGAGCACGACGCTCTTCAAGTTATCGTACAAAGTGACCCTGGGAGCCAAGCCCCAGGATTCAAAGGCCTGGACGTGGCCACGCAAGAAGTTCTCCATGTGTGCGCCCAGGAAGAAGCGCAAGAAGATGCGTCTGGACCAGGACAAGACCATCACAAAGGCCATCAATGGCCGCTTTGCTTGTCCGATCTGGATGTGACCAAAGTGACCCCAATCGCATTGGCACTGTTCACCGGGCAAGGTGCGCAGGCGCAGATAGGCCTCGACTGGGGCGCGCGGGCGGTGCCTGGCGATGAGGTGGCGAAAGTGGTCGGGGCGTCCACCATAGCCACGTTCCACGACCATGGCGTGCAAGCGACTGGCCGTGAGATTGGGAAACTGTTTTAAGGTCTGCTCGATAAAGGGCAGATAGGGGGTCACGCCCGAGGGTCGCTGTGCGGGAATGATGGGCGAGGCACCGGCCTGGGTGAGCACGCGAATGACGGTCTCGCGGTGCACGTTCAATTGGGACGAAATCGTTCCCACCGGCCAGCGCTCGGCGTGGTGGTAGCGCAGGATTTGCGCTGTCAGATCAGGGGCAATAGTCATGTAAATCGGCACTCCTTAAGGTTCGGTTCGATGGGGGACGAAAGCGGTAGCCCAAAAAGCCCTGGCGCACAAACGCGGATACCGAACGGCCACAGAATTGGCATTTGCAGCTCTGACTTGCGTCGGTTTGCGGGGCTGTTGCTTCGTCTGGAGGGAGTACACCAGCACAGGGCGGGGGTGGGCTACCCTGATGCGTCACTATTTGTTGTCGCCCCCTCAATTGACCCTGGCGCCTGGCGTGGGCATGACGGCCCTTGCGGCTGTTCTGGTAGCGTTTGCCAGCAGCGCGCTGGGCGCAACTTCTGGCCTGGCGCGAACACATGGAGCCGCAATAGCGCTGTCCACGGTCGCAGTGGGAGCAGATGATTACAGCGCTGCGGCAGCGGGCGCACAGAAAGAGCCTGGGTGGGGGCTGAGTGGTTGGCATAGGCGTTCATGCCCATGCGTGAAACCAACTTCTAGACAGCCGCGCACGCTTCGTGAAATACTACGCACGCAACGTTGCTCTCCAGTAGGGCCTCGGGGCGCGACAGTGTGATGACCTGCAAGTTACTGGCACTGTCGCGCCTGCTTCTGACACAGGCAAAGCCATTTGTAACGCACAAGTCCAACGCTGCGCCATACCGCCAGCGCGAACTCCCTCCATCACATTCCAAAGCAGGCTCGCACAGGATCCATCCGTGCTCTACAGAACGAGCGCCCCAATTCGGTTCAAAGGAATTAAAAAGAAGTCGGTGGGTTCAACCGGGAAACTTGGATGACAGGCTATCGACACCGGAATTAAACGGAAACTGAAAGCCGTTCACACCCATGCAACCGCAGCTCCAACAGTTGCTTCGCCGTTAGATTTCAAGCTGCTCGCAGTGACACTCAACGATCTAGAAGCCGAACGTGTTACGTGGGAGCATGGTGCATATCGCACCAGTAACCAAGCCTTGTATGCAGTTCTTGCCAAATGCCTTGCCTTCACAGATACCGATAGCACTGAATCTGCAAAGCAGCGCAACGCAGAATTGGAGGCCTTTTACAAGCAACGCGGGTATCCGTACAAGAAAGATGCACACCCGTCGACACGAGTAGTTAAAGCGGTGTTTGGCAATTTGGATCGCCGACGCCTCAATACTTACTCGTTGATATTGCGCGAAGCCATTAAGCAAAAGGTGCAAGCGTCACGGATGGCTGAATGGATCGAAGCAAAAGGCGGCATACAGGAAATCCGACTGTCCCAAAGCAGCACCTACATCGCACCAAGTGCAAAGGCTGAAATTGCACGCCAGCGCTTCGACGACTTGCCCGTGCTGGCCACCGTAAAAACAGATGAGCTTAGCAAGTTTGCTGACGGGGACTTTATGGGTGATAGCTGCGTGTTAATTGCAGAGCAAACAGCAGAAGGCAGTTTTGTGGTGCGCGGTTTTACTCGGGCAGGTGGCGCGGTGACAGCAGCTTTTGCAGCAATGTACGCAGAGCAGCATAAAGCTGCATAACAAATGAATCGGGCGGCATGGGGTTGCCCAATTCACACTTTGTCGTTTTGAACGACACAACTAATTGGAGTATTTTTATGAACAAGTTTGACTACACACCCAA
>CANNRR010000285.1 GCA_947508055.1 Burkholderiales bacterium
CCCGTGCCGTACCGCCGAACTTGGCTGCCAGCACCGAGGTGATGGCCGCTGTCAGCGTGGTTTTACCGTGGTCAACGTGGCCAATCGTGCCCACGTTCACGTGGGGCTTGGTACGTGTGAATTTTTCTTTTCCCATTATCAGACTCCGAAAAGTAATGAATTCAAATCAACAACATTCGCTGCACCACCAACACAACGTCGGCAGCACACAAAACTGGTGCCCTTTGCGGGAATCGGACCCGCGACCTCTCCCTTACCAAGGGAGTGCTCTACCACTGAGCCAAAAGGGCAAAATCTTTACAAATCTGTCGCAACAAACCGACTGTGGAGCGGGGTAGGAGAATCGAACTCCTCGCTTTAGCTTGGAAGGCTAAGGTATTACCACTATACGAACCCCGCATAGGCTTATCCAACAACAGTCGAGTCATCACTGGTGGAGAGGGCTGGATTCGAACCAGCGTACTCGTAAGAGGGCAGATTTACAGTCTGCTGCCATTAACCACTCGGCCACCTCTCCAAGGTGAACCCCGGATTATGCCACGATATTGGTCGATTGACGGAAGTCTATGGCAATCGGTTTACCAACTAACCGTCGATTCCCCCGAATTCAGCAGAAACGCGTTAGCTTGGCTGAAGTGACCGCATCCAATGAAGGGCTGCGGTGATCGCAGAGCGGACAGGGGCGACGGGTGGTTGGCGCAAAGCACTGCGTGACGCCCCGGCGCCGCAAGCACTTTGGCGGCCATTTTTTGCGCATGCGTGCCCCACAACATGAACACCACAGGCTTTGCATTTCCCAAAACCGCACGGACAATTGCGTCAGTCAGCACCTCCCAGCCCCGGTTGGCATGGCTTGCTGGTAGCCGATGCTCCACCGTCAGGCAGGTATTGATCAGCAACACCCCTTGCCTGGACCATTGCACCAGTGAGCCGTTCAACGGCCATGACTGCGCCGCGGCATCGGGTTGTGACAGCCCACGCTCACGTGCCAGTTCCTTGAATATGTTGCGCAGGGACGGTGGCACTGCGACGCCGGGCGCCACCGAGAATGCCAACCCTTCGGCCTGACCGGGACCGTGGTAGGGGTCCTGCCCCAGAATGACCACGCGGACGTCCGCGAGCGGAGTTAACTGCAACGCCCGCAACGGCTCTGGTGGGTAGATGCTTGCGCCAGCGGCTAGTCGCTCAGTAATGAATTGCGCCAGCCCCTGGCCTGCTGGACTGCGAAAGAAGTACTCCAGCGTTGGCATCCAATCCGGCGCAACGACCCAGCATTCCGGATGCCACCCAGCAAGCACGGGTACCGCAGCGCCTGGGGTTCCTGACTCGGCGAACAAATTCGCTTGCTGCCCCCGTGAATTGCCCATATACAGCTATCAAATAGTTAGCAAAGGAATTTCAGCCAAACAAAGTGGCCAGCGCTTCACCCGGGTCCGGCGCCCGCATGAATGCTTCTCCCACCAAAAACGCGTTGACACCGGCCGCCCCCATGCGCAGCACGTCATCACGCGTCTGAATACCGCTCTCGGTCACCAGCAAGCGGTCCGCCGGAACCTGCGCCTTCAGAGCCAGAGTGGTGTCCAGCGTGACTTCAAAAGTCTTCAGATTGCGGTTGTTGATGCCGATCAGCGGTGTCTTGAGCTTGAGTGCGCGCTCTAGCTCGCTGCGCTCGTGCACTTCAACCAGCACCGCCATGTCCAGACTGCGGGCGATGACTTCCAGGTCTTTCAACTGTGCGTCATCCAGGCAGGCGGCAATCAGCAAAATGCAGTCTGCGCCCATGGCCCGCGATTCGTAGATCTGGTAGGGATCCACCATGAAGTCCTTGCGCAGTACCGGCAACTGGCAGCTCGCGCGTGCCTGCTTGAGGTAGTCGACCTCACCCTGAAAGAACTGCACATCGGTCAGAACCGACAGGCAGGCAGCGCCATGCTCAGCATAGGACTGCGCAATGTCTGCCGGAATGAAGTCTTCGCGCAAAACGCCCTTGCTGGGGCTGGCTTTTTTGATTTCCGCAATCACAGCCGGCCTGCCAGCCACGATTTTGGCCTTGAGAGCACCCACGAAGTCGCGCGTCAACACCCTTGATTCGGCGTCAGCCCGCACCACGGCCAGCGATTTGCGGGTGCGCGACGCAGCCACCTCTTCGCGCTTGACCGCCACAATTTTGTCCAGAATATCGCTCATGTCATATTCCAATTTGTTGGGGTCAGAGCACATCGCTGCGCGAGTGGTCTGACCCACAAGGTTTCACCCCGCGAGTTCGCCCGATAGTTTGATCAGCGCCTCCATTTTGGCCTTGGCCGCGCCCGACTCAATGGCGGCGCGCGCCAGTTGAATGCCGTCCATCATGCTCGGAGCGACATTGGCCGCATACAGCGCCACACCTGCGTTGAGCACCACGACGTCCTTGGGCGCACCCGGCTGGTTGTTCAAAACCCCCAGCAACATGGCCCGGGAGTCGTCCGGCGTGTCGACCTTGAGCGCGCGGTTGCTGGCCATGACCATGCCAAAGTCTTCGGGGTGGATTTCGTATTCGGTAACCTTGCCGTCTTTGAGTTCCCCGACCAGGGTAGACGCACCCAGCGACACCTCGTCCATCCCATCGCGCCCGTACACCACCACTGCGTGCTCGGCTCCCAAACGTTGCATGACGCGAACCTGGATGCCCACCAAATCGGAATGAAACACGCCCATCAGGATATTGGGCGCACTGGCCGGGTTGGTCAGCGGACCCAGCAGGTTGAAGATGGTCTTGATGCCCATTTCCCGGCGCACCGGCGCCACATTTTTCATGGCGGGATGGTGGTTGGGCGCAAACATGAAACCGATGCCCTGCTCGGCCACGCACCGGGCAATGGCCGCCGGAGACAAGTTGATGTTGAGGCCCAGTGCTTCGAGCACATCGGCGCTGCCGCTCTTGCTACTGACACTGCGGCCGCCGTGCTTGCTGACCTTGGCACCGGCCGCGGCGGCCACGAACATGGAGCAGGTCGAGATATTGAATGTGTGCGACCCGTCGCCCCCGGTGCCCACAATGTCCACCAGATGGGTCTTGTCGGCAATCTCGACCTTGGTGGAGAACTCGCGCATCACCTCGGCCGCGGCCGAAATTTCACCAATCGTTTCCTTTTTGACACGCAGCCCGGTGATCAGGGCAGCCATCATGACAGGCGACATCTCGCCGGCCATGATCTGGCGCATCAGGTGCAGCATTTCATCATGGAAGATTTCACGGTGTTCAATGGTGCGCTGCAGAGCCTCCTGCGCGGTGATCTGGCCAAGGGGTGTGGGCATGGTTATTCCTTTTACGAACTAAGCGTTGGGCGACTGCATGAGTGCCAGTTTGATTCCGAATCCGATAAACAGGGCGCCGACGGTGCGGTCCAGCCAGAGCAACAAGCCCCCATGTTGCACCCCTGCCCCCCAAGGGGGCTCGCCCGCCTTGGGATCAGCACGGCGGCGGACGGCTGTTCTTAAGCGCAGTGCCAATCGGTCGGCTGCCAGCGCCCAGCCCAGGTTCACCCACAGGCCGTTGAAATTGAACAGCATTCCCAGCAGCAAAAACGTCAGCGGTTTGTGCTCCACAGTGGGGCCAATAAACTGGGGCAAAAAGGCCAGAAAGAACAGCGCCACCTTGGGGTTGAGCGCATTGGTCCAAAACCCTCCCAGGAAGATGTTTCTATAGTCTTTTACACCACCAGCCCCCGCAGCACCTGCGTGGGCAGCTTCCAATTCAATAGCAGAATCGGTGCTGCATAGCAGCAACCGGCACCCGACATAGACCAGGTACGCGGCGCCGATCCACTTGAGCACGGAGAACGCAGTCGCTGACGCCGCCATCAGCGCGCTAACCCCCACAGCCGCCGCAAATATGTGAACAAAACAGCCCGTCGTGATGCCCACTGCCGCAACCATGCCCACCCGTGCGCCACCACGCAAAGCGTTGGCGACGATGTACAGGACATCAGGCCCAGGTGTCAGGTTCAACAGCAGGCCTGCGCCAACAAACAGCAGCAGTTGTTCAAGGGGCATGGTGAAGCCGGGTTTGGTCAGGCCAGCCGGGGCTCAATACACACCGGTACCGGTGGCCGATGGTTTTGTTTGCGCACAGGACTGATCGCTAAAAAACCGCCGGATGCAGTCCAGCGTGTGGTCAATAGCCGCCTCGTCCACATCCAGATGCGTCACAAAACGCAACCCGATCAACCCGGTGGCCAGCACGCCATGGTCCTTTAAATACTCCAGCAATTGCGGGCCAAGCCCGTGATCCACATCAACAAACACGATATTGGTTTGCGCTGATTTCACACGCAGCCCGCTGATGCCAG
>CANNRR010000286.1 GCA_947508055.1 Burkholderiales bacterium
GGACGGACGCGGAAGCGTTTCTTCGCCGCGCTCTTGGTCTTCATTTTGGGCATATTCATGCTCCTTCTTCATTGTGCTCGTGAGGCGTCTGCAAACAACTTGCAGCCTTGTTGGCCCCGAGCCACTTTTCAGTGGCGGCTCTTAGTTCGCCACTTTTCTCGCAGTGCACCAGTTTCGTCAACCAGTGCCCTGCCAGACTTCTTAGGAAGCCACAGTTGATGCCACGTCGACCACGGGCTTCGCTGCAATCTTCTTCTTGCCAGGCGCGATCATCATGATCATCTGACGCCCTTCCAACTTGGGAAACTGTTCAATAACAATCAAATCGCCCAATTCACTTCGAATACGGTTCAACAAGGCCATCCCAATTTCCTGGTGCGTAATTTCGCGACCTCGAAACCGCAATGTGATCTTGCACTTGTCTCCTTCGGCCAAAAAGCGCTTGATATTGCGCATCTTGATGTTGTAGTCGCCGTCATCCGTCCCCGGGCGAAACTTGATTTCCTTGATCTCGATAACCGTCTGCTTGGCCTTCGCTTCTGCTGCCTTCTTCTGTTCCTGATATTTGAATTTCCCGTAATCCATCAAGCGACAGACCGGCGGCACCGCCGTGGCAGAAATTTCAACAAGATCCACATCCAATTCACCCGCCATTCGCAGCGCATCCATCAGGTTCACAACCCCGAGCGGCTCATTCTCGACTCCTGAGAGTCGTACTTCCGGAGCCATAATCTCCCGGTTCAGGCGATGTTTGCGTTCTTCGCGGTGACGGCGGTCACGAAATTCAGTAGCGATGGCTCAGTCCTTCATAAATATTGCTACAAAAAAGTAGCTAAACCCGACCAGTACACGCGAACAAATTGCATCCGGCTTGATACCAGCCTAGGCAACATATTTGTGAGTGATGTCATCCGCGACTTTTTGCATGAATGCATCAAGGGACATCACACCGAGGTCTCTACCACCCCGGGCGCGCACTGCAACGGTGCCGGCTGCCTTTTCTTTGTCGCCCACGACAAGGATATAGGGCAGCTTCTGCATTGAATGCTCGCGTATTTTATACGTAATTTTCTCGTTACGCAGGTCCGTCACCACCCTAAGCTCTTGATTTGACAATGATTTCTTCAATTTTTCGACAATTTCACGACAGTAATCGGCCTGTGCATCGGTGATATTGAGCACCGCAATCTGAACTGGGGCCAGCCAGACCGGTAGCGCACCTGCGCTTTCTTCGATCAAAATCCCGATGAACCGCTCCAGACTGCCAACGATGGCGCGATGCAGCATCACCGGCCGATGGCGTGCCCCATCTTCACCGACATATTCCGCATCCAGCCGCTCGGTCATAAAAAAATCGACTTGCATGGTTCCGCACTGCCACTGGCGCCCAATCGCGTCTTTAAGCGTGTACTCAATCTTGGGGCCATAAAACGCGCCATCACCCGGCGAAACTTCAAACTCGCAGTTGGACGCACGCAGACTTTGCATCAGCGCATGCTCAGCCTTGTCCCAACTCTCGTCAGAACCGATGCGCTGCGCCGGTCGGGTTGCAACTTTGTAGATGATGTTCTTGAAGCCAAAGTCTTCATAGACTTTCTGCAGCAAGGTCGTGTAGTTGACGCATTCATCCAGAATCTGGTCTTCAGTGCAAAAGATATGCCCATCGTCCTGCGTGAAACCGCGCACTCGCATGATCCCATGCAGACCACCTGAAGGTTCATTGCGATGGCACTGTCCAAATTCGCCGTAACGCAGCGGAAGATCACGGTAGCTTTTGATTCCCTGCTTAAAGATCAAGATATGACCCGGACAGTTCATCGGTTTCAGGGCGTATTCCCGTTTCTCTGACTCCGTCGTAAACATGTTCTCGCGATATTTGTCCCAATGGCCGGTCATCTCCCACAACGACTTGTCAATAATTTGTGGACCTTTTACTTCTTGATAGCCGTTGTCGCGATACACCTGACGCATGTATTGCTCAACCTGCTGCCACAGCGCCCAGCCCTTCGGGTGCCAGAACACGAGACCGGGAGCATGGTCATCAATGTGATACAGATCGAGTTCACGCCCGAGTTTGCGGTGATCTCGCTTTTCCGCCTCTTCAAGCATCGTCAAGTGCTGCTGTAATTCATCTTTGGTAGCCCAAGCTGTGCCGTAGATTCGCTGCAGCATTTCATTGCGATGATCACCGCGCCAATAAGCGCCGGCCAGTTTCATAAGTTTGAAGAACCTGAGTTTTCCGGTACTTGGCACATGCGGCCCGCGGCACAAGTCTTCAAAGTTTCCCTCGCGGTACAGTGACACGTCTTCATTGACAGGAATGCTGCCGATGATTTCTGCTTTGTAGTGTTCTCCAATTCCTTTGAAATAGGCAACTGCTTCGTCGCGTGGTAATACACGTCGGGTCACTGATTCGTCGCGCATCGCCAATTCGCCCATCTTTCTTTCGATTGCCGCCAGGTCCTCTGGCGTGAATGGCCGTTTGTAGGAAAAATCATAGAAAAACCCGTTTTCAATCACCGGTCCAATCGTCACCTGGGCATCCGGGAACAACTCCTTGACAGCGTATGCAAGCAAGTGCGCGGTGGAATGACGGATCACCTCCAAGCCCGCCGCATCTTTGGTGGTGATGATGGACAAATTACTATTGGAGTCAATCAAATAACAGGTATCAACCAGCTTGCCGTCAATTTTTCCAGCCAGCGCTGCTTTGGCCAGACCAGCCCCGATTGAGGCTGCCACCTCGGCCACCGTCACCGGCCCGGGATAGTCACGTTTGGAGCCGTCAGGAAGTGTGATTTGAATCATGTTGAAAGGTCATTTGAGAACAGTGTTAATCCGGCAATCACCAAGTCTTAGTCTATCCCGCAAGGTTGCAAAAATGAAAAAGCGCGGACAAGCCGCGCTTTGAGAACTTGAAGCCGGAGCCGATCAATTTTACGCCGCGCCGAACCAGTTACAGTTCAATGAAACTGCTCTTCCTCGGTGGAACCGGTCAATGCAGTCACGCTTGATTTGCCGCCCTGAATCACGGTAGTGACCTCGTCAAAGTAACCAGTACCGACTTCCTGCTGGTGCGACACGAAAGTGTAACCGCGGTCACGGGCGGCAAATTCGGGCTCCTGCAGCCTTTCCACGTACGCAGTCATACCGCGCTTCACATAGTCTTGCGCCAGGTCGAACATGTGGAACCACATGGAGTGGATACCAGCCAGGGTGATGAACTGGTATTTGTAGCCCATGGCACCGAGTTCCCGCTGAAACTTGGCAATGGTCGCGTCGTCCAGATTTTTCTTCCAATTGAACGACGGCGAACAGTTGTACGCCAGCATTTTGCCCGGATGCTTGGCGTGCACGCCTTCAGCAAATTTGCGCGCGAAGTCCAGATCGGGCGTGCCCGTTTCGCACCAGACGAGATCGGCGTAATCAGCGTAGGCTACGGCGCGCGAGATGGCCTGGTCGAGGCCCTTGCGGGTTTTATAGAAACCTTCAGCCGTGCGCTCCCCCGTCAAAAATGGTTTGTCGTTCGCGTCGTAGTCGCTGGTGAGCAGATCGGCTGCCTCCGCATCGGTACGGGCAATCACCAGTGTGGGAATGCCGCAAACATCGGCAGCCATCCGTGCTGCGATGAGTTTCTGGCAGGCTTCGGCCGTTGGCACCAGTACCTTGCCACCCATGTGACCGCATTTCTTCACCGCCGCGAGTTGGTCTTCCCAGTGCACGCCTGCCGCACCGGCCTTGATCATGTTTTTCATCAGTTCAAAGGCATTGAGCACACCGCCAAACCCGGCTTCCGCATCAGCCACGATTGGAGCAAAGTAATCTGTATACCCGGCATCGCCCGCGTCAACGCCCTTGGAATGCTGGATTTCATCGGCACGGCGGAAGGTGTTGTTGATGCGCTCCACCACTTTTGGCACAGAGTCCACCGCGTACAGCGACTGGTCCGGGTACATAGAGGCGGACGTGTTGTTGTCTGCGGCTACTTGCCAGCCTGATAGATAGATGGCCTTCACGCCAGCCTTGACTTGTTGCATCGCCTGGCCACCAGTGAGTGCCCCCAAGCAGTTTACGTAGGGTGTCGTGGTGACCAGGTCCCACAGTTTTTCTGCGCCGCGGCGGGCCAGGGTGTGCTCGATAGGAAAGGAGCCACGCAAGCGCACCACGTCGGCGGCGGTATAACCACGCTTGATGCCCTTCCAGCGCGGGTTGGTGGCCCAATCTTTTTCAAGTGCAGCGATCTGTTGTTCGCGGCTCAATTGCTCGGTGATGGTTTGCGGCATGAAATCACTCCTTCGGTTAATAAAA
>CANNRR010000287.1 GCA_947508055.1 Burkholderiales bacterium
ATGCAGTTTTTCAAAGACATCAGTCTCTCCGCCTTCACAGCCGGCTTCGTCGCCGTGCTGGTGGGTTTTACCAGTTCGGTGGCCATCGTCTTTCAGGCCGCACAGGCACTGCACGCCACGCCCGAGATGATTGCGTCGTGGATGTGGGCCCTGGGCCTAGGCATGGGGCTGTGCACCGTGCTGCCCTCGCTGTGGCTCAAAAAGCCGGTGATGGTGGCCTGGAGCACCCCGGGCGCGGCCGTGCTGGCCAGTGCGGGCGCTACCGGGGACTTTTCCATTCAGGAGGCGGTAGGTGCCTTTATGGTCTGCGCGGCGCTCATCACCGTGTCGGGCGCGACTGGCTGGTTTGAGCGGGTAATGAACCGCATCCCCCTGGCGCTGGCGTCTGCGCTGCTGGCCGGTGTGCTGGCGCGGTTTGGGCTGGCGGGCTTTGCGGCGGCACAAACAGCCCTGCCGCTGGTGGTGTGCATGCTGCTGGCCTACCTCGTGGGCAAGCGCTGGTGGCCCCGATATGCAGTTCCTTTTACATTGCTGGTTGCTATTATTTTTGTAGCTGCTCACGCAGGTTTTACGGGGGTTGTAGTCACATTTGGCTTGGCAATGCCAGTGTTCGTGCGGCCCAGCTTCACGGTGGCGGCACTGGTCAGTTTGGCTTTGCCATTGTTCATCGTGACCATGGCCTCGCAAAACCTGCCGGGTGTGGCGGCCATCCAGTCCACCGGGTTTGGTGACCAGCGGACCCAGGGGGGCGACGGCGGCATTCCGGTCTCCAAAGTCATCACCATCACCGGCGTGGCCACCTTGCTGCTGGCCCCGTTTGGCGCGTTTGCCCTGAACCTGAGTGCCATCACGGCCGCAATCTGCATGGGGCCCGAGGCCCACAGCGACCCCAAGCGCCGCTACACCGCGGCTGTTTCCTGTGGTGCCCTGTACTTGGTCATTGGTCTGTTTGGCGCTGCCATCACCGGGATACTGACCGCTTTCCCAAAGGAACTGGTCGCAGCCATTGCCGGGCTGGCGCTGCTGGGCACCATTGGCGGCGCGTTGACGGCTGCGTTGGAACATGAGCCGCACCGTGAGGCGGCCATCGTTACGTTTCTGGTCACGCTGAGCGGCGTGGTGGTCGCAGGCGTTGGTTCTGCTTTCTGGGGCGTGGTGGCCGGCGCATTGGCCCTGCTGGTGCAACATTTCGGGCGCAGCACGCTGGTGCGCGGCCCGCATTAGCGTAGAGTCGCACAAACCTCTTTTTAATCAGATCGCTGGACGCTATGGAATTACTTTTTGTCACCGACCTGCTGGAATCCTTCAAGACCTACAAGGACAGCACATTCGCCATGATGCGCGAGGCCCGGCGCCGTGGGCACACCATCCACGCCTGTGAGCCGCGCCATATGCTGTGGGTGCGTGGCGGGGTGGTGCAGGCGCAGGTGCGAAGCATCACGTTGACCGGTGACGCCACCGACTGGTTTGTCGAGGCCCCGTCACAGACGCGCTTCATCAAGGATTTTGGAGCGGTCGTGATGCGCAAGGACCCTCCCTTTGACAGCGAGTATTTTTACGCTACCCACCTGCTGGAGCAGGCCGAGCGGGAAGGGGCCAAGGTCTTTAACAAGCCGCGTGCGCTGCGCGACCACCCCGAGAAGCTGGCGATTCTGGAGTTTCCCCAGTTCATTGGTCCCACACTGGTCACGCGCGATGCACAAGCCATCAAGCGCTTCCATACCGAGCACAAAGACATCATCCTCAAGCCGCTGGACGGCATGGGCGGCATGGGCATTTTCCGGGTCAGGGACGATGGTCTGAATCTGGGCGGCATCATCGAAACCCTGAACAAGGACGGTGCCCAGACCGTGATGGTGCAGAAGTTTCTGCCCGCCATTGCCCTGGGCGACAAGCGCGTGCTGGTCATCGGCGGCAAGCCGGTGCCCTTTTGCCTGGCGCGCATTCCACAGGGCGGTGAAGTGCGAGGAAATCTGGCGGTGGGCGGCAAGGGGGTGGCTCAGCCCTTGAGTGACTCGGACCGTGCCATTGCCGAATCCCTGGGCCCGATTCTGGCGGCCCGCGGTTTGCTGCTGGTGGGGCTGGACGTGATTGGTGACAGTCTGACAGAAATCAATGTCACCAGCCCGACCTGTTTTCAGGAGATTACCGACCAGACCGGGTTTGACGTCGCCGCCATGTTTGTCGACGCGCTGGAGGCTGCGGTCTTTTAGTTCGGCGGCAAACTAGGCCACCAGGCGACCGTCGACAAACACCTTGAACTCACCGGGTTCCATGGCGACCCAGTCCTCGTTGGTGGTCAAGGGCTCGGTGACGACGATGGCCAGGCGGTCGTCCGGGCCATTGAGCTCAGCCAGGTCCACACTCAGGTCCTCGTCCTTCAATTGCACTTGTGTGAAAGGGTGCTGGCGCAGCACATAGTGCAGCTTGGTGCTGGCGTGGGTCCACAGCGCCTGGCCGTTGCTGAGCAGGAAATTAAAGGTGCCGTGCTTGGCAATTCGGGGCACCAGTTCGCGCAGGGTGTGCGTGAGCTCGTCTACGCGGGGCACACCGGAGTGCGATTTGTTGAGCTCTTGCAGCAGCCAGCAAAAAGCCAGCTCGCTGTCAGTGTCGCCCACCGGCTTGAACGCGCCGTGCAGCGCCGGGTGAAAGTCTTTCAGGTCACCATTGTGGGCAAACACCCAGTAACGGCCCCACAGTTCACGCACGAAGGGGTGGCAATTTTCCAGCCGCACTTCGCCCACTGTGGCCTTGCGCACATGGGCCACTACGTTGTGACTTTTGATAGGGTAGGTGCGCAGCATTTGCGCAATCGGCGATGTGGCGGCACTTTCTTTGTCGACAAAGTAGCGTGCCGCCTTGCCGGGCTTATCGCCATCGCTTTCAAAGAAGGCGATGCCCCAGCCATCGGCGTGGTGGTCGGTGCAGCCGCCGCGCTGCGAAAAACCGGTGAAACTCAGCGTCAAACTGGCGGGCAAGTGACTGTTCATTCCAAGGAGTTGGCACATGGGAACCAGTTTACTGCCACGTGGGCGTGTGACTACCGAGAAATAGCAGGCATTGTTTGATTTTTGTTACTAATGGTTTGTTTCGGGGCGCACCGGCACGCGCCAGATGAATAGGCCCAGCACCAGCGCAATGGTCATCAGCATCACGCGGTGCCAGAACGAGGACATGATGAGCATTGATGTGCCGAATGACAGCGCCATCATGAATAGGGCCCATCCCTTTGTTTTGCGCTTCATGGCTCCATGCTCACGCCAGTCGGAAATGATGGGGCCAGCAATGCGGTGGCGCAGCAGGCCGGCGTAAAAACGGTCAGAACTCTTGGCAAAGCAGGCCGCTGCCAACAATACAAAAGGCGTCGTGGGCAATATCGGAAGCAAGACACCCAGCACTGCCGCAATCAGGGCCGCGATGCCAGCGGCAAAGTAGAGACCACGGATCAGCGGTGACCGGTGAATCGTTGTGAGCGCGGGCGTTTCGTCAGGGCGGTTTGTCTCGCTCACAGCGTCACTGTAGCCCGCCGATAAACACCGCTACCGCATGCGTCTCGAGCGCCGTTAACTTGGACGCGATGCTATGCATGACGGCGTTGTCATTGGTGCGCTCGCGCTCTCCAAAGTCTTTGAGTTGACTCTCCAGGTAAACCGGGTGCTGTCCCGCCAGGCGCGGTAATTGTTGTGTGCCGTGTCCGTTGGGGCCGTGGCACGAAGCGCAAGCGGGCACGCCTGAAAATGGATTGCCTTTGGTGAAAATGTATTTGCCAACGTCTGCCAGGTCGGTGTCGGATGGCTGGCGAAATGCCGGTTTGCGGCTGCTGAACCAGGCGACCAAGCCCCTGAATTCTTCGTCCTTCATGCCTTTGACCATGTCACTCATGGTGTCGCTTTTGCGCCGCTTCTCGCGAAAATCCTGAAGCTGCTTGAACATGTAATCCGGGTGCTGTGCGGCCAATCGTGGATAAATCGGGCTGGAGCTGACCCCCTCGCGCCCGTGGCACAGCGCGCAACGGGACTCCACGATTTCTGTGACACGCTGTTCCGTCGCCACCGGGGCGTTTTGGGCGCCAACCGCGCTGGCGAGCAGTGCCGCAGACAGGCCGACGAACAGTTGAAGTGTGCGGGCGATGCGGCGGGTGTTCAGCATATTGAAACCAATCAAATAGATGCATCAAATTTTACCCCTGCATACACGTCCGTGGTGCCAGTCATGTCTTGCTCGCTGATGGACAATGTGCGCAATGACCCTGACCGGCCTGATTGGCCAATACGTTCGCCAGAACTGGCGCCC
>CANNRR010000288.1 GCA_947508055.1 Burkholderiales bacterium
GCCAAGTCCTCCACCGGCGAATACACCTTTGCCATCTTTGGTGTGACGGTGATGGCGCTGGTGTTGAGCTGGCTGGTGTCTGTTTACTTTGTGCCTTACCTGGGCACCGTGATCCTGAAAATCAAACCGCACGACACGGGTGATGGGCCACACGAGCTTTTCAATACGCCTTTCTACAACACGTTTCGCAAAACGGTGAACTGGTGCGTGGAGCACCGCTGGGTGACCATTGGCATCATGCTGCTGACATTCGCTCTGGGTATTTTTGGCATGGGGCGCGTGCAACAGCAGTTCTTTCCCGATTCAGCACGTTCAGAGATTTTGCTGGATGTCTGGTATGCCGAGGGCACGTCATTTGCGTCCAATGAACTCACGACCAAACGCATTGAAGAGCGCCTGTTGCAGGAGTCGGGTGTACAGACCGTGAGCACCTGGGTGGGTTCAGGCGTGCCGCGCTTCTATCTGCCGCTGGACAGCATCTTTACCCAAAGCAACGTCTCGCAATTCATCATCGTTCCTAAGGATTTGAAGCTGCGTGAACCGCTGCGTATCAAGCTGCCGGCCTTGATTGCGCAGGAGTTCCCGGAAGTCCGGGCACGGGTCAAAATTTTGCCCAATGGGCCGCCTGTGGCTTACCCGGTGCAATTCCGCGTGGTGGGCGGTGACCCGACGGTGCTTCGGGCACGGGCTGACGAGGTTAAGGCGGTGATGCGCGCCAGCAGCAATACCCGAGGTGTGAACGACAACTGGAATGAATCAGTCAAGACCATTCGTCTGGAGGTGGATCAGACCAAGGCCAGGGCATTGGGCGTCACCAGTCAAAGCATTGCCCAAGCTTCCAAGACGATTTTTGGTGGCACCACGGTGGGCCAATACCGCGAGGGGGACCAGCTGATTGACATCGTGCTGCGTCAGCCGTTAGAAGAGCGCAATGCCATTACCGATGTGGCTAACGCCTACCTGCCGACGGCCAGCGGGAAGTCTATCCCCCTGACACAAATTGCCAAGCCGATTTTTGCCTGGGAGCCGGGTGTGATGTGGCGCGACAACCGTGACTATTCCATTACCGTACAGGGTGACATCGTGGAGGGGTTGCAGGGCGCAACGGTCACTGCCGAGCTATTGCCAGCCCTCAAAGAACTTGAAGCTGGCTGGAGAGTCAAGGGTCTGACGGCCTACCGCATTGAGGTAGCGGGCGCTGTGGAGGAGAGCAGCAAGGGGTCTGCTTCCATAGCGGCCGGCATCCCTGTCATGCTGTTTGTGACCTTCACCCTGCTGATGTTGCAATTGCACAGCTTCAGCCGCGCGATGCTGGTGTTTTTGACCGGACCGTTGGGTATTGCGGGGGTGGCCGCTGCCTTGATGTTGTCCGGACGCCCATTCGGCTTCGTAGCGCTGCTCGGGGTGATCGCCCTGATGGGCATGATTCAGCGCAATTCAGTGATCCTGATCGACCAGATTGAGCAGGACCGTGCACTCGGTGTGCCGGTTTGGGAAGCTATTGTGGAGTCGGCCGTGCGGCGTTTGCGTCCCATCGTGCTGACTGCTGCTGCGGCCGTGTTGGCCATGATCCCTCTGTCACGCTCGGTTTTCTGGGGCCCGATGGCGGTTTCCATCATGGGCGGACTTATCGTTGCAACCGTTCTGACACTGCTGGCACTGCCGGCAATGTATGCAGCCTGGTTCCGGGTCAAGAGGGAGAGCCCCGCGGCAGGTTAAAATAGCAGGTTGACCAATTTCAAAGGGGTGGTCTGGGTTGCACAGGCAGTGTCTGTAAGGCCTGTTGATCGCTTTTTTTGTTTTTTGCGCGGGTGGCGAAATTGGTAGACGCACCAGGTTTAGGTCCTGACGGTAGCAATACTGTGGGGGTTCGAGTCCCCCCCCGCGCACCACTCGAAAATAGCCGAAAACCTAATGAAATCAAGGGTTTTCGGCTTTTTTTTGGACTTTGGGTGTTTCATCCTGTTTCATCCAAATTCATGCGTTTTCACCCCATTTCAGCAAACCAGTTTGGGAAAAAGTTTGGGAGTTTGGGAAGAATTGGGTTGGTTTAAATGCGACACAATGTGTTTTTCTGGCCGAAATCGGCGTTTGATATCAACTATCGGATTGGCTAACCATGGCGCCTTTGCATCTGCCCGTCTTGATGGCCATGTTTCCAGGGGTTGCAATGCTGGACGTTGACCAGATTGCGTCGCTGACGAAATACGCCAAAGGGCACATCTATAACCTCAGCAGTACCGATAGGCTGCCGTTTAAGCCCGCGAAGGTGTTGGGTGACAAGATATTGGTTTCCATCGTTGAAATGGCCGCTTACATGGACAAGACCATGTTGTCCGATTCACCAAGCGGCGCTGTCGAAGCGCCCGAAGTCGTAAAGCGTAAACCGGGAAGGCCACGCGGTACGACCAAGGCACAGTTGGCTGTCCACGGGTTCCAGAGCGAACTCCGCTTGGCTATCGACAAATTCGTTGCCAGTTCAGGCAGCACCGGCATTGGATCTGAAGACCTAATGTATAGCCCTGACAAAAGACGAGCCGCAAAACAATTGCCATTTTTTGTTGGCGCTGACGGTCTGGTGGTGGCTTACGGGCTGGACAAAGTCCTTTCGGAAGTGGTACCAGTGCAGCCGCCATCCGCCACCGTCCAATGGATGACATGGGATTCCGCCCTGGCCAAAGTTTGGCAGGACGAAGAATCCCGTCTGAACTGGCTCACAAAGTCGGAACCCACGTTCCCCGGTCTTCGCGAAGCTGTCGAAGCACACCGCAACGCCATTCTGAAAAAAATCTGAACAGCCCCTTAATCAGGGAAAGCTCCGTCGATGGAGTAGGGTTCGCCCTCCGGCGCTACCGAGTGCTTTCCATCCAGCCATTGCCCGACGTACAAAGCAACCAAATCCGGGGTCATGTTTGCCAATAGCTGGGGCAAATTGGGCAGTTCCGTCGATGCTTTGGCTACGATGTTCGCAAAGGTGCCGAACCACTCCACGCCCTCAGTTGTTGCAAATGCTTCTAGACATTGGCGTGGCGTGGGGCAGTCAATCAACAAAAGATAGTCCGCACGGATGCGTGGCGAGAGTGTCATACCGATATTGTGAAGGCGAGGTCCCCATTTTGGTAGCTGCTATACTCCGATCACAACTCTCCCTTTCCGGGCGCTGCTTGCAGTGTTTCGTTTAGGGCAAAAAACCCGCTGCAAGGCGGGTTTTTTATTGGGTGCATCGGATTGTCATGAGAACCATTGTCTACATCGACGGCTACAACCTTTATTACAGCATTCTTCGCCAGAGCCGTTACAAGTGGCTCGACATGGTCAAGCTGTTCAGCGACCACATCCTGCACGCCCAAGACCCCAAGCTCAATCTGATTGGGGTGAAGTTTTTCACGTCCCCCGTTAAAGCGAAATTTGCTGCCCATGGCAGGGACTCCGTTACCGCACAAAACGAATATCACCGGGCACTCAAAGCCATCTACGGCGACTTTGTGGACATCATCCCCGGATTTCACGAAACCCTGAAACACCCGATGATGCGTCACCGTGAGCCACCATCCCGTGATGACAGAGTGGATGTGTGGAACATCGAAGAAAAGCAGACAGACGTAAACATGGCTCTGCACCTGTACCGGGATGCGGCGCGGCAATCCGCAGACTGCCTTGTGGTGTGCTGCAATGATTCCGATGTGGAACCGGCAATGGCCATGGTGCGGCAAGACTTTCCCAAGCTTCAATTGGGTCTGGTGGTGCCCCTGCTTGCCCAAGTCGAAACCAAGCGGTTTCCCAACAAACGATTGACGGAGCAGGCCCATTGGGTTCGCCACACCATTAGAGAAGTAGAACTGGAACGTAGCCAGTTGAATGACGTGGTCCCAACACCACGCAAGGCAGCAAGAAAGCCCGCACACTGGTAGAGCGGAGTCGCCTTGGGGTTGTCGCTTTTGGTAGATTCGTGTTGTCGATCATGACGGCCCTATACGATATCGTGCTGGCGATTGATGGGCCAGGGCAGAACCACCACTCGACAACCTCCCACCCCATTTGCTAATCTAATTCCACATCCCCCGACGTCGTACCACCGCCCGCCTAGGCGGCATCACCACGCCGGACCCCTCGGCGCAACCACATTCATTCAGAGTTCGATTGGCCCCATGACCGAAGGCGATGTCTCACCGGGCAAATCGAGCCTCTCCCACTGAAAGAGTGCCATGCACCCCAAGATCGACTCGGAGAAAACTCCCACACCCGTTCCCAAACGTAAAAAATCAACCCCACTCAAACCCAAGGCCGGAGC
>CANNRR010000289.1 GCA_947508055.1 Burkholderiales bacterium
ACCAAGGGTCGCATCATGATGCTGGACGGCAGCCATCTTTTCCCGATGGAAAAGCCCGTAGCCACGGCCGCCGCAATCGAGGCAGCACTGCGCAACTTCGGTGTCAAAAGCCAAAAATAGGAGGCTTTTCCGGACAGATGGGCCATGGCGGCCTCAAGTTCCTTTAATTACTGCACGATATCCAATAAAGCCGGTACTATTATTTTCATTCTCCGATAGCACGATCGGGCCCGCATCGGCTGTGCAATTGGTCGGCACCATCAACCCAACCAGCCCAAACCGTGTTTGCTCTATTCTTCGTTCTCGCAGCTGTTGGCGTTTACGTCAAAGTGCGTGATGGTGCGTCCGCCGGTACGGATACGGCTTCCTCGCCATCCTCTGCAACCACACCAACGACGACGGCGGCAGCAACGGCGACTACTACAACGGCCGTGCCCAGCCTGACGACAGCAATGTTGGCCGCGATGACCACGGGAGACATAGCCGCACTGACTACCGGCCAGGTTAGCGCATGACCAGCGACCAGATGCGTGCGTTGAGTACCAGGCAAATTGCCGCGCTATCGACGAGCGCCATCGTCGCACTCACGACGGATCAGGTCACCGCATTGACGCCTAACCAAGTTTGTTCACTAAGCACCACCCAGCATGCAGCCCTAACGACTGACCAGATCACGCACTTGTCCGTTGGGTCCCCCATCATTCTGGATCTGAACGGCAACGGTGTTCTTTCACAAAGCATTGACTCGGGCGTGCGCTTCGACTTATTTGCCAATGGGCAGCAAACGCCCACCGGTTGGGCGGACCCAGGTGACGGATTCCTGGTATTGGACCGCAACCACGATGGCAAGATCAACGATGGTTCAGAACTGTTCGGTGACGCAACGCTGCGAACCAACGGGCAAAAGGCCACAGATGGGTATGCGGCACTGGCCGACCTCGATAGCAATCGTGATGGCCAAATTTCCCTTGGTGATATCAATTTTGCCGATCTAAAGATCTGGACCGACTCCAATTCAAACGGTGTGAGTGACCCAGACGAGTTGCACGCGCTGTCCGACTACGCCATTACGAGCCTGAACCTTGCCACCACCAGCACAACCAATCTGGAAAATGGGAATGTTGTGGGGTTGGTCTCGAACTATCAGACCGATGACAGGCAGACCCATGGCATGGCCGATGTCTGGTTCCAGGCCGACCGAAACAAGGCAGTACTAGCCGCCACCGCGCCGCAAGCCATGCTGTCGATTGAGCCTACACCAATGCAAATGGGCGTTGCCGGTTTGGTAGATGCCATGGCCAGCTACGGGCATCACCGCGCTGATAGAAAACTGGACTTTTATGCTGATGAGGTAGATGACGCCACCCTGCGCACCGCTGCCCCTGTCAACAGGTCCAGCACAACCAACCAACTGGTCCAAGACCTGAGTCAATTTGACGCCAACGGCAACCAGATCATGGGTCAGAACAGTCGGCAAAATGCAGTGGCAAGCCTCACCGCAACCGACCCTTCACAACCGCCAGACAATACCGCTGGTCTGCTCACCATTGGAAAAGGTTAGCGGGGTGCGCTAAACGGCCAAGGCTAGTGCGATCAAGCCGCCCAGTGCACCGTACCAGTCCAGGCTGTGAGCAGCACCACAATTCCGAAGGCAATGCGGTAGTAGGCAAAGCCGGTAAAGCTGTGGCTGGCAATGAAACGCAACAGCCAGCGCACGCACACCCAGGCGCTCAGGAACGACACCACCAACCCCACCGCGAACATCGGCACATCCGCCACGCTAAGCAGACCGCGCTCTTTGTAAAGGCTATAGGCGCCCGCACCAATCAGCGTGGGGATGGCCAGGTAAAACGAAAAGTCCGTTGCCGCCTTGCGTGACAGACCCAACAACATCCCGCCAATGATTGTGGCACCACTGCGGCTGGTCCCCGGCACCATTGCCAGGCACTGCACCAGCCCGACTTTGAGTGCATCTTTCCAGGTCATGTCGTCGGCATCCGTCACCCGCACGGCATTGCCGCCGGCCGACTGGCGCTTCTCCGCCCACAAAATAATGAAACCACCCACAATGAAGGTGGTCGCCACGACCACGGGAGTGAACAGATGCCCCTTGATGGTCTTGCCAAACAGCAGACCCAGCACGACAGCGGGCAAAAAAGCAATTAGTACATTGAGTGCAAGCTGCTGCGCCTGCCTCTGAGTGGGCAGGTCCGCGAGCGTGGTGCGAATCTTTTGCCAATACACCAGAATGACCGCAAAAATGGCGCCGGTCTGAATTGCGATGTCAAACACCTTGGCTTTGTCATCGTCAAAACCCAGCAAGGCACCAGCCAGAATCAGGTGACCGGTGCTGGAAATGGGCAAGAACTCGGTTAGCCCTTCGACGACGCCCATGATGACGGCTTTGATCAGCAATGCAATGTCCAACACAATCTCCCAGAATAAAAAATGGCAGCAACCCCCGTATTATCTGCGCAGATCGCTCACATATTCATAGCGTTGGACAGTCCGACGCTGTCCGTAACAAGGCGGGCGTTGCGCCGGCTTCCGGCATGGCATACATTGACGCGTTCTGACACAAACCCGTTCACCACTCGAACCACCATGCACCCATCACTGATTGCCTCCATTTTCCTGCTGTCCGCAATGGCGCAGGCTATTGCACAAACTGAGGAACAGCGCAGCACGCTGGCCGACCAGAAGGAAGTCGCGGTAACGATTTACAACGAGAACCTGGCCCTTATCAAAGACCAGCGAAAACTACAACTCCAGCGCGGTGCCTCGGCTCTGGCGTTTCGCGACGTCAGCGCCCGCATGCGGCCCGAAACGGCCCTGCTACGCAGCGTCAGTGCGCCGGGCAGCCTGTCGGTTCTCGAGCAAAACTTTGACTTTGACCTGCTAACACCGCAAAAGCTTCTGGAAAAATACGTCAACCGGACCGTGAGCATCATCCGAACCAACGCGGCTACGGGGACGGAAACGACCGAGCAGGCGCAGGTTCTGTCGGCCAACAGTGGCGTGGTACTGAAAATCGGCCAGCGGATCGAGACTGGCATCCCCGGGCGCATCGTCTACGCAGATGTACCGCCCAACCTGCGCGACCGCCCCACCTTGGTCATGTCGCTGGACAACACGGGCAACACGCAGCAGGATGTGGAACTGAGCTACCTGACCGGCGGCCTGGCCTGGCGGGCGGACTATGTTGTGGAACTCAACGCCAGCGATGACAAACTCGACATATCCGGCTGGGTGACGCTCACCAATACCAGCGGCGCGACCTACCGCAATGCAAAGCTGCAGCTGGTGGCAGGCGACGTCAACCAGGTCGCGCCCGCGATGCAAGGCAATGTTCGCGCCATGGCGGTGGCGGCTGCACCCGCGGCCAAAGCTAGCAGGGATATGGCCGAAGAGTCTCTTTTTGAGTACCACCTTTACACACTGGGTCGCACCACCACCATTTCCGAAAACCAGACAAAGCAAGTCGCATTGTTGAGCGCAACTGGCGTGCCGGCCCGCAAGGAACTGCTGCTCAAGGGCAACGATTACTACTACCAGGGCAGCTACGGCGAACTGGGTCAGAAAATCAAGGTGGGCGTATTCGTCGAGTTTGACAACAAGGAAAGCGCGCATTTGGGCATGCCGCTGCCCAAAGGCATCATCCGCGTTTACAAGAAAGACGGCGCTGGCAACGCCCAGTTCATCGGCGAAGACCGGGTGGACCACACCCCAAAGAATGAAAAAGTACGCCTCAAACTGGGTGACGCCTTTGATGTGACCGCCGACAAGAAGCAGACCGACTTCAAGAAACTTGGCGGCAGCGGGAAGTACAACTATGTGTTTGAGAGCGCCTATGAAGTGCTGCTCAAGAACGCTAAAAAGGAGGCCGTGACGGTGACCGTGCAGGAACCCATGCCCGGTGACTGGCAAGTGCTGAACGAGAGCCACTCTTCGACCAAAGGCTCCAGCAACACCGCGATCTGGAAGATCAGCGTGCCCGCCGAGGGCAGCACCAAGCTGGTGTACCGCAGCCTGGTGCGCTATTGATAGCGACAAAAACTGATTTCGGGCGTTGCATTTGGCGCGCATGACAGACATTTGGCGACGTCTGGACAGTGTCCCGTCGCAAAGCGGTTTTCCTTTGGGCTGATGACCGTCACAGTACGGCCATCACTGACCAACCAAGGAATATTTACCATGTTGATGCAAATTTTGTCTGGCACCCCGAAGTGGGTTTTCGTTTTGTTTGTTGCCCTGCTGTGGCTGGGCATGCAGCAAATGCTGCCGCGCCG
>CANNRR010000290.1 GCA_947508055.1 Burkholderiales bacterium
GTGCTGGGAGTTGAAACACCAGAGTTCGACTGAGCCGAATCTGAACTTTTTGCCGCTATAATTCGCGGCTTGTTCCTCGATAGCTCAGTTGGTAGAGCGCCGGACTGTTAATCCGTAGGTCCCTGGTTCGAGCCCAGGTCGAGGAGCCAAAAACATCGTTGATTTCAAAGGCTTTTTTCGAAAAGCCTTTGTTTTTTCTGGCTTCAGGACTGGTTTGATAGCGCAGTTGATAGCGCTGGAAAACGGTCTGAAGCAGCTCACCTTTTATGCGGTTCACTTCAGCGTGGGTCTTGGCAGAAAGCTGGGCCTCCGCCAGACTTGCCACGACTTGGTGGCCATCCTTGCCCCACGCGAAAGCATTGGAAACAAGAAGTGCCATCGCTACAGCAACAGTGGCTCAGGAAAGGGTTCTGGAGTGCATCGTGCTTGCAGGAAAAGATGTCGACAAGCGGAGAGTTTCGTTAACTGAGGCCAGCTCAGATGCTCCTGCTGTCACTTGGCTTCCCCTAGCGGGAATTTGCGTTCAAGCTGAACATCGCGGGCCGACAAAATACGATGCGCCACCAAGTCCAGTGACGGTCGAAAAGCACCCTGCTTGTCGGTCCAGACCCTTGGCGTCAGCGCCCCCGTCAGGGCCAACGAATCCCCATCTTGAAGGTCCAGCAAGGTCTGGCCGGTAGTCGCATCAAACACAATCACGTTAACAATGATGCCCTCCCCCTCGCCTGCGACCGCAATGACCTTGGCAACAACAAATGGCTTTGCGTTCTTGTCGATTCTCCTCTCGGGGGTGCCCAATAATTTGCCTGCAATGAGTCCGTCAATCATGTTTCATTCGCTTCTCTGTTGGTTTTAGCTGTTGCCACATTTGATCACTTGGGCTCGATTTCATTCTCCCGGCACCACTCCCGCAGCGCTCGCTCAATGGCCTGCGCTTCGTATTCGTACCAGGCGACAAGGCTATCCTTTCGTTCCAGCAACTCTTTAAAGCGCCCGTATGCGCCGCGTTGGCGAAAATACCCAATGACTTCGTCGTAGGAATCAGGAAGATGCTCTGCGGCAAAACCAATTGCAAGGTCTCTTCCAAGATTGAGGTCGGTCTTGGGCGGTACGGCGATGTAAAGGTTGCCGTCATCGATGTCTGATGGAATCTCCTCGCCCAGGTCCATTGCGCTTGATGTGAAATACGTCGCTCCTGTCCTGCGACAGATGAATGCAGCGTTCTCCAAATCTGCTGTCGCGCTGACCCATTCGAAAGCATCTAACAGGTCAGTGTATGCAACTGATATGGAGGGTTCCATGCATAGACTCCTTTTGAAATTCGACCAAGTAGGTTTATCTGTTCTCTGTGCTGAGAAGCAATGTCAGGCGGATTCTGCACGCAGTAAACTGCGAAATCAACCTGCAAACCAATCGCAGATGACCGACCAATATGAGACGCAAACACCACAGCGTTTATGTCATTGAACTCTCGAAGGACGTTCTTCTTGAGAGTCGTTTCAAGAAATGCAACCCGGGTTATGTTGACGGCAAACCCTGTGTCTATGTCGGCATGACAGGCTTGGACCCCGACGTGCGGTTTGACAAGCACAAAGCCGGCATCCAGTCCAATCGCTATGTCCACAAATTCGGCCTGCGCCTGCTGCCAGACCTCTACGAAGGGTATAACCCGATGACCTACGACGCTGCCAGGGAGATGGAGGTAGAACTCGGAATTCTTCTGCGAGATGCGGGGTTCGGTGTTTGGCAGGCCTGACCAAAACTGCGAGCAGTGAGAGCTGAGATCACGGCCAATGCATCAAAGGTCGCAAGCGGGTCATGGTCGAACAGCTCCGCAGGACTCAGGATGCCCAATCCCCGCAGGTCTGCTGCAATCGACTTGCCAATGTTTGGGAGGTCTTCGAGACGAGATATCACTTTCAGCATCCTATCAATCGACTGGTTGTTCGCCTGGTCCCAAGACTACGTTGATTTCGTCCTCATCAAGTGACCGTGCCGCGCCAAAACCGGCGACCTGGCGCGCACCTGTGACTTTGATGGCAACAAACTTGAAATCACCGAGCTCGGTCATCGGCTCTGCCTCGGGAAACCTCGTCAGGTAAGCAGCCCTGCAGGCAGCCCACTCCGTACTACCCCGCTCCGCCACCTTCGCCACTCCTTCAAGCGTGACGCGTGGCAAGGCGTGAACGGGCTGGCCGGCCACCTCTGACTGCATCACCATCAGGGAGACCATGCCGCGTGCCTGCACGTAGCGTGTATGGGCCGCAAGCCCACTCACATGGATGACCGGGCAATGGAACTGCGGCTCGATGGCGAACGGAACCATGGAAACAAAGGGGGCGCCGATATCGTCAATTGTTCCCAATGCGGCCACGCGCTGCGTCTTCAAGAGCGTTCTCAGCTCACGGGTTAAACGAGGTTCGTGCGTCATTTGGTTTCAGGAATGTACTGCTCAACACCGGCATTTTGCCAGTCAGAAAGTCTGATGCGACCGGGCTTGTGTGATCGTCTGCACTTTCCCAAGAACCCAACATCCTTGCGGACTTGAAGCTCTCTTTGCTCACATTTGCGCACCCAAGCGCGATGCCGATTACGACTATCGAACTGAGCACGGGCTAAGGCAATTCAACCCGCGGTAGCATCGGCCAGCGATATGCCCCCCCACTGAAAGTAACGATGACAGAGAACACCCCCGAGCCAATTCATCAGGACCGCGTGTGGAGCGACGAGCGCTGGACCGCGCGAGTTATGAAGAACGAGGATGACGACGGCTGGGCAGTTGCAATGACTTTGCACAGTGAATCCGAGCCGGCCCTGGTCGGACCGTGGACCATGGGACGCGACAAAAAGAACCCCAAGCCACTTGATGTTTCCGCTTTTCACACCCTGGTCAAGACGGCGTCTGAGGTGCTGCGTCGCCACGAGCAGCAACTTCATGCCCAGCTCAACCGCAATGTCACCGTGACGGCCGCGGGACGCCGCATTACCGTCGCGCTGACCATCGTGCCAGACGAGGACGGTGCCACTGCATCCCTGGTCGCGGCGGATGAGTTCGGCGAAGAACTGGGTCGAGCAACCGTCTCGCCTGCTTTCAAGCTGAATGCCAGCAGTGCAGGTGCCTGGGCCGAGTCAGGCTTCGTTCGACCAGGTGGCCGGGACATCGGGAATTTGTAAGCAAAGGCTTGCTCGCCCGGATGCCCTACTTCTCTTGCGGCATCGTGCGGGGCTGCTGCAAAGCTCCTTCTATCGCCTGTTTGTACTGCTGCTGAACCTGTTGGGACTGTTCGCGTACCGACGAAGCAGGTGCACTGGCCGGGCTTTGCGGACTCCCTGTCATGTGAACTTGTAATGCTGGCACGATTTGCTGAGTTGAAGTCAACTGTTTTTTTACCAGAAAGCCCGCGACGACAAGACTCAACAACAGTCCTATCAGTCCAAAGATTCCCTTCATGACGCAACTCCTTTGCTTGCCATTGTCAATCCAAACCCGTCATAGCGTCGCCACGTTCGTTGGAGTTCAGTCGCTCTATCAAGACCGAATGCAAACAATGCCGCCACCTCTATTGCGACCCACATCGGCCAGCCGACCTCCGGAGCCCTTTGGGAATCGCAACGCGTGGTGCGAAACTTGCGTTATTGCTCGTGAACGTAGGTCCCGGGTGCCGCCCCTAGGTCCGGATAGGCCTTGGAACTCGTCTTTGGCGCGTCAACCATGGGGCCGCAGCGCGCTGCCAACCAGTTCAGCCAATCCGGCCACCAACTGCCAGCTTGCTTGGGGGCATGTTCCAGCCAATGGGCGCTGTGATCATTGCTGGCGGGCTCGCCCACCCGGAAATTGCGCTTGGGTGGATCGAGCACCGGATTGACGATGCCGAAAATGTGGCCCGAGGTCGTCAACACATAGCGTACCGGCGTCCCAACGTTGACGTGCTGGCGCACGCGGTAGGATTGTCGCCAAGGTACGACGTGATCGTCCTCGCAGCCGACGGCATACAGGGGCTGGGTGATGCGTGACAGATCGATCAACTCGCCGGCAATGGTCAAAGCATCGGGCTTGACCAGGTTGTTGTAAAGGTACATCTGGCGCAGGTAGAAAGAGTGCATGGCCGCCGGCATGCGCGTCGTGTCCATGTTCCAAAAAAGAACGTCAAAGGCTGGTAGCTCTTCACCGAGCAGGTAGCTGTGCTCGAAGTAATGCCATACCAGACTGTTTGAGCGCAGCAGGCGAAAACTGGTGGCCATGTCACTGCCA
>CANNRR010000291.1 GCA_947508055.1 Burkholderiales bacterium
CCCGAAGAAAGGTGCATCCGTCAAGGACTTGACGGACACCGCCATGGCGTTATTCCTGAAACCTTGTGGGACGGACCAAGAATTGCCCAGCAATTTTGCTCGGTCTCCAACTGACTGAGAGTCTGTATGGCATATCGCTCTGTTTTTGCACCCAACTTGTTCACTGGCAAGGTGGTCGTCGTCACCGGAGGTGGCTCGGGTATTGGGCGCTGTGTGGCGCACGAGCTGGCAGCTCTGGGCGCTCAAGTGGCCTTGATCGGGCGCAAGGTCGAGAAGCTGCAAAAAGTGACTGACGAGATCACCCAGGACGGTGGCAAGGCGAGCTTTTATGCTTGCGACATTCGCCAGGAAGAAATCGTCAAGCAGACTGTTGCCGCCATTGTGGCCGCGCATGGCCCGGTCTACGGGTTGGTCAACAACGCGGGCGGCCAGTTCATGACGCCGCTGGAGGCCATCAGCGCCAAGGGCTGGGAGGCGGTGGTGAATACCAATCTGACAGGGGGCTTTCTGATGGCGCGCGAATGCTATTTGCAAAGCATGAACAAGCACGGCGGCGCAATAGTCAACATTGTGGCCGACATGTGGGGCTCAATGCCGGGCATGGGCCACAGTGGCGCGGCGCGGGCCGGCATGGTCAGTTTTACCGAAACTGCGGCGGTCGAGTGGGCGGCAAGGGGCGTGCGCGTCAACGCCGTGGCACCGGGCTACATCGCCTCCAGCGGCATGGACAACTACCCCGTTGAAATGGGACCGATGATTCGCGAAATGGCCAAGACCATTCCGGCAGGGCGTTTTGGCAACGAGGCGGAAACGGCCGCAGGTATTGTGTTTTTACTCAGCCCCGGCGCATCCTTTATCAGTGGCACCACGCTTCGCATCGACGGGGCGCGCCCACAGGCGCGCGCAGGCTATCCCATGCGCGTGCCCGACGCTGCTGTGCAGGCGCGCGATGCGGTCAAGCCATTCACTGGTTTCCACCGCGCACAAACACCAAAGGTATTTCAGAGCTAAGCCCATGATCCCACCCGATATAAACTCAGAAGACATCACGCAAGTTGAAGACGCTGCGCGTCGCTTTGTGCAAGCCGAAGTCAAGCCGCATCTAGAAGCATGGGAAGAGGCAGGTGAGTTCCCCCGCAGCCTGTACCAGCGCGCTGCCGACATGGGCTGGCTCGCCATGGGCTACCCAGAGCAGTTTGGCGGCACACCCAGCCCCTGGGCGCTGCGCAATGCCATGACCGTTGCGCTGGCCCGCTCGGGCGGTAGCGGTGGCCTGATGGCCAGCCTGTTCAGCCACAACATTGGCCTGCCGCCGGTGGTGCGCCATGGCAGCCCGGCGTTGCAGCAAAAGGTGATACCCGATGTGCTGGCCGGCAAAAAGATTGCAGCGTTGGCCATTACCGAACCCGGCGGCGGCACCGACGTGTCCGCGCTGAAGACCACGGCACGACTGGAGGGCGACGAATATGTGGTCGATGGTGAAAAGATATTCATCACTTCGGGCATGCGGGCCGACTGGCTGACGGTCGCCGTGCGCACCGATTTGAAGAACAAGGGCCCCATGGGCATCTCGATGTTGATGGTGCCCGGTGATGTAGTGGGACTATCGCGCAGCCCCTTGAAGAAAATGGGCTGGCTGTGTTCCGACACCGCACAACTGCGCTTTGACGGTGTGCGTGTGCCAGCCAGCAATCTGGTGGGAGAAGAGGGCTCGGGTTTCAAGATCATCCTGACCAATTTCAATGGCGAACGCCTGTCCATGGCGGCCATGGCGCTGGGCTTCTCCGAGTGCTGCTATGACGAAGCGCTGAGCTGGGCGCAGCAGCGCAAGACCTTTGGCAGTGCGCTGGTCGACCACCAGGTGATTCGTCACAAGCTGATGGACATGAAGATGCGCATCGAGTCCACCCGCGCCTGGCTGAACGCTGTCTCCGCCCGCGCCGACGCCGGTGACCGCGGTGACAAGGCTGCCAAAGGCGCCGAATGGGTGGCGCAGGTCTGCCTGCTGAAGAACCACGCCACGCAGACCATGCAGTTCTGCGCCGACCAAGGTGTTCAAATCCTGGGCGGCATGGGCTACATGCGCGGCACCGCCTGTGAGCGCATCTACCGAGAGGTCAAAGTCATGATGATTGGCGGTGGCGCTGAAGAAATCATGAAAGAGTTGGCCTCCCGCCAGTTGAATATATGATACCTTGCGGGACAGACCGTAGCGAAGCGAAGCTCTGTCGCCAACTGATTGAGTCTTGCGGGACAGACCGTAGCGAAGCGAAGCTCTGTCGCCAACTGATTGAGTCTTGCGGGACAGACCGTAGCGAAGCGAAGCTCTGTCGCCAACTGATTGAAGCGATGCCAAAAACACTGAACAACACCCCGGCCACCGACCCTATCGAATTCGAGCCCGACTTCACCCGGGGTCTGACCCAGATCTTTGAAGAACTCATTGTCTTTAATACGGTGTTGGGTCTGAAGATCGCATCCATCAAGCCCGAGCGCGTGGTGGCCCACATTGCCATGAAGCCCGTTCTGGTGGGGCATCACCTCTTCAACCGCCTGCATGGCGGCGTCATCAGCGCCGGGCTGGACGCCATGGGTGGTCTCGCGGTGATGGCGGCCATAGGCGCGCGCCACATGGACGAGCCCCCCCTACAGCGGTTGCACCGGTTCAGCAAGCTGGGCACGATTGACCTGCGCATCGACTACCTGCGCCCCGGCATCGGCGAACGCTTTGAACTACGCGCCGAAGTCTTGCGCCTGGGTTCCCGCGTCGCCTCCACCCGCATGGAGTTTTTGGGGATGGACGGCAAACTGCTCTCCACCGGGTCCGGGGCCTATATCGTTTCCTGATACAAACGGAGGCTGTCCTTTCGACTCCTTTGCAGGAGACTCCATGTCCATCACGGTCCGACGCGAAAGCGTCAACGACGCTGTTACCTATGCACTCACCGCGCAAATACACCCATCCATTCGTGTTCTTGCTTTTGGTTATTCCGTTTGGAGCGGCCAGCGGGTTTTTGGGCGTCACCATTGTTTATCTGCTGGGTCGCGCCGGGGTTGATCCGGTGACCATTGCGGTGCTCACGGGGTTGAGCTTTCTGCCCCACACCTTCAAATTTCTGTACGCGCCGCTGGTGGATTTGACCCTGACCCGCAAGCTATGGTTTGTCATGGCAAGCGTCACAAGCGCCCTTGCCATTGCAGTGTTGGGCATGATCCCCGCCACCGAAGCGGGTCTGCCCTGGTTGCGCGTGTTGGTCGTGGTCGGCAATGTTGCAACTGCCTTCCTCAGTATGGCGATTGAGAGCCTGATGGCGTACAACACTGCGCCCGGTGAGCTGGGACGCACAGCGGGCTGGTTTCAAGCCGGCAATTTGGGCGGCAGCGGTCTGGGCGGTGGATTGGCTTTGGTCATTGCAGAAAACACAACGATCGCATGGCTTCCCGGTTTGGTGCTGGCCATCGTTTGCCTGATCACTGGCATTGCGATTCGATACACCACCGAACCTGAGACCCACCTGCCTGCGGTCTCGGATGAACGTCACGGCATCACTTCCCAACAGGACTCTCCTGCCGTTTGGAGTGCCGTGCATCATGTTTTACTCGACCTGTGGCAGGTTGCCCGCTCACGCATGGGCTATCTGGGCCTGTTGATATGCTTTTTACCGATTGGGTCTGGCGCTGCGGGTAGCCTGTTTCCACTGTTCGCCACCGAATGGGGTGCCAGCGCTGGTGATGTGGCGGCCACCAGCGGCGCCTTGAGCGGTTTGCTGGCAGCCTTGGGGTGCATGGTGGGGGGATACTTTTGTGACCGCATGGACCGCAAACTGGCTTACGCCCTGTTCGGTCTTCTCATGTCAGCTTGCGCCGTTCTGATGGCCTGGGCGCCGCACAATTTGGCGATGTACTACGTCTTTGTGCTGTCGTACGGGTTCATCAGCGGCCTGTGCTATGCCGCCTTTACCGCCGTTACGCTGGAAGCCATCGGCACGGGCGCTGCCGCAACCAAGTACAGCATCTTTGCCTCGTTGTCGAATACGCCGATTGCCTATATGGGCATCCTGAACAGCCATTTCTTTGACCAGTCAGGCAGCAATGCCGGCTTGTACTCGGATGCAGCCATGGGTGTTGCTGGCGTGATGGTGTTTTTGCTGATCACTGTGGCATCCAGAGGCATGCACAACCGGTACATGCAACGCCGTCAGGCCTTTTGAGCTGTCAATCAAAGG
>CANNRR010000292.1 GCA_947508055.1 Burkholderiales bacterium
ACTCCAAGCATAGTCGCTCCCACATTCACTGTTTTAAGGAGCCCCCCATGCCATTCAAGCTAAACATCCCCGCAATTCTGGCCTGTGCAGCCATCGTGTTTTCCAGCGCCAGCCAGGCCGGCGTTCGCGAAGACCAGTTGGCCCAGTACGCCAGCGCTGCCAAGGCAGCAAACTCCGGCTTTGCCGGTTTCTCGGCTGAACGCGGCCGAACCCTGCACACCCAGAACTTTACCGGGGGCAAGCCCGACACGCCCGCCTGCACCACCTGCCACGGCAAGGATACACGCGGCTCCGGCCGTGCCCCGAGCGGCAAGACCATTGACGCCATGGCAGTGTCAACAACCCCGGCGCGTTACACCGACCCCGCCAAGGTTGAGAAGTGGTTCAAGCGCAACTGCACCGAGGTGCTGGGCCGTGCCTGCACAGAACAGGAAAAGGGCGACTGGCTGACTTTCATGCTGAGCCAGTAAGCGTCAACCCACACACAGGAATCTGCCATGACCATTGCCTATCGCCCCCTGATCCTCGGCCTGCTGGTACTGGGCTTTTCGGCCCTGGTGCTGGGTCGCGCCCAGGCCGGCGGCAGCCACTTCTTCGCACCGGTCACCAACGTGGTGGTCAAGGAAGAATGCGGCTCCTGCCACCTGCCGTTTGCGCCGTCCATGCTGCCGGCCAGTTCGTGGACCCGCATGATGGCCAATCTGAAAGACCATTTTGGTGACGATGCCTCGGTCGACCCCAAGCTGGCCGCCGAGATCACGGCCTATCTGACGGCTAACGCCGGCGATCAGGGCGGGCAACGCCGTGGCGCCAAGCTGCTGCGCGGCGTCTCCGCCACCCAGGCACCGCTGCGCATCACCGAGCTGCCCAAGTGGGTCAGCGAACACCGCAAGGTGCCCGACTGGGAGTGGAAACACAAGGACGTGCGCACCAAGGCCAACTGCACCGCCTGCCACAGCAATGCCGAACTCGGCTACTACGACCAGTAAATTGGAGGTACCCCCTATGAAACGCATCACCCTCACCCTCTCCACGCTGGCCGTAGTTGGCGCGCTGCTCACCGCCATGGCCGTCACACTGCCCGCCAGGGCGAGTGAGCGCAAGGCATCCGCAACGACCGAGCAGCAATGGCTGCCGATCCCCCAGATTTATGCCAAGCTGGAGTCGGCTGGCTACCGCAACATCGAAAAAATTGAACGCGAGCACGGCGCCTACGAGGTGCGCGCCACCGACCGCCAGGGCGAGCGCGTGCGGCTGAATGTGCATCCACAGACCGGTGAAATTCTGAACCCGGGCGCACGCAAACAGGCAGCGCACGGTACAGCTGTGCGAGCACGCCCATCGGCTGACTGCAACGAGCGCCGCTGCCGTGACGATCTGCCCACCAGGACCACCACACCATGAAAACACTTCTCACTCTGCTGCTAACCCTGGTCGGCCTCGCCTGGGGTTGGGACCTGATGCAGGCTGCACCCCCCACCGGCGCCCATCCGCTGTGGATCGCGCGCCAGCAATTGCTGACCCTGAGCGGCTTTCTATCCATTTCGCTGATGTCGCTTGCGATGTTTCTGGCCACGCGACCGGCATGGCTGGAGTCGCCGCTGGGCGGTATGGACCGCGTTTACCGCACCCACAAATGGGCCGGCATCCTGGCCGTCGTCTTTGCCGCGCTGCATTGGCTAATCGAAATGTCCAGCGATATCCTGAAAGCCGCAATCGGCCGCGTGGGCCGGGTGCCCAAGGAGACCTTCACCGGAATGCTGGAAATCCTGCGAGACCTGGCGGGCGACATGGGCGAGTGGGCCATCTACGCCGTGCTGGCCATGCTGGCAATCACGCTGTGGAAGAAGTTTCCGTACCGCACCTGGCGCGTCCTGCACAAGGCTATGCCGGTGATCTACCTGATGCTGGCCTTCCATGCCGCACTGCTGGCGCCACCGGCCTACTGGCTGCAACCGGCCGGCGCACTGCTGGCTCTCTTACTGATGGCCGGCGTGTATGGTGCCATCCGCTCGCTGCTGGGCAGTATTGGCCGCAGCCGCGAAGCCGCGGGGCGCATCCTGGCAATCGAGCATCCGTCTGGCGACGTCACCACCGTGCGTTGCCATCTGGAGCGGGGCTGGCTGGGACACCGGCCTGGTCAGTTTGCCTTCGTGACCTTTGACGACGATGAGGGCGCGCACCCCTTCACTATTGCCAGTGCTGACCAGGGCGACAACACGGTGAGCTTTCAGATCAAGGCGCTGGGTGACTACACCGGCTCTCTGACACGCCACCTGCAAACCGGGCAGCGTGTGCGTGTCGAGGGCCCATATGGGCGCTTCGACCTGGAACGCCGTGACCCCAAGGCGCGCCAGATATGGATTGCCGCTGGCATTGGCGTGACGCCGTTTCTCGCATGGCTGGAATCCCTTCAGAGCCAGCCCGACCAGGCGCCTGCCGCCGAGCTGCACTACTGCACCCGCGACCAGCAAAGCGATGTCTTCGTGGCGCGCCTGCAAGCCCTGTGCGCAAGCCTGCCCGGCGTCCAACTGCACATTCATGGCGCCCGCCAGGGAAGCACACTCAAGGCGGCCGCGCTGCAAGGGGCACAGCAGGCGGAAATTTGGTTCTGCGGTCCCAGCGGGTTGGCGAACTCGTTGCGCGATGGCCTGCATGCGTTGGGCGCGCGCCCACGCTTCCACCAGGAAGCGTTCGAGATGCGCTAACAACCCACCTAACGCATCAGTATCAACGCCGTGCCCGCAACCGTGAGCCCTGCACCCAGCCACGACCCCCAGGTCGGGGCGCGGCCCAATTGCCACCACAGCAGCGGCAGCACCAGCACCGGCGACACTGAGGAAAGAATGGCCACCATGCCTACGTCACCCTTTTGCAACGCCATCAAAATAAAGGTCATGCCCAGGCCCATGCCGACAAACCCGTTGAGCGCAGTTTGCAGCAGCACGCGGGTGGTGGGTGGCTGGTGCGCACGGGCAGCGCCAACGCCCATCCACAAAATGGCGTAATGCGCAGCACAGGCCAGAGACACGCGCACTGCAGAGGCTGCAATCGGGTCCACCGCCATGCCGCCGGTCTGGGCCGACATGACGGGTTTGGCGATCAGGGTGCTGGCCGCCTGACCCATGGCGGCCAGCAGGCCGAGCGCGATGCCCACCTTGAGCGAACCATGGTCCACCTCCCAGGCGTGCTGCTCTTCGCCCTTACGACGACCCAACAGGATGGCGCTCATGACGCCCGCAATGGTCAGTGCGCCCCCCAGCGCGGCCTGCAACCCCATGCGTTCACCCAACACCAAGAAACCCAATGCGGCACAGAACGCGGCATGGGTTGCAAACAGCACGCTGGCACGGCGTGGCCCCAGCCGCTGCATCGCACCGAACAGCGCTGTGTCGCCAATGAATATACCCACCATGCCACTGGCCGCCAACGGGCCGGCCGCGTCCCAGGACAGGGTATGCCAACTGCCAGTGATCAGCGAGACCGACCACAGCATGGCAGCCACCAGCAGCATGCGCCAACGCGTGAAGGCAAACGCGCCGAGATGGCGCACCGGAGTGACCGCCAGCAGGCTGCCGGACGCCCAACAAGCAGCTGCACACAAGGCCAAAAGGTCATACGTAGCAATCATCAAAGGCATTGTCGCTGCAAGCGATGGACGCCATTGCCAGCAAAGGCTGGCACGACTGTCGCACCCATGACATGGCGCAGGGACCGTTTCACTTAGATTTCACTCATGGGAAATCTCTACTTGGTGCGACACGGGCAGGCTTCGTTTGGCGCTGCTGACTATGACAATCTGAGCGAACTCGGGGCTCGCCAAAGTGTGCGCCTGGGTGCGTACTTTGCATCCAAAGGACTGCGGTTCGATGCGGTACTAACCGGCACACTCAAGCGCCACGCGCAGACCCTGGCTGGCATCGCAAAAGGGGCCGGCCAGGAATTGCAACCCGAGCTGTGGCCCGGTCTAAACGAATATGACAGCGAAGCCGTGATTGCCGCCATTCACCCGGCCACTCTGACCCCAACCGATGCGCCGGAGCAGTACAAATTTCACTTTCGATTACTGCGCGACGGCCTGACGCAGTGGATGAACGGCGTGGTCAGCCCGAGGGGCATGCCCAGCTACATCAACTTTGTCAGCGGCGTGACCAACG
>CANNRR010000293.1 GCA_947508055.1 Burkholderiales bacterium
CCACCCTGCTTCGATGCGTTAAGGCGTACCGTGATAGGCCGCTTCAGGCCAACTCTTTCAATGTTGTCCGTTATCTCCTTGTGTACCTTGGGATTGCGGGTACGCGGGTTGGGGACGACAATTTCACTGATTTGAATCATCTCGACCGTGTCAGATTTATTCATCAAGCTGCCTCTCGAAGTGGAACCCGACCTGTTAGCGTGTAGAAGTAGTCGAGCGTTGCCATCCTGTACGCGTCCAATGTGAACTCGTTATTTTCCTTGGTCGGTAGTCTGTCCTGGGAAAAGTCGATTGACGGGAAGACGTAGTAATCCAGTGCGCCCTTATTTGTGGCGTCCATCCGAGCCACCACCGTAATGTCCGGGTCGAGGCTGGCATCGAATCGGATATGCCATCGGTAGCTTCCGCTGGCAATGGGCTTGCACCGGGCGATGACCAATGAAGCGGTGAACTCGCCGTTGATTGTCAGTAAGTCATTGACAGGGTCTCGCTGTGTCCAGCCTCCGGCATCTTGAATTCCACTGGTCATCTCGGTAATCAACTCTGGGTGACGGCGTCGCAGTTCCCGGTTTATTTCAAGATACGCGTAATCTCGCCGTGGACTGAATCCCACTAAGCTGTAGGCTTTCAGAAGGCTCCCAAAGCGACTGCGGTATGCCGAACTCGACGGAAGCCCATCCTCCTCGTCAATGACTATGCCCGACAGTTCCCCATATCGCGCCAAAGTTTGCTTCAGCAGTTCCAACATCCGTGAGTCATCAAAGTGAATTGACCTGTTGGCGATGATTTCCTGGACTCGCAGAAATTCTTCATGGGGGACAATTGCCGCAAAAGCACCGTCTTTTCGAATCCAGTTTTCAGGTGCATTTTTCTCGTGCCGGACTTTCAGCTTGAATGACGTTCGGTTGTATACATTGTTTCCGACGTACTTTTCATTCGTGAGAATCTGGTGAACAGTCCCACGTGTCCAAACAGAGCCGCAATCGGTCTTGATTTCTTGACGATTGAGAGTGGACGCGATGACACGTTCCGGCATGCCGCCTTCAAGGAACAATCTGTAAATCTCGCGCACCGTAGCGACCTCATCAGAAGGACCAGCCACCAAAAATACTCGGTCAGTCTGAATGCTTTTTCTCTCGCCCCGAGAGAGGATTGCCTTGGCTGTGTGGTGCTCATCGACCAGTTGACGTCGCAGGCCAAATCCCGGCGCTCCACCTTGTCGGTAGCCAAGCTGAACCAGCGTTCGATGTCCTGCAAAGACTTTTACCGATAGCTCCCGGCTGTATTCGGCGGCCATACTGCGTTTTATGCCAACCATTACTGTTGCCGACATGGACCCGTCATTTACAAAGGGCTCAGCACAGTAAATGACTCTGATTCCTCGTCGCCTACAAGAACGTTCGTACTCACCGGCCTCGTCGGGGTCAGGAAAGCGCCCCCAGCGGCTCACGTCATAGACAAGAACAGCATCGAAACCGGGGGTTGGAAGTTGAACGGCGCTCAACAGGCTTTGAAGACCGGCCCGCCCACGGATATTCAAACCACTTTTGCCCGCATCCGCGTACGTCTTCACAATTTGCATGCCGTGGCTGTCGGCATATTCTTGAATGGCGAGACCCTGGTTTTCTGTTGAGTAGCGCTGGTGCTCGGTAGACATACGGACATACTGGGCCACGGGTATCAAACCCGGCTCGTGTTGCCCAAGAGGATTCTTTGCTACCGCAATGACCATGACAATCCTTGGCAAATGACTGAAAACTCGGTTTGCTTATCTGACATCGCTCGTGCGCCTACTGGCCTGAGCCGTCGATTCAATGAAAAGCACTTAGCCGAGATTTTTTCCGCGCCTAGGGTTCCAGAAGCGTTCATTTCTCCTCTTGTCTGGTTTGTGCGAAGAGCACTCGTGTGGCAGAGTTGTTCGGATTTGATGCTGCATATAGTCTCCTGCAAGTCTTGCAAAGTTCGTCAATATCGGGGGCCGGGTTACGTTGCCCCCCCCGTCAACACACCTAAAGCTTTCTGTATTGTAGATGTAAAAGCGGTGGCTGTATAACAGGTAGACGCCTACGCTGTAGATTTTTGAGCAGTCTTTAGGCAACCTCCGAGGGATGAACAAAAATGGCAATGCAACTGTGGCCCGCACTCTCTTAGCTCTGAACGTTCAGAAGCTTCGAAAGAAGCTAGGCATTTCCCAGGAAAAGCTTGCCGAGATGGCTGGTTTCCACAGGACCTACGTGAGCCAGGTGGAGCGACGGCTCGCCAATGCCACCGTAGATAACGTGCAAAAACTGGCGGACATACTCGCCGTGCCGGTCGCCAAGCTTTTTGAAGTCTCGAAGGATGACTGACTAAGGGAATTTAGCAACAAGCGGTTCCGAATTGGTCTCCTCCCTGAGCGGGGCCTTGATGTGTGACAGCAAATGAGGCTTATCAGCCCGGACTTCGTGCCGGGTTCTTGTTGCGCCAACATACTGGATATAATCACAGTATGAAGACCGAAATTCAATATCGATGGCGCATCATGTGGTCCGGGCATTGGGCGACAACCGGCCACCACTGCACCGAAGACCAAATCCGCAGGGAACACCCGGAAGCTGTACGCATTGACGATTCACGCCGCGAGTTGAGAGTTGCTGAAACCTTTGACGAGCGAAAGAACGTCATGTTCCCTGTGTACGCATTCATGAGACAACCGGCAGGGGAGAACAAATGAATGTTGCTGCGAAAACATGGGCATCGATGCCCTATGCATCCGCGCACTTATGGCGCACTATGAAACCTGCCCTCACACGCTGTGCCCTAGTTGTATGGCGGTGGCTATGACAGGTCCATTGGCGACGCAGAGCAAGCCGTCCGAAAGACGGGTTGTAGCAATTTACGACACGTCCTCCATGGGGATGAACGCCCAGTTTTAGACACGCTTCACTGACCTGACTGCGCAACGCTAGGGTTTTAGACACTCAATGGTGCTGCAGATGCCTCCCGAGCGACGCATCACGGTTACCAAAATTTCTTCGTGAAAATTGACGATTCGCGATGAATAAATGGCGTCTCTAGAGGGAAAAGCCGAATAAATGGCGATTATCCAGCGTCTGCTACCAGCAGTCCTTAACCCTTTGATTTGCATCACCTTCGGTTACTGAATCACCAATGGCCTGACACTTGGGTTGCCGGCCGCGTATAGCGGCCGCAATCATCTCCGCTGCATCAACCCGACTGGCGCGCTGCGCAAAGTCAATAGCAGACAAACCCTGCTCGTTTTTCAGGCCTGGATCAGCGTCGCCATCAAGTAGCAACTTCACCGCCGCAGGCGTGCCGTAGTGCGCGGCCATCATCAGCGGTGTCGTGCCGTTCGGCGATGTGGCGTCGATATAGGCATGTGCCTCAAGCAGCAACTCCATCGTTGTCAGATGCCCGTTGGTCGCGGCGTAATGCAGCGGCGTCCACCCGGGTTTGTTGACATCGGCGCCAAGGACGATCAGTTGACGACAAAGATCGGTCAGACCTTTGAGCGCGGCGAGCATCAGCGGACTCTCGTCATGTGGGGTGCGCACCTCGACGTTGACTTTGGGCGCGCCGAGCAAGGCCGATGCGGCCTTCAGGGAAGGCTCTCGAAGCGCGACGATCAGTCCGTGTTCACCCGCAGGGCTGATCGTATTCGGATCAAAGCCGCGGCTCAGCAACATTTCGATGGTCGCTGGATCGTCCTGCTTGAGTGCGCTGAAAAAATCGTCGAAAGACCCGGAATAACAAATAGAATATCCAATAAATACATATAGATAAAGCGCATATCGGATGTAATACATGATATTCGACATGATCTATTCAGGTCGCCAAAACACGCTTGAACAGGGCTTCGAAGTTGCGACTCGTCAACTCGGCCATCTGCTCGACAGAACAACTTCTGAGTCGCGCCAGCTCAGCCGCCACGTAGGGAACGTAAGAAGGATTGTTGGTCTTACCACGGTACGGAGCCGGCGCCAGATAGGGACTGTCAGTCTCGATCAGCAGTCGGTCAAGCGGGACAAAAGCGGCTACATCGCGCAGATCCTGGGCGTTCTTGAAGGTCAATATGCCGGAAAACGAGATATAGAACCCCATGTCCAGTGCCGCGCGGGCCACCTCTGCCGTCTCGGTAAAGCAGTGAAACACCCCGC
>CANNRR010000294.1 GCA_947508055.1 Burkholderiales bacterium
CCTGAGCTACGAAAACTCAAAGAATTGGCCAATGACTTGGGCTTGACCGAAAAGGTGAGATTCACCGGGTTGCTGTCGCGCGAACAAGTGGTGGCTGAAATGGCAGCGGCCGATGCGTTTATTTTGTCCAGCCGCTATGAGACTTTTGGCGTGGTTGTGATTGAGGCTCTCGCCCTCGGGAAACCGGTGATTGCCACCAGATGCGGTGGACCTGAATCGATCGTGCGAAAAGAAGATGGCATTCTCATCCCCGTTGACGATGTCAACGCGCTAGCCGCCGCCATGCGACAGATGCTCGAAAACCGGAACGACTACGACCCTGTTGAGATCCGCCAAGCATGCGTAGTCCGCTACAGCGAAGCCGCTATCGCCACGCGACTTATACAGGTTTACGCTGAGGTGGTTTCGTGACCCGCGACACATCCCCAGAACAATTGGGCGACTGTCGAGTGCAGTTTTAACCCATGAACCCCAATAAGATATTGGCATTCGCCCTTGGCCCCATCGCCAGCGCCGCTTTTGGACTGATCATGGTTCCGATGGTCGCTTGGATTTTCAGTCCTGAGGATGTGGGGCGGTTGAACATCCTGAAGATCACGGTGTCCTTTTGTATGCTGCTATTTGTTTTGGGGCTGGATCAGGCCTATGTGCGGGAGTTTCATGAATCACGAGACCGTGCACGGTTGCTGAAGGCCTGCTTTGTACCCGGATTTGCGCTTTTTGCGGTTGCAGGGCTTGGCACAATAGCCTTTGCTTCGCAGTTGTCACTCCTGCTCTTTGGCACTGCCAATCCAATCTTCTATTGGGTTACGCTGGCGTCCGTTACTGCGACTTTCGTCTCCGGGTTTCTTTCGTCAATTCTCAGAATGCAAGAACGAGGGCTGGCGTTTTCGATAAGCCAGATGATTCCCAATGCCTTGCTGCTTGCAATCGTTGGCGGCATTGTCTTATTCGGCCTGCCGCGAGGCTTTCTTCAGTTGCAGTTGGGCTTTTTGGCGTCCACCATTGCCGTCGTGCTGGCTTACCTCTGGAATACACGAAAGCAGTGGCGCCCTGCGATAGCTGCGCAACTGGATTGGCAACAGGTGCGCTCGCTGCTCAAATTCGGTACGCCACTGATATTTTCGGGGCTTGCCTATTGGGGCTTGATTGCAACCAGCTCCATCGCCTTGCGGTCGATGTCTACCTTCTCCGAATTGGGCATCTACTCGGTCGCCATGAGCTTTGCTGGAGTGGCCATCATTTTTCAATCAATTTTTTCCGTGGTGTGGGCGCCCATTGTTTACAAATGGGTCGCCGAGGGTACTGATCTATCGCGCGTAGACGCAGTGGCACGGCAAGCACTGGCTGCTGTGTGCGGGATATTCGTCGTGTGCGGACTATTTTCATGGCTCGCCGATTACGTCTTGCCCGCTGGCTATGCCAACGTCAAGTATCTGGTCCTTTGCTCAATAGTCCAGCCACTGCTGTATACGCTGTCTGAGGTCACTTGTATCGGCATTGGCATCAGCCGGCGAACCATGCTGACGGTATGGGTCACGTTGGCGGCCCTGTGCACCAACGTGTTGCTTAGCTTGTGGTTGGTGCCGGAGTACGGAGCACGCGGAGCGGTCATGGCCAATGCAGTGGCCTACGTCGTGTTTTTCATTGCTCGCACAGAGGTCTCCGCCCGCGTCTGGCGGCAGTTCCCCCGCGCCAGGTTGTATGTGTTTGTTGGTCTAGCGGTCGCTTTTGCCATTGGGACTGTCGCGGTTGGCCCAGGGCTACCAATTCATGTCGCGCTGGTATGGCTGGCATTGCTGCCTGCTGTTGTCTGGTGTTTTCGGGTTGAAGTACTGAATATGGCAGTGTACACGCGCCATGCTTGGCGCAAGCTGTGAGTTGTGTCAATCAATATAGAATGCAAATGGGTGAGTTGCAATATATAGTCTGCCCTGCAAAACCCCGCAAACCCGCATGAATGCTAGCTTTTTTGATATTTCTGGTGCACCAAATCTCCCAAGAAACGTTAATAGAAGAGTTACTTTCTGGGGGATTTTGAGATGCAGCCAGTTGACTTTTTCCTCAGCCGCATTGACGCCATGATCAATTTGAACGATCCGTTGGCGGTGCTGGCCACACGGCTGCCGTGGATTCAGATCGAGACGGCAATAGCGGCGAAGTTCGAACATCAGAACCGAGTAGGCCAAGTGCTCCAATGTGAGGACATGTTTGGCACCACACAGACGGTGATTGGTGGCGGTCGCAGTAATGCTGGACGTCCCAAGCTTGCCATTCGCTTGATGGCCAGCCTGCTGTATCTCAAGAACAGCTTCAACCTCAGCGACGAAGAACTGGTAGTGCGCTGGAGTGAGAACATCGTGTGGCAGTACTTCAGTGGGCTGGACTACTACGAGCACCGCCTGCCATGCGATGCCACGCAGATTGGGCGCTTTCGTCGCGCCTTGGGCGAAGATGGCTTGGAGTTGCTGCTCAAGGCCACCATCGATACAGCAGTGGCCATTGAGGCCGTCAAACCCAAAGACCTGGAGCGGGTGATTGTTGATACGACGGTGCAAGAAAAAGCCATCGCTCATCCGGTGGACAGCCGCTTGCTGGAAATCGCACGCCACAAGGTGGCAAGCGCCGCCAAACGAGCAGGCATCCAACTCAAACAGACCTTTGCCAAAGAAGGCAAAGCCTTGCGTTGGAAGGCTGGTGGCTACGCCCACGCCAAACAGTTTCGCAGGCTACAGCGCGTGCTCAAACGCCAGCGCACCATTCTTGGCATCGTCATCCGAGAGGTGCAGCGCAAAATGCAGGGCGCAGACTTTGCACCCGCGCATCCAAAAGCAATCAGCGACCTGACCCTATGGCTTGAGCGTGCGGCGCGCATTCAGACCCAACAGCGAAACGACAAAAAAAAGTTGTACGCACTGCATGCGCCGGAGGTCGAGTGCATCGGCAAGGGCAAAGCCAGAAAGCCCTATGAGTTTGGCGTCAAGAGCGCCGTGGTGGTATCGCACGAACACGGCTTGATGTTGGGTGCGCGTACCTTCCCTGGCAACCCGTATGACGGCCACATTCTGAGCGCCGTACTGGAGCAAGCTACCAATCTGACGCAGGACATTGCCGTCACACTCAAACACATCGTGGTCGATCTGGGCTTTCGCGGGGTGGACGCTGACAACCCCGACAAGGAGATCATTCACCGGGGCAAGTTCAAGAGTTTGAGCAAGCAGCAAAAAGGGTGGCTCAAGCGGCGAACCGCAGTGGAGCCTGCCATTGGTCACTTGAAGTCCGATCACCGCATGGACCGCTGTTGGCTGCAGGGTGCGTTGGGCGATGCCTTGCACTCGATCAGTTGTGCGGCAGGGTACAACCTGCGCTGGTTGATGCGCGCCATCGTGCGCTTGGGCATCGGGGCGCTTTTTTTGCGCCTAATATTGGCAGCGTCGCAGCAGCCATGGGCTACAGGAGCGTCACACGGCACGCAGGCGCGCTCGATGACAACTCGCGTAGGCAATTGGATCTCAAGTGGAATTGTCAAAAAACCAGTTTTTGGGCACCTCGCCTGGGGTGCCTAAATTGAAAGTGAATTTTGCAGGGCCGACTATATAACATCCGCGGTTCGATCCTCAATTTAGCGTGCTACGCCATGGCGACGGGTAAGCAATACTTCTCCAAAGCATTTTGAATAGAAATATCGTATAAGAATATGAACATAATCACTTACTAGGTAAGTAATGCGACTATTTCAATCCGCAGGATTCGGTCAACACTACCTGATGGGTTTTAATTTAAAAAACCTTGTTTCAGAATACGCCTCTTTCGCGGAGCGCAAAGATGCGCTTCTTCAGGATCGTTACGGTGCAACCCACATTCTCAAGCCCGTGTATGACATGGACCCGGATTGTTTCTTTACCGTATGCGATGATCCGATCTTGCAAATGCTTTGGGCACGTGAGAATGGACTTGGCGCTAGTAGTAATCTTGCGGATATTTTATTGGCGCAAATCGAGGCATTTCAGCCGGACGTGTTATACCAACTTGATCCGATACTTTTCCCATCATCATTTGTTCGCCGACTTCCTGGTTGTGTCAAACAGACGGTTGCTTGGAGAGCCGCACCGATTGGTGTTGCGGATCTTTCTGCGTACGACCTCGTACTTTC
>CANNRR010000295.1 GCA_947508055.1 Burkholderiales bacterium
CAACGGATGAGGGCTTCCACCCCAACGACCACCCGGTTGCGGATATTAACCTTTGGCTGGTAACAGAGAACAAATTCATTTCGCTCCAGTGCCATGCGCATGCGGTCCAGGCTTTCGCGTCGGGTTTTGACAGCAACTTCGTGATCCACGTCAAACAGGTGATAACGATTTCTGCCCGCCTGCTTGGCCGCATACATGGCTTGGTCGGCGTGGCGCATCAGCAAGTCGGCGTCAGAGCCGTCTTGCGGATATACGGTGACACCCATGCTGGCGGACACATGCAAAACCGCCGCGCCTGCTTCAAAGGGGGCCGAGGCCGCCAGCAACAGTCGGTCAAGCACGGGATCACAGTCTTGGGTCTGTTCCAGGTCGACCAGAATGGCAACAAACTCATCACCACCCATGCGCGCCAGGGTGTCACCCTCACGCAGGGCCGCCTTCATGCGCTGCGCCAATGTGATCAGCAAGCTGTCTCCCGTGGCATGTCCATGCCGATCATTGACTGCCTTGAAACCGTCGAGGTCCAGGAACACCACGGCCAGTGAACGCCTGCGCCGCTGACTTTGGAGAATGGCTTGCTGCAAGCGGTCCGCCAGCAAGACACGGTTAGGCAAGTGGGTGAGTGCATCGTAGTGCGCAATGCGTTCCAGCTGCCGCTGGTGCTCTTTCATGGGCGTTATGTCGCTGAACAGGGCGACATAGTTTTGGGTTTGCCCTGCGTCATCGCGCACGGCGCTGACGGTTTGCATTTCAGCGTAAACCTCGCCGTCCTTGCGGCGGTTCCAGACCTCGCCCGACCATTGGCCGGTCTCCAGCAGCACACGCCACATGGCTGCGTAGTACTCAGTCGACTGGCGGCCCGAATTAAGCATGCGCGGGTTTTGGCCCACTGCTTCTTCGCGGCTGAAACCGGTGATACGGGTAAAGGTTTCGTTGACGTCAACGATGGTACCCTTCGCGTCCGTGATCATGATGCCCTCACGAGCGTGCGTAAACACGCTGGCCGCCAGTTGCAACTTGTCATGGCTGGCCTGCAGTTGAACACGGCTCTCGTCCTGTGCGGCACGCGCGGCCATTTGACGCGCCTCGTTACGCAGCAACTGCCATGACACCAGCGCCAGCAGCAAGCTCACCATCAAGCCTGCAAGCAGCGCACGGCTTTGCTGCCCGCGCACCGTCGTGAGTATGTCTTCGATGCTGGGACCAACAACAAAGGTCAGCCCGTATTGCGGCAAGCGGTGGTAGCTGGACAGTCGCTCAACACCATCGACCTGCGCAAAGCGACGAAAACTGCCCTGCAATGGAGCACCGGCGTCGGTGTAGGGCGACGTTTTGATAACAGTACCAACGTATTTGTCCTGCTCACTCGAACGGGCCATCACTTCGCCGCTATCGCGAATCATGCGGGCTGCGCCGTCTTTGCCGAATCCGGTTGCCTGGTAAAACTTAACAAAATGGTCAGGGCCAACCGAAATCACGACCACCCCGGCAAACTGACCGCGCTGGAACATGGGCCGCGTCACTTGAATCGACCACTTGCCGGATACGCGACCTTTAACCGGTCGACTAATAAACATCTGGTCTTGCAACTGCGCCTGGTGCACGGTGAAATGCTCGCGATCCCCCAAAAAAGTAGGCTCTTGGGGCAAGCCCAGATTGCTATAGACCAAGTAACCCTTGGCGTCAATAACAGCCACTTGGAGGATGGCCCCCTCCACCGCATCCTGGTGCAGCTTGATGGTTTCTGCTATTTCAGTGGGATGGCTCTGCCAGGTTTGACGCAACGCCATCAGGGCATGGTCCACATAGAAAAATGTCGCCTGCGCCTGACTGGCAAAGGTGGTTGCCCAGGCCGCAGTTTCTCGCCGTGAATGATCCAGGGCTTGCTCTTCGGTGCGGTGCGCGTCCCAGGCAATAGCCGACCACAACAACCCCAGCGCAGCAACCAGCCACAGTGTGACTTGATTGCGAAAATGGTTGCTGGGCATGCGGGCCGACTGGGAAATTGACCGCTCAGATCTTGGAAAAAATCTTGGCTTCTTCGAACAGCGGGTTCAAATCGCCTAACGAGACAATGACCTCCTCCAACACGCCACCCAGACGCTTGCCGACTGCCGCGGGGAACTCCTCCACCAACAGGTTGCCCGCGAAGCCGAAGTTCAGCTTTTTGCTGATTTGGTTGGCGCCAAATACACAGGCAATCATGTCCGAATCAGCCAGCTCAGGTCCGTATTGGTAGCGAATGGTTTCCACCAAATGGGGCGCAAAGCGCCATTTCTCGACCAGCATTGCACCGACCACGGCGTGGTCTACACCCAGCGTTGCCCGCAGCGCCAGGTGCAGCGAACTGCCTTGCTGCTGACTGACCTCCAGAGCGCTGCGAAACTCTCTGGGCATGAACTGGGCCAGTACGACCTTGCCAAAGTCATGCAGCAGCCCTGCAATGAAGCAGTCCATGGGGTCCGCGTCATCGACCTTCAGGGCCAGTTGCTTGGCAATGGCTGCCGTGGCCAGTGAATGCAGTAAATACTGCTGCCCGTCAAAACCGGCCTCGTTGGTCTTGGGCAGCATGCCAATCGCCGCAATGCTGAGGGCCAGATTCTTGATGGTATTGAAACCCAGGTACACCACGGCGTGGCCAACCGAGGTAATTTGCTTGGGCAGGCTGTAATAGGCGGAGTTGACAACCTTGAGGATCTTGACCGTGAGCACGGGGTCCTTGTCGATCACCTCCACCAGGTCTTTGGGAGTGCTGTTGACATCGCGCGTCAACTCCAGGACACGCTGCACGCTTTTGGGGAAAGCGGGCATGCCATCCACCGCAGCGGTCAGCGTCTTGGTGAGTTCGGGACTCATTTGCATGATGCGATTTCCGGGAATAGAACCTCAGTGTAGCCAAACTGGCTGAAGTCGCGCACCCGCATGGGGTAGAGCTTGCCCCACAGGTGATCGCACTCGTGCTGGACCACGCGTGCATGGAATCCACTTACCGTGCGATCGATCAGGTCACCATATTGGTCGAAGCCGGCATAGCGGATATGCGCCCAGCGCGGCACCTGGGCGCGCAGACCGGGCACCGACAGGCAGCCTTCCCAATCAAGTTCCTCGGCCAGGTCGCCTGTGGCGTCGCCATCTGCCGACAACGGTGTAATGACCGGGTTGATCAGCACCGTTGGCGGCACCAACGGGCGGTCCTGGTAACGCGGGTTGGCGTCACGGCTACCGAAAATGACGACTTGCAAATCGACGCCAATTTGCGGCGCTGCCAACCCGGCACCGCTGGCAGAAATCATGGTGTCGAGCAGGTCGCTGACGAGCAGATGCAGTGCGTCGGAGTCAAAACCCGCCTGTGGCACAGGCTTGGCCAGACGCAGCAGCCGCGGATCGCCCATTTTTATAATGTCGCGAATCATACTGACTGAGAATCAAGAAGTTGGAGTTGATGCAATAGAACAGGCACATCCGTTTGGACAATGTTCCACAAGATATCGTTGTCCAAACCCAGATAGCCATGAATCAACTGATTTCGCGTGGCAATCAACATACGCCAGGGGACATGCGGGTTGGCAATACGCAACTCTTGAGGAATATGGCTTGCAGCTTCGCCAATCAGTTCAAGATTACGTACCGTTGCATCGAAACGCATGGCGTCTGCCACAAACTGTGCTTGCTGCAACCCATGCGTAAATGCCAAGACTTTTTTACAGAAGCCGATCATGTCACTCACGTAAAACCGCCACTCCCGTTCAGACATGGACCGCGTCCTTCAATACATACGGACGTAACTCGGGACGCAGCGCCTTTTCGGTCACAAGATCTACAGAGCAGCCCAGTAAATCTTCCAAATAAAACTGCACCCCGAAAAACTGCGCCGACGTCGCCGGCCCGATAAAGCTCACAAGCAAATCCACGTCGCTATCCGGCGTTGCTGCATCACGGGCGGTAGAGCCAAACAACGCCAAGGATGCGACACCAAAGCGCTGCACCATCAGTGCTTTGTGCTCAGACAGGGTTTGAAGTACGGTGGCGCGGTTCATGCTGGCAGTTTAAGGCAACGCACATTGCGGTCATCAAAGCGATTGCGGGCACCCGAATCAACCGAAGGCTATAGCGCAGCAGCCCGCTGTGACTCAGTGACAA
>CANNRR010000296.1 GCA_947508055.1 Burkholderiales bacterium
ACGGCTAGAGTTCCGATTGCCTGCAACATCAAAGTGATGGCAATGAGTCCGAAGATCTTTCGATAAGGAATGTGCATCCGAACTTCATGAATCTGATGATTGTCATTTTCGATTCGCATGGCTGCCCCCTTCTTGATGGTCGCTTCGCTATCGACTCGGTCTGAGCATCAATTTGCACCTGCTTCAATGTCTCCGCCGGCGTACTAACCCTGGCCACCCGACGCCGCGACGTAATGCGGCCGCCTTCTCCTAAACCGGCAAGAGACACTAAGCAGTTCAGCGAGGATTTGATTTGCTCGCCACAAACCGGACATCGACATCAGCAACTTCAATAGTAGTTCTGACTCTGATGCCAATTGGGTTAGGCAAGTACTTTCCGGGTCCCTAGCGCATCCAATTCGGCCTCTTTGCAATCTCAATGGCATGCAAGTCACCGGTCAACCCTGATCACCAGACTCAAAGAACCGAACTGCATTGCGTCCCGCTTCTTTGGCAGCGTACATGGCAGTGTCGGCACGTTTGAGGACTTCGTCCTCGCTCTCCTGATAGTTGAAGAACAACGTGACGCCGATGCTCGCGCTGCAGCGGTGTTCGACAGTCGCAGTCGCACTGCCGTTGTCCTGCGGTACTGTGAGTACATAGGGGAGAGCCAAGCTGGCGCGGATCTTCTCGGCGAGTCTTCCGACCTGGCTTGATGATTCATGTTTTCCCAAGTCCAAATGACCGACGATAACCACAAATTCATCCCCGCCATAGCGCGCCACCGTGTCAATTTCGCGAACGCAGGACTTAAGCCGCACAGCCACTTCAATCAAAAGCAGGTCGCCGAATTCATGTCCATACTTGTCATTGAGTGGCTTGAAATTGTCCAAGTCGATGAACAAGAGTGCGCCGTATTGTTGACTGCGTTTGCTAGCTGCAAAGGCAACAGTCAATCGGTCACTTAGAAAACGTCGATTTGGCAACTGAGTCAGACTGTCGTAGAAGGCAAAATGCTTGATGTTTTCATCTGACAGTTTTTGCGCTGTAATGTCGCGTGCAACGCCCCTGTAACCCTTAAAGTTGCCCAGGTTGTCAAGAATGGGCATCCCACTGACTGAAGTCCAATATGTCCTGCCCTCCTTATCGCGCCGCAGCAGTTCAAAATCATGAAATTCCTGATGCGACTGCAGCACTTGCCGATGGGCTTGCCAATCGGCTTCCGTCAAATTCAGTGCTCGCATTTCCCAGCGCGTCTTACCGACATGAGCACTGTTCACCGCACGGGTCTTCTGATCCAGATCACCGCCCAAGCGGACGAAACGAAACTGATCGTCTTGTTCCCAGTACCAGTCGGATGACAGTTTTGTCAGGTTACGAAAGCGCTCCTCGCTCTGACGCAGGGCTTCGACTCCGGCACTCTTCTGTGCCTCGTGCTCAGCCCTGACGCGCAGCAGAAGGCGCCGACGCCTCTGGTGCAGAAATAGGGCAGAGGCTAGAAGGACAGTCAGCACGCCAAACGAAACACCGGACTTGAGAAACTCCCGATTCCAACTGGCATACATGGCCTGCAGAGGCCGATCTACGGCAATCACCATGGGCGTATCCATGGACAGGGCCGGGTCCTGAATCGTTTGCAGGGCGACCATGCGCTCATCACCAACAAAATTGAAAGCCCCAGTGAATACATTGGCGTGACGACCGCTGCTCATGTGCCGAGTGAAGAACGAGCCCGGCTTCACCATATCAACGCCCTCTACGTCTTTGCTGTTCGGGGCCATCAGGAACGGGATGCCATCGCCATGAATCAGCGCGGCCCGGATGCCGGGTCGGTAGATCACTGAGTCGAGCAAGACCTTGAATTCACCGGCATCAAGTCCTGCCACCACCAAACCATCGAATTCACCATTCGGGCCCGGAATCATCCGAGCCAAGTTCATGGTGAGGTTTCCACGGCTCGATATGAAGGGGGGCCTGACGTAAAGCGTGGACCGATTTGGATGCTCCATGACTGCGCGGTAGTACTCCCTTTGCGCAAAGTTCTTGCCTACGAGATCCGGTTTGTCCGAGGCTTGCACGGTTCCTTGGGCATCGAACACGAGGAAGGTAAGAACGCCCGGCATGGCATTGTTCAGCGCCTTCAGATGGAGTTCGGCCAATGCTTGGCCGTCATTGCTCTTTCGCCAGAGAGGGACTTCCTTGAGGATGCCGGTCAGCGCGGTGTTGATCGTGATGAACTGGCGACTCAGGTTCATGCTCACCACGGTACATTGGTGGTTTAGTCGATCCCTTTCGCGTGCATTGATGCGATCGCGGCTCTCGTTCAAGGAATCGGCTAAGTACCCGCCAACGATCAACAACACCAGAGCCAAGAACAGCCACTCTGCGAGGGAGTGGTGGCCCTTAGCCATGGATCTCAAAGTCATCGGTACTCCCTTTCAAATAATGTGCCATGACAGCGGCTATTGCGCGATCAAGGACTTGGGAGGGTCTTGCGTGATGACGGCTTTCCGCTGCTTTAAGAAGGCACTAAGTAGTTCATCGTATGTGTCAATGTGGTTCCGGGTCAAGTCGGAAATGAAGGAAGACCAGGCAACATTCTTGTTTGGCTCGATGGAAAGATTCTTGACCATGGCATTGAGCTTCAAAATCAAACCTTGATGTTGATCAACGTGTGCCTTCAATCCAGGGTATTTGAGCTTGCGCATCAGGCGTTCTTCGTCAGCAAAATGTTCCCGAATGTGTTGGTACAGGTCCATTGCGCAAAGGGTCAGCATTGTCTGATCGGTGGCTGCCAGGAGTCTTCTGCTCCTGACGATGAGCGCGTCATGCTGTGCATCGATTGTTGAATCGCCAGACTGCCCAGTATGCAACTTCTTGGAAGCCATAAATAACTATCGGTGCTCAAAAGTTGGGCACTGAGGGGAAACCCAATGGCAGCATCACATTCCGAGTCATTTCTTCCGTTTATCCACAACTTTACGAACAAAGTCGGTGAACAACTTTTGATTCTATTGATCCTTGAATGACTTGAAACAATCTTTAAGGCCTGTTTGATCTAGACCAAAGCACATCAACTTAGTCAACTCCTGGTTCGGTGGAGCACGGAATATTGAAATTGGCGTGATTGATCGGATGGGACGACTCCCACGAAGACAAGGACGCGATTATTTGGCTATACCGCAGCACAGCTAGTGGAAACGACACTTGCGACCCCTTATGAATAGATGTAGATTGACCGCATCTGTTGGGCGTATTCAGCAGATGGATGAATCGGTAGATGGGCCACTTTGCATGGGGAGACAACACCGTGACAGAAGAATTCCCGAGAGATTTTGCGAAAGGCGTCAAAAAATTCAAGGGCACCGATCCGGCGGCCTTGGTCGTCCTGGGCGTGGCGGCTTGTTTGTTGGCCGTGATATTTCTGGTGACCTTCATGCGCTGACGTCACTCACTGAATGGCGGCAAGCGTGGGGCTTCGTAGCCGGATGGCGGACCCCGGCGAGTGGCTTCTTGCGCTGCACTACCGAATTGCGTTTTGCTCCATTGCTGACTTTCAATTTTGATCGTCAGTTTGGGAGAAAAATGGTTGGCTCCAGAAGACCCTTATGCACAGTTCCCAGTTATGAACAGTCTTGCGTCAGCATGGCTGCATTCCCCCCTGAACAGCCGAATTTGGCAGGCTGTTAACTTTACATAATTTCCCGACGGGCGCATGAGTGGTGGCTTCACAACTGGAGACCACCATGAATTCGATCAGCTCGTTATTGCCCTTAGCCAAGACCTGGCTACTTGACGGACCACTTGCCGCGCATGTTGATGCCTACACGGCCAATCTTGAGCGAGGAAGTTACTCTCGGCAAACATCTCGTAGCCACATAGACGCACTGGCGCATTTTGCCCACTGGATGGCCCGCTGCACCCTCACGGCCAGTCAACTCGACGAGGATTGCGTTAGTCAATTTCTGAATTTCCATCTGCCAGGCTGTGATTGCCATTGCATGGCGCTGAGAGGCCATGACCAGTTGCGCGCTGGACTCGGGCTGCTGCTGGACGTACTTCGCGAGGAGCGAGTGATCGCCGAATTTCTGCCACCCACCGGGCCAATCGCCGATGAGTTGAG
>CANNRR010000297.1 GCA_947508055.1 Burkholderiales bacterium
CGACGTGCTGGTGGGTGGGCTGAAATTGCGTCAGGCAGCGGGAACACTCAAGGCCGCTGACCTGCAGCCCATCAACGCACAACTGGCCCCGTAAGCCACAACCCGAGTCAGTGGGTCTGGGGGAGCACCCCGTCAGCGCCCAGTAACTGGCACACCGCCAGCGCAGTACGGGCTGCGGCCCCCCGGTGGGCCTGCCCAAAAACTTGCGCGGCGTTCACTGCCACTTGGAAATCGTGCGCCGAGCGAAGCAACGCCAGCACCTTGTCTACCGCCTGCGGCAAGTCAGGCGCCTCAGACGCTGCACCAGCCGCCATTGCCAGTTCCGCAGCTTGCGCAAAATTGAAGGTGTGCGGCCCCATCACCACCGGGCAGCCACAGGCGGCCGCCTCGATCAGGTTCTGCCCACCCAGCGGCGCAAAGCTGCCGCCCAGCAAAGCCACGTCAGACAGGGCGTAGTACAGCGCCATCTCGCCCAAAGAATCACCCACCCAAATGTCGGCCGCTTGCGCACCGCCTGGCCACTCGCTTCGCCGGGAAACAGTAAATCCCTGCTGCCGACATAGATCTACTACCGCATCAAAGCGCTGCGGGTGACGCGGGACAATCAGCCACTGCACCCCTGATGCTATGTTTTTAGTAGCTGCTTGCGCATATTCCACGGGCGCTAGAGACCGAAAACCTTTGAGAACTTCCAGCAAAAGTGCCTCTTCACCCTCGCGTGAACTGGCAAACACCACCACCGGGCGCGCCAACGCCTGCCGCCACGCGCGCGCCTGCGCCAGTTGCGCCGGGTCGGGCGTAGCGTCGAACTTGAAATTACCGGTCACGCCCATCACCGGCGCACCCAACTGGCTCAGCCGCCGTGCGTCATCCGGCGTTTGCGCCCAGACAGCCCGCAAGCCGCGGTAGGCCGGGCCCGACACCCAGGCCAGCATTTGCGCCTGACGCAATGACTTTTCGCTCAGGCGCGCATTAACCAAACACAGTGGCATATTGGCACGCGCGCAAGCCGCCACCATATTCGGCCAGACTTCGGTTTCCACCAGCAAGCCCACACGGGGCTGAAAATGCGTCAGGAACCGCTGCACCGCGTCTGGCGTATCCCAGGGCTGCCAGACTTGCGCGTCGCCCTCTCGCAGCAGCACACGTCCCTGCTCGCGCCCGGTGGCCGTGCCGTGGGTCAGCAACAGGCGCATGCCGGGCAAATCCAATCGCAATTGCTCCACCAATACCGCTGCGGCGCGGGTTTCACCCAAGGACACGGCGTGCACCCAAACGTAAAAGCCGCCTTTATCGGCCGGGCGCGCCGCTGCGTCCGGTGCTTCCGCATAGTGGCCAAAGCGCTCCTCGATGCATTCCCCATAGCCGGGCTCTGCACGGGCACGGCGACGCAGCTTGGCGCGCACCAGCGGCTGTAACAGCCGCATCAAGACGGAATACAGGGAACCAATCATCGGCACAAAACGGGGGTATCCAGACTCTCCCACGCCTGCCAGACGGCATCCACAGTGGGACAGGGCGTATCAAACACACTGACCTGGCGGGCCGCCTTGGGCGCGGTGCTGTGGGGACCGGTGCGCCATGCGGTGTCAAAGTTGTAAATCTGAACATGGGGCAGGCCCAGGGCCACCGCAATATGACTCAAGCCACTGTCCACCCCGACCACACCAGCGCACTGCGCCATGGTGTCTGTCACGGCGTCCAGCCCCATGATCGGCCAAACCCAGGCATCCTCCAACCGTGCCGCAATGGCTTCACTGGTCGCTTTTTCCACTGCATTACCATGCGCCAGAGCCACCGCAAAGCCACTGTGATTCAGGCGCTGACCAAGTTCAATCCAGTGCGCCAGCGGCCACTGTTTGTCCGCACGTGAAGTGCCGTGCATCAGCGCCACGCGGGGCTTGCGCGGCGCAAAAGCATTGCCGCCATGCCCCTTGACCACCGGCGCAGACGCGGCAAAAGTACCAGCCACCAACCCATAGCGATCGGGCTCAGTTACGGTGTATTTCAAAGCAGCCGCGCACAGCAAGCGCGAACGCTGCACGGCATGCACATGCGGCTCCATCGGAATGGCCACATCGGCCACCCAGCGGGCCGGGGCCTCAAAGCTGGAGCCCTCGGTCTGGTTGTCCAGACCATAGCGGCGTCCTTTGGGTGCCGTGCGTGCCAGCCAAGATACCAGTGCCGACTTGGTCAGCCCCTGCAGATCGATGATGGCGTCATAGGTCTGCGCTTGCAACGTCTGTTTGAACGCACGCCACTCGGATCGGGTTTGCGCGGTAAACGGCGACTTGCGCCAACGCCGCAGGTCGCAAGGAATCACCCGCTCAACCCCGGTACAGCGCGCGACAAGCGCAGCGAACGCGTTTTCCACCACCCAATCGACCGTCACACCGGGCAGGGCTTGGCGAAGGTCTTGTAGCGCTGGCATGGCGTGCACCACATCCCCCAAAGAAGACAACTTGACGATGAGGACCTTGCCCCCCCGCTTCCCAACCGTTGTCGCGGGGGTCTGACTCAATGCGCCGCCTCGGCAAAGCTGGCGTCGGGCTTGACCGAGCGCAGCAGGTGCAGCATGTCAGCCTGTATGCGCGCCAGTGCTGCCGTGGTGTGTCCTTCAAAACGCAGCACCAGCACCGGTGTGGTGTTGGAGGCGCGAATCAGGCCAAAACCATCGGGCCAGTCCACGCGAATGCCGTCAATGGTGTTGAATGTGGCCCCCACGCTTTTCGCTTCGCGTAATACGCTGCCCCCCAAGGGGTCGCTCGCACCTAGGGGCGGCCCGTCGGTGCTCAGCACATCATTTGCCAACTGTGTCAACTGGTCCACCAGCGTGTGCGGCTCGCCTTCGTCGCAGTGCACATTGAGCTCCGGCGTCGAAAAACTGGTCGGCAGCGCATTGAGCATGGCGCTGGCGTCCGCCACGCGGCTCACAATCTCCAGCAGCCGGCAGCCGGCGTAGGTGCCATCATCAAAGCCATACCAGCGTTCCTTGAAGAAGATGTGGCCGCTCATTTCGCCACCCAGGGGGGAGTCGATTCTGCGCATCTCGGCCTTGATCAGCGAGTGCCCGGTCTTGTACATCAGGGGCACGCCGCCAGCTTCGGCAATGGTGGGCGCTAAACGCTGCGAGCATTTCACGTCGAACAAAATGGTGCCGCCGGGCACGCGCGACAGCACGTCACGCGCAAACAGCATCATCTGCCGGTCGGGGTAGATATTGGTGCCATCGGCGGTGACGATGCCCAGCCGGTCGCCATCACCGTCAAAGGCCAGGCCCAGCTCGGCGTCACCCGCTTTGAGAGCAGCAATCAAATCCTTCAAATTCTCGGGCTTGCTGGGGTCGGGGTGGTGGTTGGGGAAGTTGCCATCCACTTCGCTGAACAGTTCGGTCACCTCGCAGCCGATAGCACGCAAGATATCGGGTGCCGACGCGCCGGCAATGCCGTTACCGCAGTCCACCACGATCTTGATGGGTCGTGCCAGCGTGATGCCGCCCACAATGCGTGCACGGTAGGCCTCCAGTACATCTGCTTTTTGGCATATGCCGCCGGCCTGCAGTTTCCAGGTCTCGGTTTCCATCAGCGTGCGCAGGTTCTGGATTTCATCCCCGTAAATGGCGCGGCCACCCAGCACCATCTTGAAGCCGTTGTAGTCCTTGGGGTTGTGGCTGCCCGTGACCTGAATGCCGCTCTTGCACAACGTGTTGGCCGCGAAATAGAGCATGGGTGTTGTCACCATGCCCACATCGATCACGGTGACACCGGCGTCCTGCAAGCCGGCCACCAGAGCGGCAACCAACGCGGGGCCGCTCAAGCGCCCGTCGCGGCCCACCGCGACCGTTGTTTCACCCTCGGCCATGGCCACCGTACCAAAGGCTCGCCCCAGACCGCGCGCAACGTCTACGTTGATGGTGGACGGCACAATGCCGCGAATGTCGTAGGCCTTGAAGATGCTGGATGAAATTTGCATGGCGTTTTCCCCGTGATTGCGAAGTCGTGCAGCGCGGGCAGACGGATTGCCAACGCCTCTGACGAACATTGTAGGTCGGTCAAACGGTAACAACCGGTCCGAACGAGGCCAC
>CANNRR010000298.1 GCA_947508055.1 Burkholderiales bacterium
GACCCCGGCACAGGAAGCGGCTTGGGAGAACCAGATGCGCGCACTGTTTCCGGACGTCAAGACTGGCGACCGCATCACCGGCGTGAACCAACCCGCCGAGGGCGCGGTGTTTTGGAGCAATGGCCGATTGCTGGGCGCAGTGCGCGACCGGGCCTTTGCCGAGCAGTTCTTTGGCATTTGGCTCGCTGCGCAAACGTCTGAGCCCCAAATGCGTCGGGCCTTGCTGGCGCAAGCGAAGCTTACGGTACCGGTGGGCACTTCTCCATGAGCCTCCGTGCGGCATCGGCGGCGGCACCCGCAACGCTGGCCTGGAGCGTGAGTGACGGCCTGCGCTATGGTCTGCTGGGCTTGCCCTTGGCGTTTTGCGCGCTGCCGCTGTATGTGCTGATGCCCAATCTGTATGCCCGTCAGTGGGGGGTGTCGCTGGCAACCCTGGGGGCGCTTCTCTTGGGCGCGCGATTGCTGGATGCGGTGATTGACCCCTTGCTGGGCCGCCTGTGTGATCGCTTGTACGCCACCTCCTTGCGTGCGGTGCTGGCGCTGGGGGCGCTGGCATCCTGCGTGCTGGCTGTGGGGTTTTCATTCCTTTTTGTACCGCTGGTGCAAGGTTCCACCGCATTGTTGTGGTGGGCAGGGTTGTGGCTGGTGGTCACGTATGCGGCCTACAGCGCATTGTCGGTGGCGCACCAATCCTGGGGCGCCATGCTGGGTGGCGATGCGCTGTACCGAAGCTCCGTGGTGGCCTGGCGCGAAGGGCTGGGGCTGGTGGGGGTGTTGCTGGCTGCAGTCACGCCCTCGCTAGGGGGTGTGCCTGCCATGTTGGCGCTGCTGCTTCTCGGGCTCGTCATCGGCTGGTGGGCCTGGAGCCGCGCACCCCGGCCGCTGCGCCTTTCATCTTCCGCTGTGGCATCAGTCCAAGCCACGGCTGTCACCACCGGTGCACTGTGGCAGCCATGGTGCAACGCCAACTTTCGTCGCCTCTTAGGGGTGTATTTGCTCAATGGCATTGCCAGCGCCATTCCTGCGACCTTGCTGCTGTTTTTTGTGCAAGACCGTCTACAGGCCAGTGAGACCATGCAGTCTGCCGCGCTGGGTGTGTACTTTGTATGCGGCGCATTCTCCATGCCGCTGTGGTTGCGTTTGGTCAGCCATTGGGGGTTGGCGCGCAGCTGGCGCTTTGGCATGCTTTTGTCGATTGCCGTATTCGCAGGAGCCAGCCAACTCGGCGCCGGCGATGCACTGTGGTTCTTGCTGGTATGCGCCTTGTCCGGCGTGGCTCTGGGCAGCGATTTGGCACTGCCGGGCGCACTGCTGGCCGGGGTGATTGCAAAAGCCGGTGACCGTGGGCGCGCTGAGGGCGCTTACTTTGGTTGGTGGAACTTTGCCACCAAGCTCAACCTCGCGCTGGCCGCAGGGCTGACGCTGCCGCTGCTTGGTTGGCTGGGCTACGTGCCCGGCGCACGGGATGCGGCTGCGGCTGCGTTGCTCAGCACCGCCTACTGCTTCTTGCCCTGTGCGGTCAAAGCGTTGGCCGCCGTTGCGCTCCATTTGTTCATCATCCAGCCCACGGCCCAGTCGCATACATCATGAAACCACCTTATTTTCTCGGCCGATCGTTACTCATCGCAGCAGTGGTTTCTACCGCGTTGCTGGGGGCCTGCAGCACGCCGCAAATTCAAGACTACGCCCAGCAAACCCCGGTGCTGGAGTTACGAGACTACTTCAACGGCACGCTGGACGCCTACGGCCTCTTTACCGACCGCTCGGGCAAGGTAGTGAAACGCTTTACCGTGGTGATGAACTGCAACTGGACCGGCGACACGGGTGTGCTGGACGAGGCCTTCACCTACTCAGATGGCACGGCGCAGCGGCGCATCTGGCGCCTGACGCGCCACGCCAATGGCCGCTACACCGGACAGGCGGACGATGTGGTGGGTAGCGCTGAAGGCCAGCAGAGTGGCAATGCGTTCAACTGGGCCTATACCCTGGCCCTGCCGGTCAACGGCAAGGTGATCGAGGTGCAGTTTGACGACTGGATGTACCTCATGAACGACAAGGTCATGCTCAACAAAGCCGCCATGCGCAAATGGGGCGTGGGACTGGGCGAAGTGACGCTTTCATTTGTGAAGCGGTAGCCATGGCACTGAACCCGCCCATGGCTGACTGGCGTGGCCGTACCGTCTGGCTGGTGGGTGGGTCGACCGGCATTGGTCGCGCCACGGCATCGGCTTTGCATTCGCAAGGTGCGAAGGTGGTGGTGTCGGCACGCAGTGCAGGCGCGCTCAGCGCATTCGCCGCTGCGCACCCTGGCTCCTTTGCGCTTACGCTTGATGTCACCGATCCGCTCGCCGTCAAAACGGCGGCTTCTGCCCTCGCGGCACAGGGTAGCCTGGATTGCGTTCTGTACTGTGCGGGCCACTACCACGCCATGGACGCCACCCGCATCGACATGCCGGACCTGCTGCAGCACAACCAAATCAACTACCTGGGTGCGCTGTACGTGCTGGACGCGGTGCTGCCGCTATTGCTGGCGCAGCCGTTGCACCAGCACACCGGTCAGCGCGGCCACATCAGTTTGATGGGCAGTGTGGCGGGCTACCGGGGCCTGCCCAACAGCCTGGCCTATGGCCCAACCAAGGCCGCGCTCATTAACCTGGCCGAGACGCTGTACCTTGACCTGCAGGCCCAAGGCGTGGGCGTATCGCTCATCAACCCCGGCTTTGTGGACACACCGTTGACGCGCCAAAACCAGTTCAAAATGCCCGCCCTGATCAGCGCGGAGCAGGCAGCGCAGGAGATACTGCGCGGCTGGGCGCGCGGAGAGTTTGAAATCCACTTCCCCAAGCGCTTTACCCGCTGGATGAAAGCCCTGCAACTCTTGCCCTACCCCGCATTGTTTGCAGCCATGCGTCGCCTCAAACCGGCTTAGAAAACCCCATGAACACCGCTGTAAATCGCATTGTTGAAGCCTTCCAGACCCTCACCCCTGCGAGTGTGGAAACGCTCGACACCCTTTACGCCCCCGACGCACGCTTCAAGGACCCGTTTAACGATGTGCAGGGCGTGGCCGAGATTCAGCGCATCTTTCGCCACATGTATGTGAATCTGGAGAATCCGCGCTTCCTCATTACAGGGCGCATCGTTCAGGGTACGCAGTGCTTTCTGACCTGGGAGTTTCACTTTACTTTCAGGCGATTCAAACGGGGCCAGGCGCAGTGCATTTTGGGTGGTTCACATCTGGTGCTGAACGACGAAGGGCGCATTGGCTTGCACCGCGATTACTGGGACGCGGCTGAAGAACTGTACGAAAAGCTGCCCTTGGTTGGCGGCCTGATGCGATGGATGAAACGACGCAGCAATTCGTAATGGCTGGATTCCGGGGCATTCTTTTGATTGAATTCGTGACCACAATGCTGTCGTTGGGTTACTGGGCGCGTGCAACGCGCCTCCACACCCGCAGGCGCTCCAGCAGTACGGGAGAGAGCATGGCGTAACGATTTTTGCATCGTTTGCCTTGTTCCACACGCAGCGGCAAGCGCACCGGCTGCATCCTGGCCATGACATCTTCACGGTCCAACGCGATACTGAAGAAGAAATTCAAACCAACGATGGTCGCGTTGAGATTGCGTCTTGGGCCCCTGCTTGCGCAGTCGCATGTCCTCGATCATGCGTTGACGTAGTGGCGAGACGGCTTGACTTGATGACTCCATGGTGGTGCTTCTCCGAGGTCACGACGGAAGCGTCCGATCTGCGTGGCATCGCAAGGTAGGCGGTGCTCAAAGTAGCCGTCGGCCACCAGCACCCAGCATGGCAACAGGGTCATTAAGTGGAGCCTTAAGAAATTCACACCAACGGGGCAAAATGGCACCTCAAGCTGCCATTTCAGGCGCTTGAATCACGTCGCAAATCAAGGAATCCACAGGTCCGAGGCCGCCGGGCTCAGCGTACTGTGATTCCGCCGTCCACTATAGTCAAAGGAACACAGCCATGAACCTGAAGCTCTATTACAACGTCGCGTCCACCTATTCTCAAAAATC
>CANNRR010000299.1 GCA_947508055.1 Burkholderiales bacterium
AGAAATCAGGAAGATGCAATGAACACCGCAACACTCAAGCCGGCCCGCATGGAGCTAAAAACCACCTATGACGCGAAGGAACTGCTCAACCGGGCGGCTGCCCTGGACGGCATGGACCTCACTTCGTTTGTGCTGGGCTCGGCAATGGAGAAAGCGCGCCAGGTTGTTGCTGAGCATGCTCTTATTTCCCTGACCAAAACCGGTCAGACCGCATTGGCTCAACTGTTAACCAACCCACCGCTGCCTACGCCAGCAATGAGTGAACTCATGAGTCTGGCGGACTTTCCTGCACGGAAAGCATGAGCATTGAAATTTCTATCTTCGACCCAGGCAAAACCTACTTTGGGCGAAAGCAGTTCGATTGCGAACACCCCGTCATCAACAAGTTTGTTCGCGAAAGCCTGCCTTCCCAGGTAAAAAGACAGCTCAGTGTTGCCTATGTCTTGACCGACTCTGACCAGCACGACCAGTTTGCCGGCTTCTTCACCATTGCCAACCATGCCATCGATATGTCAGCCTTGTCTGCATTGCGGCTGGGATCTTTGCCAAAAAAGATTCCATGCGCCCGGTTGGTCATGCTTGGCGTAGACAAGGCCTACAAGGGCCGTGACCTGGGCCGAAGACTGATGAAGCAAGCCCTGGCGATTACCCAACAATCTTCAACTCAAATGGGTTGCTATGGCCTTTATCTCGACGCTGATCCGGTAGCTGTTGGTTTCTACGAAAAACTTGGGTTCTTGTTGCTTGAGGGCGATAAAAGCCCGGAGCCATCGCCCATGTTCGCGGCTGTGGGATCGATTGCCACGTCGCTCCGCTCCTCGCAATGACTACATAAGTCCCCATTTATGAAAATCCTCCTCACCGGCGCAGCCGGCTTCATAGGCATGCACACCAGCCTGCGCTTGCTGGCGCGTGGCGACACAGTGGTGGGCGTTGACAACCTTAACGACTACTACGACGTCACCCTCAAACAAGCCCGCCTGGCGCGCCTGAGCAGCCACGCCAACTTTCACTTTCACAAGCTCGACGTGGCCAACCGCGATGGCATGGCCGCGCTCTTTGCCGCAGAAAAGCCCGAGCGCGTCATCCACCTGGCTGCGCAGGCTGGCGTTCGTTACTCGCTCACCAACCCGCACGCCTACATCGACTCCAACATCGTCGGCTTTACCAACATTCTGGAGGGTTGCCGCCACAACGCCGTGCAGCACCTGGCCTACGCCAGCAGCTCCAGCGTGTACGGTGGCAACACCGCCATGCCGTTCAGCGAACACCACAACATCGACCACCCCATCAGCCTCTACGCTGCCAGCAAAAAGGCCAACGAACTGATGGCTCACACCTACAGCCACCTGTATCAGTTGCCTTGCACCGGTTTGCGCTTCTTCACCGTTTACGGCCCGTGGGGCCGGCCCGACATGGCGCTGTTCCTGTTCACCAAAGCCATCCTGGCGGGCGAGCCCATAGACATCTTCAACCACGGCAACATGGTGCGCGACTTCACCTTTGTTGACGACATCGTCGAAGGCTTGATCCGCGTGCTCGACAAGCCCGCCACGCCCAACCCCGCGTTCGATGCGGCCAGCCCAGACCCCGCCACCAGCAGCGCACCCTACCGCGTGTTCAACATCGGCAACAACCAGCCCACACCGCTAATGGACTACATAGCCGCGCTAGAGAGTGCGCTGGGCATCACCGCCATCAAGAACTACCTGCCCATGCAGCCCGGCGACGTACCCGCTACCTCTGCCAACACCGACGAGCTCAACGCCTGGGTTGGCTTCAAACCCAACACCGCAGTCAAAGACGGTGTGGCACGGTTTGTGGATTGGTATCGGGGCTATTACAAGGTTTGACGCAGTTGTCATGAACCCCGCTGCCCTTAGCACCCTCATCGCCGCTGGTGAATCCCTGACGCTGGAGTTCAAGGCCTCCTTTGACAAAACTGCGGTTGAGTCACTGGTCGCCTTTGCCAACGCTCAGGGCGGCACCGTGCTGGTCGGCGTGACCGATGCGGGCGCAATCAGCGGCGTAACCCTGGGCAAAGAAACGCTGAATGAATGGCTGGGTCAAATCAAATCTGCTACCAGCCCCGCTTTGATTCCAGACATCACCGCCGATACCGAACAAGGCAAAACCGTCGTAGTCATTCGCATGAGCGAATTCCCCGTCAAACCCGTCAACACGCGTGGACGTTACTTCAAACGCATCGCCAGTTCCAACCAGCAACTCACGACCGGTGAAATTGCCGATCTGTATCTGCAATCACTGCAACTCTCATGGGATGCACACCAAGCCGGCACACACACGCTCGATGCGTTGTCGCTGCCCAAAATCAAACGTTTCATCAGCCAAGTCAACGACAACGGCCGCTTCGCCCTGGAAAGCGCAGACTTCGCCGCACTTGAAAAACTCAACTACATCGTCAATGGACACCCCACGTGGGCTGCCATGCTGCTGTTCGCCAAAGAACCGATACGCCATCACGTCCACATCGGTCGCTTCAAGACCCCCAGCATGATCATCGACGACCGGCAATTTACCGACACGCTCTTTGAAGTGGTCGAGCAGTCGATGAAGTTCATCATCTCGTACGTCAGTGTTGCGTTTGAGTTCGATGGCAGTATCCAGCGCAAAGAACGCTTTGGCTACCCGCTGCCTGCCCTGCGTGAGGCACTGCTCAACGCCGTCATCCACCGCAACTACACCGACGGATCGGACATCCAGATCAAGATATTTGACGATCAAATCACAATTTATAGCCCGGGGCTGCTCTATGGCGGGCTGAGCCTGGCCGAACTCAGCTCCGACAACTACAAATCGCGCCTGCGCAACAAGCTGATTGCCGAAGCGTTTTACCTCACCGGCAACATCGAGAAATATGGCAGCGGCTTTATCCGCATCCGCAAGGCGCTACGCGACTACCCGGAACTTAGCTTTGGCGCAAAAGAAATTAGCGGCGGTATCGAAGTCACGTTTGCACAAAAACAGCCAGAGTCGCAGCCAGAGTCGCAGCCAGAGTCGCAGCCAGAGTCGCAGCCAGAGTCGGACTTGTCGCTTGAAGCCAAAGTGTTACATCTGATCGAGAAAACACCTATGGGCAAACGCGAGCTGTCTACCGCGCTCGGTCAAAAAGGAGTATCAGGACAACTAAACAAGGTCATACGCAGTTTGGTGGCAAGTGGCCTGATTGAGGCAACCGTTCAAGACAAGCCGAACAGCCGGTTACAACGCTACCGACTCACAAAATAACCATGAACCAAAGCGTTGCTCCATGAACCACTCCATCTTCGGTGCTAGCTACGTAGCCGCCACCTACCGCCTGGTTAACGGTCCGCCACAGTTCATCAAGGTGGCCGAAGCATCCAAGGTGATAGAAAACACCCAGCGCGACGCTAACATCGCTTTGATGAACGAATTTGCGCTCATCTTTCACCGGCTTGGAATCGATACGCATGAAGTACTGGCCGCCGCTGGCAGCAAGTGGAATTTCTTGCCTTTCAAACCCGGTTTGGTTGGTGGCCATTGCATTGGCGTTGACCCGTACTACCTGATCCAGAAGGCCCAGTCCGTTGGCTATTACCCGGACATTCTGCTTGCCTGCCGCCGCATCAACGACGCCATGGGCCGCCATGTGGCTGCCGAAGTCGTCAAGTTGCTCATCAAGAAAGGCCACGCAGTGGCCAAGGCAAGGGTACTGGTGCTTGGCTTCACCTTCAAAGAAAACTGCCCCGATCTGCGCAATACCAAAGTGGTGGATATCGTCAAAGCCCTGCAGGGCTACAACACCCACGTGGATGTTTACGACCCGTGGATTGACGTGACCGAGGCCCAACTCGAATACGGACTTACTTGCCTGAAGCAGCCACCGCAAAACGGACACTACGCAGCAATAGTACTGGCCGTGGGTCACCGGCAGTTTGTGGCACTGGGCGAACAAGGCATCAAAGCCTTCGGTCAGAGTGGTGCCGTAATTTACGACGTCAAAAGCATGCTGCCTATGGGCGCCGCAGACGGAAGACTCTAA
>CANNRR010000300.1 GCA_947508055.1 Burkholderiales bacterium
TTCTCGTGCATTAGCAGCATGGCGTGACCGTAAGACTTCTCGGGACCAATGGTGAGCGGTTGCGCTGTCATCACGTCCCGAAGCGGTGTCTTGCCAGGATCCAGGCCCGGCACAATCACGCGGAATACGGCATCCCGCTCGGTAAAGATACCAATGAGACGACCACTGGACAGGACAAGGACGGCACCGACATTCCTTGTCTGCATCAATCTGCAGGCATTGCTGACGGTCTCGTCGGCTGTAGCCGTGAGAAATCTTTTCGGTTCGATCACATTTCGAATACTCTGACTGAACATAAGTGCCCTCGTGCTGAAAACAAAGTGTCTTGATCAAGCAGGGCAGCAAAAGGTCAACTTCCGCTGCGTCCACGCTTCGACCCTGCGACTTTGCGTTGTTATTTGGGTTTGCCCACCTTGACCGCGCAAATATATCATCATATGATGCATATTGTGACGGTGCAGTTGTTGCCGAGCATGGGTCCGAGGACGGCGCAGCAGCGACGCACAGAACTTGGACCTGACCATTTAACCCTATCGGGTGAATTTCCCGTGCGTTGGGGCGAACCCTTTGTTTTGATTTTTCATCGTGTCCTATACCCCGCAGCTCGCTGCTGAGATTCTGATTTCGAGGAGATGTGCATGGACAAGTTCAGTTCACGTAGAACGTTTTTCAAAGTCGGCAACGCTTAGGCACAGATCGTCCACCAGGAAAAGCGCATGACCACGTCAATGAAGGCAAACGAATCTACGCCCCGACTGCGCTCTGATAGCGTGGTCGATAGCGAGTGCAAAGGCGCCAAGGGTGACTCCGACATCGTGCTTGCGTTCAAGAGCATACAAGCCGGATTTCGGAACATGGCCACCGAGTTCCGCGACAAGCAAGTCGCCACTCAATTCATCCAGTGGTGCAGGCCAATGGATAGGCCGACCGTCACTACAGGCAACGCGGTACCGATTCCGAAGGTCATGATCGTCGACGACAGCCCCTATATTCGTCGCTTGCTGGTTGCTCTTTTGTCCGGGAAATATGAAATTATTGAAGCCGATAGCGGTGTGTCTGCACTGCGACTAGCCAAAGTTCATCACCCACAGTTGATCGTGCTCGACATCATGATGCCAGGGGAAATGAATGGTTTTCAAGTGCTCGATACGATCAAGCGCGACCACCAACTCAGAGATATTGTCGTAGCTATGGTGACTGCATGCGATCACACTGCCGACGTGGTGGAGGCACTCAAGCGTGGTGCCGACACCTATATCCTCAAGCCCTTCAGCCCATGCGCTGTTGCCGCCTGGGTCGATAGCCGTCTGAGCTCACCAGTGCCTTTGTTGCAGTAGTTTTGCGTATTGATTGCATGAAGGTAAAGCACCAAAACATATTGCGCGGGGTGCCACTGTTCGCAGTTTTTTGCATCGTGGCGCTCTTCATGGCAGGGTATGAAGTTCTCAAGGAAACGTTCCTGAGTGGAGAACTGACGCCCTGGCAGTCGCATTGGATGACGATCTTGGTAACTGCCTCGCTTGCTACTGCAGTGTCATCATTGTTTCGCGCTTGGATTGCCAAGGTGAAGGGGCAGCAACGCATCGCCACTGCGGCCTTTGAATCCCAGCAAGGCATGTTTATTACTGACGCCGCTAAAGTGATTTTGCAGGTCAACAGGGCATTCTCTGCAATTACTGGCTACACCACTGAAGAGGCCATAGGGCAGACACCGCGCCTGCTGAGTTCAGGCCACCATGACCGGGCCTTCTACGCTGCGATGTGGGACAGCATCAATCGCACTGGCTCCTGGCAGGGCGAAATCTGGAACCGGCGCAAGAATGGCAAGGTGTATTCCGAGACACTTCGCATCAGCACTGTGCGAGACGCGGCCGGTGGGGTCAGCAACTATGTCGCTGCCTTCAGCGATGCCACTTCGTATAAAGACGCCGAGGCGCAAATCCAAAGCTTGGCGTTTTCTGACCCCCTGACGGGCCTACCCAACCGCCAGCACCTGATTGTGCTGCTGCAACAATCCCAGCTTGACCGTGCCCGCGAGCCACGCCAGGACGCACTGCTGCTGGTCGGCTTGGACCAGTTCAAGAATCTCAATGAAACCATCGGCCACGAAAACGGCAACCGCTTGCTGCAGAGCGTGGCTCACCGGCTTGGTGATTGCATCCGAAAGGGCGACACCCTGGTGCGCCTTGGCGGTAACGCCTTCGTGGTCATGCTGCAAAACCTGAGCCTGATCCCCCAGCAGGCGGCTACAGAAGCCGAAGCGGTAGCAGCAAAGATCCTGCTGGCTCTGAGCCAGCCCTACCAGATTGGCAGTTCTGATGTCCACTGCAGCGCCAGCATCGGCATCACCCTGGTCGACGATGCAACACCGCAAGACGCCGATGTGCCCCTGAATCAGGCGGAACTGGCCATGCATCACGCCAAGGCCGGCGGGCGCAATACGTTGCGTTTCTTTGCGCCACAGATGCAGGCCGAGGTCAGCGCTCGGGCAGAGCTGGAAAGCGGCCTGCGTGAGGCGCTCCTAAACAATCAGTTTGTGCTGCACTACCAGGCACAGGTGACCAGTGAAGGCAGGGTCATCGGCACCGAAGCGCTGGTGCGCTGGACGCATCCATTGCGCGGCCTGGTCTCGCCCGCTGAGTTCATTCCGGTGGCAGAGGAAAGCGGCCTGATCCTGCCCCTGGGTAGCTGGGTTCTGGAAACCGCTTGCAAACAATTGGTACTGTGGGCCGACAAGCCCGAGACAGCAGACCTGACAGTGGCAGTCAACGTCAGCGCACACCAGTTCCACCAAGCTGACTTTGTCGATCAGGTGTTCGGCGCGCTCGAGCGCACTGGGGCCAGGGCGCAAGGGTTAAAACTCGAACTGACAGAGAGTCTGCTTGTGGCCAATATTGAGGCCATCATCGACAAGATGAATGCGCTTAAGGCAAGGGGCGTTGGCTTTTCGCTGGACGACTTTGGCACCGGGTACTCGTCACTTTCCTATCTCAAGCGGCTGCCGCTGGACCAACTCAAGATTGACCAGAGCTTTGTGCGCAACATCCTGAGCGACACCAATGATGCCGCTATTGCCAAGATGGTGATTGCGCTGGCTGACAGCATGGACTTGGCAGTGATCGCGGAAGGCGTGGAGACCGAAGCGCAGCGCGACTTCCTGGCTGGCCTGGGCTGCCACACCTACCAGGGCTATCTGTTTAGCAAACCGCTGCCGGCGCAGGAGTTTGGGGCGCTTGTGGCGCTCTGGTGCAGCCGTTCGCAGGTGCCAGCTTTGTAGCACCCTAATTGAACTGGTTCTGCTACCGACTTCCCCATATAGCGGCACCGACTACCAATGCCGCTGCGATGGCAACGTTCCATTGCAATGGCTGCCCAGTCGTAACCAACAGCAAAATGGTAGAAAGAATCGGCGTTGCAAAGGCAAGCAAACCAATACGACGGGTGTCGCCAAGCTTTATGGCGGCATCCCACAAAAAAAACGCGCCGCCCAATGGCCCAAGTCCTAACACTGCAATCAGCAGAATGTCATCGGTACTCAGTGATACCGAAGGCTCCAGTCGTACGTGGCAAGCCAAGGATAAAAGTCCAGATGCTGCAGCGAAGCTGCCAACAGCCGCAGTTGGAAAACTCGGCAGTCGTCGTGTCATCAACGAATAGCTGGCCCATACAAAGGCCGATGCCACTGCAAGCAGGTAGCCACTCTGAAAGCCAGATGCAGTTTCGCCAGAAGCGCCACGTCCCAAGATGGCAATGGCAGCCCCTGAAAATCCAATCAATGCCGCCACTACATGGCGTGTATGAAGGGTAATGCCTTTAAGAAATACGGGAGCCAACACCACCATGCCCAAGGGCCACAGATAGTTAATCAGGTTGGCTTCGACGGCTGGTGCGTTCCGTAAAGCCATGAACAGCAGAAAGTGAAAGCCGAATAATCCATAAATGCCAACCAACAGCGTTGGCAGGGGAACCCGCCACAGCGCGAAGCGGAATCTGGACAGCGGCAGTGCGATGAGGCTACCAA
>CANNRR010000301.1 GCA_947508055.1 Burkholderiales bacterium
CACATACATTGCCGCTAAAGACGGGCTGTATATCATCACGCCACCGCAATCGAAAAGCACACCCTATGTCCATGGTCCAGTTGGCGTTACGTCGCCCTTACACATTTATTGTGATGGCGATGCTTATTGTGCTGGCGACACCTTTTGCGCTGCTCAACATGGCGACCGACATTTTTCCGGAAATCAATATTCCGGTGGTCAGCATCATCTGGAACTACGGAGGCCTGTCGGCGCAGGAGATGGGTCAGCGCATTGCCGGCCAGAGCGAACGCGGGCTCACCACCACGGTCAGCGACATTGAACACATTGAATCGCAGTCGCTTGCCAGTGTGTCCATCATCAAAGTGTTCTTCCAGCCGAATGCCAACATCCAGACCGCCCTTGCCCAGGTGGTGGCGTCCATGCAGACGCAGGTGCGCCAGTTGCCACCCGGCATCACGCCACCGCTGGTGATCAAATATTCGGCCTCCAGCATCCCGGTGGTGCAGTTGGCACTGTCCAGTCCGACACTGCCCGAGCAATCGGTCTTTGACGCGGCGGTCAACCAGTTGCGCCCGCAGTTGATCACCATTCCCGGTGCGGCCGTGCCCTTTCCCTACGGCGGCAAGAACCGGCTGATCTCGGTTGATCTGGACACCGCGGCGTTGCAGGCGCGCGGCTTGGCTCCGGCCGACGTGGTCAATGCCATCAACTTGCAAAACCTGATTTTGCCCTCGGGCACCGTGAAGTTTGGTGCCACCGAATACACCGTCAATATGAATGGTTCGCCCAATACCATCAGCGGCCTGGGTGACCTGCCGGTGCGCACGATCGGCAATAGCACCACCTATGTGCGCGACGTGGCCCAGGTGCGCGACGGGTTTTCGCCGCAAACCAATGTGGTGCGCCAGGATGGTGCGCGGGGCGTGCTGCTGTCTGTCCTGAAAAATGGCGGTGCCTCCACGCTCGATATTGTTGCCAATCTGAAGGCCCTGCTGCCGCGTGTGGTGAATGTGCTGCCACCCGATGTGAAGGTGACGCCGCTGTTTGACCAGTCGGTGTTCGTCAAAGCTGCCATCAAGGGTGTGGTGGTGGAGGCCCTGATTGCCGCCGCGCTGACCGCCGCCATGGTGCTGCTGTTTCTGGGCAATTGGCGCAGCACCTTGATCATTGCATTGACCATCCCACTGTCGATTCTGGCCTCGATCCTGGTGCTCAAGATGCTGGGCGAGACCCTCAATCTGATGACACTGGGGGGGCTGGCTTTGTCGGTGGGCATTCTGGTGGACCAGGCCATTGTGACGATAGAAAACATTGAGCGCCATTTGCATATGGGCAAGCCCATCCACGACGCGATCGACACCGGCGCCGGGGAGATCGGCGTGGCTGCCTTCGTGTCAACCCTGTGCATCTGCATCGTGTTTGTGCCCATGTTCTTCCTGTCGGGGGTGGCCCGCTTTCTGTTCGTTCCGCTGGCCGAGGCCGTGGTGCTGGCCATGATTGCGTCGTATCTGCTGTCGCGCACGCTGGTGCCCACGTTGGTGTTGTTGCTGATGGGCAGTGTGGATACGGGCCGTGTTGACCCCAGGCCCAGCCCGTTGCAGCGCATGTACCGCGCCTTTGACCGCCGCTTTGAGCGGTTGCGCCGGGCCTATACGCTGGCGCTGTCGGCGCTGCTGTCGCATCGGCGCAGGTTTGCCATTTTGTTCATGGGCTTTTGCCTGGCCTCGTGTCTGCTGTACCCGCTGCTGGGGCGCGACTTTTTCCCCAGTGTCGACGCCGGCCAGATTCGCCTGCACATGCGCGCCCCCACCGGCACCCGCATTGAGGAGACGGCGCGGCTGGCCGACGCGGTGGAGTCGGCCATTCGCGAGATCATCCCGGCCGACCAGTTGGAGACCATTCTGGACAACCTGGGTGTGCCCAACAGCGGCATTAATCTGTCGTACAGCAATGCGGGCACCATCGGCACACTTGATGGCGAAATATTGATGTCGCTGCGCGAAGGCCACGCGCCCACCGAGGGCTTTGTTACCCGACTGCGTGCGCAATTGCCCCAGCGCTTTCCGGGTGTGGAGTTCTTCTTTCAGCCTGCCGACATCGTTACGCAAATTCTGAACTTTGGTTTGCCAGCCGCCATCGACGTCCAGTTCACGGGGGCCGACCTGGCTGGCAATGCCGCACTGGCGGCCGAACTCACGCAATCCATACGAAAAATCAAGGGCGCTGTCGATGCCCATGTGCACCAAAGGCTGAATTTGCCGGCGCTAAGCCTGCAAATGGACCGCTCGCGTCTGCAACAACTGGGCCTTAGCGCCGCCAACGTTGGTCAGAACGTACTCATCGCGCTGTCCGGCAGTTCGCAAACAGCACCGGCCTTCTGGCTCAATCCGCAAAATGGCGTGGTCTACAGCATTGCGGTGCAAACACCGCAATACCAGATCGATTCGCTGGACGCTTTGCTCAATATGCCGATTGGCACCGGCACAGGCCCCGCAGCGGGTGCCACGGGCAGCACCCAACTGCTGGGCAATCTGGTTGAGGCCACCCCGAGCCGGATGCCAGCCGTGGCCTCGCGCTACAACATCATGCCGGCCATTGACATTTATGTGAGCGTACAGGGCACAGACCTGGCCAGTGTCGCCAGCAGTGTGCAAGAGCTGGTAGACCAGATGCGGACCCGGCTGCCACGCGGCAACCAAATCGTGTTGCGTGGCCAGGTTGAAACCATGCAGGCGTCGTTTCTGGGCCTGGGCGTGGGGCTGGCAATGGCCATCGTGTTGGTGTACCTGTTGATCGTCATCAACTTCCAGTCCTGGGTGGATGCCCTGGTGATCATTGCCGCGTTACCTGCTGCTCTGGCTGGCATCGCCTGGATGCTGTTCATCACCAACACGACGCTGAGCGTTCCGGCTCTCACGGGGGCCATCATGACCATGGGTGTTGCCACGGCCAACAGCATCTTGTTGATCTCGTTTGCCAGGCAGCGCCGCGAGGCAGGTGTACCCCCGTTGGCAGCAGCACTGGAAGCCGGCGCCACGCGCATCCGGCCCGTGCTGATGACTGCGCTGGCCATGGTGATCGGCATGATTCCCATGGCGCTGGGCCTGGGCGAAGGTGCCGAGCAAAACGCACCCTTGGGCCGTGCCGTGATTGGCGGTTTGATCTTTGCCACCGTGTCTACCCTGTTCTTTGTGCCCGTGGTTTTTGCCGCGGTGCACCAGCGTCTCGCACGCCGCCAGGCTGCGCACGGCCCGCAGCCGCCCACCGTTATCCAGACCCAGGAGACCTAAGTTATGACTGAGGAACGCCATTCGGCACTGGGGGTACACCCGATTGCATTCGATCCAGAGGAATCCCACACAGAGCTTCTCAAACGCCAGCAAATCGTGCACAGAACCAAGGTCGCCAGCCTGGTCGTGCTGGCCCTGCTGGTGTTGGGCGGGGGCCGCACCGTTTTGGTCCGAATGGCGAATGCCCAGGCGCTGGAGGCAACCAGCACCGAGCAGTCCAGGCAGTATGTAAAAATCGCGGTCGCCAGGCGCAGCGGCGCCAGCCAGACCCTGGCCCTGCCGGGCACGTTGCAGGGTTTTGTGCAGGCGCCGGTGGCTGCACGCGCCAGTGGTTATGTCAAGCGCTGGACCAAGGACATCGGCAGCAAGGTGGCCAAAGGCGAATTGCTGGCCGAGATTGACACCCCCGAGATCGACCAGCAACTGGTGCAGGCGCAAGCCGCCCGCGAGCAGAGCGCATCCAGTCTGGCATTGGCCAGGAGCACGCTGGAGCGGTGGGAGGGGCTGCGCAGGAAAGACGTGGTGTCGCAACAGGATCTGGATGAGCGGCGCAGCGCGGTGGCGCAATCGCAGGCCAATCTGGAGGCAGCGCAAGCCAACGTTCAGCGCCTGCGCCAGTTGGAGGAATTCAAGCGCGTGGTGGCCCCCTTTGCGGGCGTGATTACGCGACGCAATGTGGATGTAGGCGACCTCATCGACAGCTCGCGCGTATTGTTCAATCTGTCGCAAAC